>CAYUPJ010000129.1:0-12240 GCA_964446635.1 uncultured Anaerolineae bacterium
TGGTGGCCGGCTCGGTCAACTACACCGGAGCGGCGTACTTAGCCAGCGCTGCGGCTACACGGGTGGGAACTGGCTTAGTCACCTTGGCCCTGGCCGAAAGCATCCACTTCATCCTGGCCTCCAAGCTCAGCGAGGTCACCTTCCTCCTATTGCCCCAGGACATGGGCGTCCTCATTCCCGATGCCATCAAAGTATTAGGCGAGAGGATCCCCGATTACGATACCCTCCTCCTGGGGCCAGGTCTGGGTCGTGAGAAGGAGACGGTACAATTCGTCCAGCAGTTGCTGAATGTAGAGCCAGGCAAAAGAGGGCGCATCGGTTTCCTGGCCAGAGAGGAGGGCAAGGAGGGGAAGCTTTCGCTGCCGCCGATGGTGGTAGATGCCGACGGCCTGAACGCTCTGGCCGATACCCCCAACTGGTGGGAAGATCTCAAAGGGCCGAGCATCCTCACCCCTCACCCCGGCGAGATGTCCCGACTGACAGGGCTCAAGGTAGGTGAAATCGAGGCCGACAGGCTGGGGGTGGCGCGGCAGATGGCTGAGAAGTGGGGTCAGGTCGTACTCCTGAAAGGAGCCTACACGGTTGTCGCTGGCCCTGAGGGGAGAGTGGTAATCAATCCCTTCGCCAACCCGGGCCTGGCCACGGCGGGCAGCGGCGACGTATTGGCGGGGGCCATCGTCGGCTTCCTGGCCCAGGGCCTGACACCTTTCGATGCCGCCCTGGTCGGGGCCTACGTTCACGGGCTGGCGGGGGAACTGGTCCGAAGGGAGCTAGGTGGGGCAGGCATGGTGGCTGGCGACCTGCTGCCCATGCTGCCTAAAGTCATCAAACTCCTGTCGTCGGTTGGGGTTTGATAGCTAGGCCCCCACTGGGGTTTCATACCAAACGAAGCCCCACCTTTTTTCGTCTAAGGGGTATTAGGCGAACAACAAAAGAGCCATCCTATTTCCAGGATGGCTCAACAATTTTGGCCAACGGGAAACCGAAACAGTACGATCTGCCCCGCTTGTCTCATTTGAGAGTCTCCCTCTTGAGTGTTGTCGCTATGCCGCTGGCACGCCACGTAGCCACAGCTCCGATTCACTCAGGTCTATCTCGTCGTTCCAGCTTATTCCATAACCACCGTGGTCAGTCTTGACGCACCTAAACAGCACATCATCGGTCAAGGGACTGAAGATTTCGTTTTCAGGCAGTGGTTTACAATCGTAGACCTTCTTGACTCCATTGCTGAAAACAACCAACAAGCACTTATTTCCGTGACCACAGGATGGTGCTGTACGCTGTGTCCCACGCATCGAGTGGATGCCACGGCAGAACGCATGTTAGGCGGGTTGCTGCGCCCAGGCACCCGCTGACATCAGCATCCGCTCAGCCACTTTTGGCAACTCGATAGGTACAAACATTGATGTCGGATAGAGATAGCCGTCTTCTGAGCCAGGTTCGCCATATGTCTCATCAATGACACGAATTAGGTTATGCTCGGCCGCGTCTTCATCTGGCAATGTGCGATATACCCTACCGACAATCAGCGATTCTGGGTTGTTGTTGCTAACACAAATGACAAACTTCTCTCGTCTACCCATTTTTCTTGTTTTTGGCCTGAAGGATATGGCTCGTGCTCTTGCAGTGTGGCGGCCAAGCCCCATCGGGCCTTGGTTGAGGATTTCGACTGAGACTCCGGCGAGCCAGTCGCGCTGCTCAGTCAAAGCCCTCACCCAAATGGCTGAAAGAGCAAAGCACCCTGAAAGGCGCTCAGTTTCAGAGTGCTTTTAGCACACCTTGCCCTTTCAGGGTTCAACAACCCGGCAATGGTTTAGCGACACCCAAGCAGGAAACTATTCAAATTGAGGAGACGGCAAATAGTCGAGGAGCTGAGACGTTAGGCCTCAGCCTCGGCTGTGACCTTGCCCTTGGCCTCCTCCAGCTTGGCCACCAACTCCTCTTTTTTCTTGGCCGCGGCCTCTTTGCCTTCGGCGATGGCCTCCTCGAGTCGGCCTTTCTTCTCCTCTACGATAACTTGGCCCTTCTCCCGAATCTCTTCGGCTCTCTTCCGGGCCTCCAATGCCGCTTCCTCGGCCCGGCCTTTGAGCTCGATGCCCCTCTCACTGAGCCGCGCCCGAGTCTCCTCGCCGGGTTGAGGGGCCAGGAGCAAGCCCGCCGCAAACCCTGCCAGCCCGCCGACGATAAACCCAGCTACAAACCAGGCACTCCCATTGTTGTTAGCCATTGCAAATCCCTCCTCTCTCAAAGTTAGTGGTACGTTTTAGTCAGTGCGCTTACCTCGTAATCTGGTCAGCACCAGTATGGCACTCTTCACTCCATGTACATAGCTGCTCACCTCGATGATCGGCGAGACCACGGTGTCGCTCACGAAAGTAGCCGTCCCCCGCACGGTGTTGACCGTCTCGCTCACGGTGTTAGCCGTCTCTTTCGTGGAATCGAGGATCGGCGTTACCTTTCTCTCCAAGGTCTGGATCAACCACCACAGCATGCCGATGACCACTCCCAAGAGCAGCAGCACCACGAGGGACTCCAGGGCGAGGATGAAGATGGAAATGTCCCGAATGGTGGCTGTCGCTTCTGGCGCCTTGAAGAGGAAATAGCTCATTACCACTAACAACACGATTACGGCCACCAAGATGCCGATAAGTACTATCTGGAAGTTCTTCTTCTCATGTTCGTTCACGTTGCTCTCTCCTTAATTGGCCTTGATCATGCACTATTATATCACACGCTAAGGCGATAGTCAAAAACGAACCCTCACGCTTTTAACCACTTGGCCAGGCCCAGAAGCAGCACAGACCCGACAGTTCCTTCCAAGACATGGATCTGGCCGATCATCAGGATGTCCAGACCCAGAAAGTCCCCTACCAGCTCCCCTATCCCGAAGCCCAGCCAGCAGGCCAGCAGATAGATCAGCAGGTCCCTGGCGCTCCCTCCCTGCCATAGGTTGAAAATGGCAGCGTAGGTGCTGGCGATGATTAGGGATAAGATCAGAGAAGGAGAAAGAAGTATCCGCATTTTAACTGATGATCCCTCCACCGAGTACAGTCTTACCTTGATAGAAGACAACACCCTGTCCCGGTGTGATGTCCCGCTGCGGCTGGGCGAAGGTCACTCGCGCCCGGCTATCTTCGAGCGGAGTGAGTAGAGCCTCGGCCTCGACGGCCTGGTAGCGGATCTTAGCCGTGATCTCCAGAGGCCCCTCGGGAATTTGCCCAGAGACGTAGTTGACCTCTGTGGCTACCAGCTCCCGTTGCCCTAACTCCGCCTTGGTGCCCACCACCAGCGCGTTGCGAGCCACGTCTATCTGCATGACGTAGAGGGCCTCCGGGGCAGCGATACCCAGGCCCTCCCGCTGGCCGATGGTGTAGAATGGCAGCCCCTTGTGCTGGCCAATGGTACGCCCCGCCGTGTCCAAAATGGGGCCCGGTTGAATGGTCTCCGGCGCCTGGGCCTGAAGAAAACGACGGTAATCGTTATCCGCAAGGAAGCAGAGATCCTGGCTTTCGGCCTTTTCGGCTACAGACAACCCCCGCTGACGAGCCATAGCCCGTACCTGCTCCTTGGTGTAATCGCTCAGAGGCAAGAGGAGATGCTGGAGCTCCTTCTGACCCAGCATGTAGAGCACGTAGGACTGATCCTTCTCGCTGTCGCAGCCCTTGAGCAGTTGATAATGGCCATTCACCTGTCGTACCCTGGCATAGTGCCCCGTGGCCAGATATTGGGCTTCCATGGCCAGGGTTCGCCGGAGCAGGAGGTCGAACTTGATGTGGCGGTTGCAGGCCAGGCAGGGATTTGGGGTGCGCCCGCGAGCGTATTCCGCGATGAAAAGGTCAACGACTTCCTTCTTGAATTCCCGCTCATAGTTAATCAAGTAGAAAGGGATGCCCAGAGTGTAGCAGACGCGGCGAGCGTCTTCTACGGCTTCGATGGAGCAACAGCGGTTGGTGGAGCCGCCCTCGCCCTCCTCGGCCCACAGGCGCATCATCACCCCGATCACCTCGTAGCCATGCTCCACCAGCAGGGCCGCCGTCGTGGAGCTATCCACTCCACCACTCATGGCTACTGCGACACGCCTGCCCTCCCCTGGACGCATCATCCATCATCCCCCAAACCATTTGAGAACAGCCAAAAATGGAGCGGAAGACGGGATTCGAACCCGCGACCCTCTCCTTGGCAAGGAGATGCTCTACCGCTGAGCCACTTCCGCTCGACCTGCTAGTTGCAGAAACTAGCCGGTGTATTGGTGGGGAAGGAGAGACTCGAACTCTCATGGGCTAGGCCCACGTGATCCTAAGTCACGCTCGTCTGCCAGTTCCGACACTTCCCCTACGTCCACTACAATACCACAAATTCTCGATTTTCGCAAGTTTGCTTCATTGTACTTGCCCCTCTTTCGAAAGGGTTTCTGAACCTTCAACTAGCAACCTCTCTCTGGGACGATCCTCAAGCGGCAAATCCTTGATCTTGCGTCTAGCCATAACCCTCTGTTCTCCTATTGTCTTCCAAATTCGCGCGCCAGTTGTGCAGCGCTCAAATGAATCATCGTCGGGCGGCCGTGGGGACAGGTGCGCGGCATGGCCGTTTGCTCCAACTGGCGGATCAGGTCCCGTATCTCCTCCAGGGAGAGGGTCTGCCCGGCCCGAACCGCGCTGTGGCAGACCAGGCTGATCAACGCCCTCTCCTCCCCCGTTCCTACTCCCCTCCCGCCGGTCAACTCATCAACGATCTCGATGACGGCCTGGCTGACATCACCCTTGGCCAGCATGGTTGGCACAGCTCGCACCAGATATGTATCCCCACCAAAAGGCTCGATGTCGAAGCCCAGGTGGTTTAATAACTCCAGGCTTTCCCCACCAGCCATCCTTGACTGGAGGGGCAACTCAATGGTCAATGGTTCCAGCAGCGTTTGCGAGGTGACGGCCATCTTAGCCCGCTCGGCTATAAGCCGCTCATAGAGCACCCGTTCGTGGGCCGCGTGCTGGTCAATTAGGTACAGCCCTTCGGGCCCCTCAGCGATGATGTACGCCTGAGCAATCTGTCCCAGCACCCGCAAGGGCGGCAGCCTGGCGGGCTCAAGAAACCCCAAAGCCGCTGGCGCTTCCATTCCAGCCGTGCGTTGCGCTTCCAGGGCTAATTCCACTTGGGCACCACGCTCGCCACCAACCCCCACTAACTTGCGCCGCCTCTCCATGTCTGGTGTGGGCCACTGCAAGGGGTGACCCGTCATCCTGGGAATGGGCGCCTGTTCAACCAGGGTGCGGCGTACCGCCTTCTGAACGGCGGCGAAGACCGCGTTGCTGTCCAGGAATCGAATCTCGCTCTTGGTGGGGTGGACGTTGATGTCAATCTGAGAAGGGTCCAACTCCAGACGGAGAACAACAACTGGGTGGCGGCCTGTCGGCAGCAGGGTGTGGTAGGCTTCGCTCACCGCATAACTGAGCATACGATCCTGCACCCAGCGCCCGTTGACAAAGAAAGTCATATAGCTGCGATTGGCTCGGTGCAGAGAAGGAATACTGATGTAGCCATAAACGTCTATTACTTCGACTGAGCTCAGTACAAGCCGTCCTAAGTCCGATGTCCCAGGTCCTAAGTCATTTGCCTCACGACCTTGGACTTCGGACCTAGTACTTAGGACTTCTAGCATCTGCTGGGCGAGTTCCAACCCGTAGACTTTGATGAGCACATCGTACAGCTCACCGGTGCCCAGGGACTGAAAAGCCAGCCGTCCGTCGTTCAGGAGGCTGAAGCGCAGGAGAGGATAGGCCATAGCATAGCGATAGAGCAGATCGTCAATGTGGTTTCGCTCGGTGGCCTCGCTGCGCAGGAATTTCAGGCGGGCGGGGACGTTGTAGAAGAGATTCTCCACTGTGACCACCGTGCCGTGTGGGCAGCCCTTACTTTCGCGGTTGGTGACCTTGCCGCCCTCCAGTCGCAATAGAGTGCCGACAATCTCCTCAGCGGTCCTGGCCACTATGGTCAACTGGCTCACGGCGGCGATGCTGGCCAAAGCCTCACCTCGAAAGCCCAAGGTAGCGATGGAGGACAGATCGTCCACACTGGCGATTTTGCTGGTGGAGTGACGGGCAAAGGCCAGCTCGACCTCTTCGGCGGGGATCCCCATCCCGTCGTCAATCACCCGCATCAGGCGGCGTCCCCCCTGGCGCACCTCGACCTTGATCTCCCTGGCCCCTGCGTCAATAGAGTTCTCGACCAGCTCTTTAACCACAGAGGCCGGCCGCTCCACCACCTCGCCAGCGGCGATCTTAGATGCTACTTCCTCAGACAAAACCCTGATGGGCATCGCAAATCCCCAATCCGCTGAATCGTTAATCTGCTGCCTATTCTACCACACAAGAGCCATTTCCACAAAGACGCATAAATGTGTTATAATCATGCATCCAAAACTTATCAGGAGGAAAGCAATGCCGTACAACATTTTCGTCGTCTCCCACACCCATTGGGATCGGGAGTGGTATCAAACATTTGAGGAGTTCCGCATCCGTCTGGTCAGGCTTGTGGATAAGCTGCTGGACATCCTGGCCAGCGATCACGATTACCGCTATTTCACCCTCGACGGCCAGACTATTGTCCTCGAGGACTATCTGGAGATCAGGCCTCAGAAAGAAGAGGAGATCAGGAGATTAGTCCAACAGGGACGCTTGCTCATTGGCCCCTGGTGGATCCTGCCCGACGAGTTCCTGGTGAGCCCGGAGGCCACCATCCGTAACCTCATGCTGGGGGACCAAGTCGCCAGGCGCTTCGGGGCCAAGATGGAGGTAGGCTACCTGCCCGACCCTTTCGGCCACATCGGTCAGATGCCCCAGATTCTCGCTGGCTTTGGCATTGATGTGGCCGTGCTTCGACGCGGCCTATCCGATGAGCCGACGGAGCTACTCTGGCAAGCTCCCGATGGAAGCTCTGTGTTGTTGATCTATCTGCGAGACAGCTACTACAACGCTGCTAACCTGCCTCTGAACGACGATGCAGCTTTCCGGGAAACCATCCTTCGCCTGAAAGATAGCCTGGCTCCGTATGGGACAACCCCTAACGTCCTTCTGATGAACGGCACCGATCACATGGAACCCCAACCGGAACTGCCGGCGGCCATAGCCAGGGCCAACCAGGAACTGGAAGATGTGCTGATTCACAGCACCCTACCCATGTTCATAGAAGCCATCCGCCAAGCCAGCCCTGAGCTTCAAACTGTCAGCGGTGAGCTTCGTTCACCAAAGAGGCACCACCTGATACCAGGTGTCCTATCCACCAGGATGTGGATCAAACAGCGAAACACGCATTGCGAGGCCCTCCTTGAAAAATGGGCAGAGCCCTTCAGCGCTTTCGCGCAGTTACTGCCTGATGAAGCCCAGCCAGACGACCTGAGACCTGCAACCTGGGACCAGAAACCCTTCATCCACCAGGCCTGGCGCTACCTGATGCAGAACCACCCCCACGATTCTATCTGCGGCTGCAGCGTAGACCAGGTCCACAAAGAGATGGAAGTCCGCTTCGATTGGGTGGAGCAGATTGGCGAAGAAGTAACGAGGCAAAGCCTGGCCCGGATCGCATCTGAGGTCAACACGGCTGATTTAGTGGAAAGGGCTCAGATGGGGCTGGTGATCTTCAACCCCGTTGCCGGCCCACGGACCGACGTCGTAACCGCCGAGGTGCAGGTGCCGGGCAGCCTGGAGGATTTTGTCCTCCTTGACGACGCGGATCGCGAGATCCCGTATCAGGTTTTGAATCGTCGCAGCGCCGAGTTGGCCTCTCTGGACCTGGACAGAGACGGGTTCCTGAGCACGATGGACATGGCGGAGGGTGGACACGTCCAAGGCATGGCTGTCCAGGAGGTACACATTGAGGTGGAAGAAGAGGAGGCTCGCCTCGACATTACTCTGATGGAACATGGCCAGCGCGATCTGGCCCTGCTGGAACGCTCTATGCAACAGGTGCGAGCCCTGCTGGCCGATGAGGCCATCCGACACTTCAAGGTTAGAGCACACCTGGCTACGGTGGTGGAATTCTGCTTCGTGGCCGAGGATATGCCAGGACACGGCTACAAAACCTACCTCATCAAAGCGCGCTGCCCGCATCCAATATCCAATATCCAATATCCAACCCTTCGACCAGTCTCAGGGCAGGCTTCCAGCATTGAGAACGAGTTTTTCCTTGTCGAAGCCAACCCGGCCGACGGCACCTTGCGCATCACCGACAAGGCAACGGGCCTCGCCTTCGAAGGCCTGAACTGCTTCGTGGACGGTGGCGACCGGGGCGACGAGTACAACTATTGCCGGCCGGAAAACGATTTGGTCGTTGGTAGACCCGCCGCAACACCGACCATCAGCGTCATCGAGGCTGGCCCGGTGCAATGGACTCTGGAAATCGGGGTGACCTATCGGCTGCCCGTGAGCCTGGCCGAGGACAGGTCTGCTCGCAGCGAGGAGACGGTCGAGGTGCCCATCAAGACGCACGTCAGCTTCTACCCAGGTGTGCGCCGCATTGATTTAAGCACCACTGTTGAGAACCACGCCAATGACCACCGCCTGCGGGTCCACTTCTCGACACCTATCCAAACCGGCTGCTCCCACGCCGAGGGCCACCTCGACGTCGTCCAACGCCCCCTGGATTTGCCTCAGGACACGGCCGATTGGGTCGAGCAACCCGCGCCCACCTACCCCCAGTGGACCTTTGTTGATGTCAGCGATGGAGAGAGAGGATTGATGGTGATCAACAAAGGGCTGCCTGAGTACGAAGTGCTCAGAGGAGCACCAGGAGAGGGGGTGACGATAGCCTTAACATTGCTCCGCTGCGTGGGATGGCTGTCGCGGGGCGACCTGCACTCCCGCCCAGGACATGCTGGGCCAGCCATAGAGACGCCTGGCGCTCAGTGCTTGGGGACGCATACCTTCGAGTACGCCATCGTCCCTCACTCGGGCAGTTGGGAGGCTTGCTTTGAACAGGCCCACGCCTTCAACGCGCCACTGCGAGCCGTGCCTACCACTACTTCAGCTGCGCTCAGTACAAGTGTCCACAGCGGCCCGTTGCCCCCGCAGTTGAGCTTCGTACAGATCGAGCCAGCCAGCCTGGTGGTCAGCGCTATCAAGCAAACTGAGGACGGCGAGGGGCTCATCGTGCGCTGCTACAACATCGCTGCCGAGGAAGTGACGGGACGGCTCAAGGTGTACCAACCCTTCGCCAGAGCAGTATTGGTCAACTTGAATGAAGGGGAGATGGAGGAACTCAAGAGCAATGAAAGGGGAGAAGTCGAGCTGCCGGTCAGAGGGAAGCAGATGGTGACGGTGAAAATGCAGTGAGCCTTGCGAAGGTTCGCTGCATTAAAATGAAGGCTGGGAATTAAAATGTTCGGCGCACGTAGGCCACACAGCGAGCCAATTGGCTTTTGACGCTGGGAGGCCACCAGATGCGCAAGGCCACGGGGCTGATCTCCAGGGTGATGGGGCCACAGTATCCATCAGCGGCCAAACAGCTCAGAAAATCAGCCAGCGGCAGTTGACCATCGCCAGGTATTTGATGGTGCTTGAGGTAGGTGTGCAGATAGGAGACGTCCAAAGGCCAAGGAGGAGGACGCAGGTCGCTGAGGTGGACGTTCACCAATCGGTCAGCGAGGATTTGGTAGGTCTCAGCTAAACTATAGCTCGAAGTGGCGGCATGGGAGGTATCCAGGACTAGCGGCAGGTCAAGCTCATCGGCGAAGGCCCGCAGCTCCCGCATGTCGCTCAGAACACAGTGCTGATCCTGGGGGCGGAAGAAGCCCCGGTTCTCTATGGCGATGCGCACGTCGCTGCCCTCTGTGCGTTGCAAGCCCTCCGTCAGGGCTTCCACGTAGCTCCGACCCCGATCATCGGCCAGGCTGCGAGCGTTGGGAGGATGCAGGACTACATACCCTGCCCCAACCTCCATCGCCAGATCAATCAACCTGGGGACGCTAGTTCGGTAGTCAAACCAGCCACGGAAGGGCAGGATGGGCGGGTGGAGGCTGAAGATGGTCAGTCCATAGCTCTCAGCCAGGTCGCGGACGTATCGGCCGCCCCTTAACTCAACTTCTGGACCGAGCACCAACTCCACCCCTGCGAAGCCACATTCCCTCGCTATGCTGAAGATGGAGCGCAGAGGATAGATGTAAATGCAACCTGTGGACAAACTCAAGTCCATGCTTGCCTACTCAACTTCACCCTGGAATTTGACCTCCTGGTAGGGTAGAAGGCCGAGCGGGAAACGTAAAACGTGAAACGTGAGGGGTTGAAAACTAGAGATAGTCATCACGTTTTACGCTTCACGTTTCACGGCCAACTCTCGTGTAAAGCCCGTGTTCGTAGATGTAGTTCTCCACCACTTCGGGCACCTGGTACTTAATGGGCAGTCCCTGGCGCACCCGCCTTTGGATGTCGGTGGACGAGATGTCCAACGGGGGCGAATTGACGAAATGGACCCGTGAGGTGATGCCAGGCAGCGACTGCTCCAATTCCTCCATATCAACCCGATAGCCAGGCCGTTCCACTACCGCCAGGCGGCACAGCCTGATCAAACGCTCCGGCCTGTACCAGGTGAGGATGTCGGCCAGAGAATCCGATCCCATGATGAAATACAGCTCGATATCCGGGCCCAACTCGGCCCGCAAAAGTTCGATGGTATCAACGGTGTAGCAAGGACCAAAGTGGTCAATGTCCACGCGGGAAACGGTGAAGTAGGGGTTGCTGGCGATGGCCAGCTTAACCATGGCCAGCCGATGATCTACCGGCGAGATGTCATTGCTAAGCTTGTGAGGCGGCAGCCCAGCGGGCACGAAGACAGCCCGATCCAACCCTAGCTGGGCCCTGACTTCCTCCGCCGCCACCAGGTGCCCGATGTGAATTGGGTCAAAAGTGCCGCCCAACACCCCTACCCGCATACTCAACCCCTTGTTGGATGTTAGATGTTGGAAGTTGGATTTTGGATTGTCAGACCTTCCAACTTCTAACCTCAAACCTCTAGCCTCCAACTACTGCCATTCGAGTTCGACTTCGCCGATGCGCACTGTGTCGCCAGGCTGTACCCCCGCCTCCCTGAGAGCTGCCTTCAACCCCATGGCCTCCGCGATGCGTTGAAAGCGCTGCACGGCCTCGTCCAGGTCCCAGTTGGTCATGGCTACGACTCGCTCTATCCTGGCGCCCCGCACCCGCCAGGCGTTGTGCTCCCAGGTGATGGTGAAAGCCTTCTCCTCCTCAGCAGGCCGAAAGACCTTGACCTCGGTAGTCACGGGTTCCTCCTTGGGCAAGCTCTCCAGCATATCGGCTATGGAGCGAAGCATATCCTTGACCCCCTCGCCCGTAACCGCCGAGATGCTCATGGCTCTCTGCTCTTGTGCCTGCATCGCTTTCTTGATTGAGGGCCAGAGCGTTCGGGCCTGGGGCAGGTCCATCTTGTTCAACACCACCAACTGGGGCTTACGGGCCAGCTTGGGATCAAAAAGGGCCAACTCTTCGTTGATGCTCTCGTAATCGGCCAGGGGATCGGCCGAGGCTCCGTTCAGGAGGTGGATGATCATCCGCGTGCGCTCAATGTGGCGCAGGAATTCCTGGCCCAGGCCGGCGCCGGCATGGGCGCCCTCGATCAGGCCGGGGAGATCGGCCATGACAAAACTGGTGTAGTCATCAAGGGCCACCACGCCCAGGTTGGGCTCCAAGGTAGTGAAGGGGTAGTCGGCGATTTTGGGCCTGGCTGCACTGACCACAGACAGCAAGGTGGATTTGCCGGCGTTCGGTACGCCAACGATGCCCACATCGGCGATGAGCTTGAGCTCCAGGTAGAGCCAGTGCTCCTGGCCGGGCGCACCCCGCTCGGCGATGCGAGGAGCCTGATTGGTCGAGGTGGCAAAGGCGGCGTTGCCGCGCCCGCACTGTCCCCCTCGGGCAACCAGTGCTCTCTGCCCCTCCCCCGTCAGATCGGCGATGTACTCTCCTGTCTCCGCATCCCGGATCATGGTACCGGGCGGCACTTCGACAAAAAGATCATTGCCCTGCCGGCCCTTCTGCCTCTTGCCCCTGCCATGCCCGCCCTGTTGGGCTTTGAAATGGATACGGCGCTTGAAATTGATGAGGGTGTTCAAGCGCCGGTTGACCACCAGGTAAACATCGCCGCCCTTGCCGCCATCCCCACCGTTGGGGCCGCCTAGGGGTACGTATTTCTCGCGGCGGAAGCTCACACAGCCATCTCCGCCGTCACCAGCCTTAACGT
>CAYUPJ010000130.1:0-12025 GCA_964446635.1 uncultured Anaerolineae bacterium
CGTATACGGGGCCCCTCAATTACCTGCTCTTGCTTCTTGTCCCCCTGGGATTTGTGGTTCTCTACCCCAGAGGGCTTCATGCTGCCCTGAAGCACATCTTGAGGGAGCGGGCTGAGAATATCGGCCTGATTAGGTTCCGAGATGCGTTGTCTTGGATAGCTATCTATGCCTTAGCTTGGTTACTCGGCGGGCTTGCCTTTTACCTGCAAGTTAACATGATCTTCCCTGTGTCCTCGACCCACTTGCCTGCGGTAGCCAGCTTCCTGGTGATGTCTGGAGTGATCAGCCATCTGGCGTTTTTTATTCCCGCCGGCCTGGGCATTCGGGAGGTTTCCCTTTCCCTGTTGCTGAGCTCTTACGTGCCCTTTGGGATCGCGGTGGTCATCGCTCTGGTTTTCAGGCTCTGGATGACGTTGAGTGAGGTATTTTGGATCTTCGCCACCTTGCTTGCTTGTCGCGTGGCTTCAGCTAGAACGCAATAACCTGAAAGTGTTATTGACAACCGGGTACTTATGTGATAAACTATTAGTAGATAACTAAAATACCTTTAAGGAGGGAATAGACGACTATGAAGAAAAGCACATTACTCAAGTTGGCGGTAGCTATCATCCTGGTAGTGACTGCCATGGCCCCGGCGGTGGTCTCTGGGGAAGGGTCGGATCCCTGGGTGGCTGGTATCCAGGTGGCTAACCTGGACACCCAGCCGGCGACGGTGACTATTGAGTTCTACAACACCGCCGGCGCTTTGGTGTACACCTACGTTGACCCTGCAACTATCCCAGCAGGGGGTGCGAGAACGTACTACGTCCCCGCTATCCTGCCCGACAGTGCTGCCACCTCATTCAGGGGCTCGGCGGTGGTTAGCTCCGAGCGCAATATCGCCGCCATCGTCAACGAGAACGCCGGCTCCGGTGCCAACTATGACCAGCCCCCCGGAATCCTGAGGGGTAGCTATACAGGCATAAGGGCCGCCGATACAGCTACTACGCTGTACATGCCTGTGGCACTGAAGGCCTATTATGGCTTCAACAGCCAACTGGTGGTGCAGAACGCTGGAGCAACGGCGAGCATCAACTTCGAGTTCTTTAACCCGGCCGGCGCGTCCATTGCCACCTATGTAGCTTCCAGTGTGGCAGCTAATGCTTCGGCCATCGTCGAGCTAGACACGCTGACCCCCACCACGGGCAGTATCCCCAGCGGGTTCAATGGCTCGGTAAAGGTGACGTCAAGCTCCAACTTGGCGGGGATGGTCAACAACATGACCGGGTCGTTCCTTCAGACCTACAATGCCTTCCGCGCCGCCGATGGAGGCACCACCCTGTATGCCCCGGCTATCTTCAATGCCTACTACGGCTATGTTAGCTCCATCCAGGTGCAGAACGTCGGCACGGTGCCTACAAATATCACCGTTACCTACAGCGATGGTATCGTGAAGACGGCCAACAACGTAGGGGCTAGTTCGTCAGCCATGTTCTATCAGCCGACTGAGGGCCATGCCTCCGGTTGGTCTGGCTCCGCCACTGTGACCAGTAGCGCAGCGAACGTGGTGGCTGTGGTGGCCCAGCTTTCATCTGTCAAGGCCTCCAACTACAACGCTGCCTCGGGTGGGGCGACGACTATTGTAGCGCCAGCTCTGTTCAAGGCTTTCTACGGCTACGATACCGCGCTGACAGTGATGAACGTTGGTACAGTGGCGACGAATATCTCGGTCAGCTACTCCGATGGTTTGACCGCTTCAGCCACAAATGTACAGCCAGGTAAATCCGCTCCGTTCTTCCAGTTCACGGAAGGCCATGCCAGCGGCTGGAGTGGTGCGGCCACCGTCACCAGCAGCGCCTCACCCATCATGGGCGTGGTGAACGAGGAGAACATCGCCAAGACCGACGGCGACTGGCAGTACAGCTACAACTGCCTGGCCCCGTAACGCCCATCCTCAACTCCGCTGAATCAAAAAAGTCCCTGAACCTATAAGGCTCAGGGACTTTTTCTCTTTTCGTAGTCGTAGTGACGACTTCAGTCGTCCATCACGGAGCCAAGGCGACTGAAGTCGCTACTACGAACCCCAGATCACCGCGATTCGAGCATGGGCAGGATGACGGTGAAGATGGCCGTGTATTCCTGGTTCGTGTCCATGTAGCCCCCGTTCCAGCCACCGACGGTGTAGATTTCGGTATCCACCATAGCCAGGGCCAGACTCCTCCACTGGCCGCTCATGGGAACCTCAAAGGTTTCCCATTCGTCGGTGCGCACGTTATACTTGACGCCGTCCGCCACCTCCCTCTCCCAACCGCCGCCGATGACGTGGATGATGTTGGCGGCCACGGCCACACCGCATCCAGCCCTCCCAACTGGCATAGACGATTTCACTGTCCAGGGGTTCCTCTGCCCATTATCCTGGCTGGGCACGTATTCCTCGTTGGCGGCCAGGTCCTCCTGGCCGTCGTATCCCCCTACCACGTAGATCTTGCCGTCGGCTACGGCGGCGCCAGCAAACCCCCGCGCGGTGGGCATGGGGGTCTTGGCCGTCCAAACGTCTTGGGCTGGATCGTATTCGTAGACGGTATTCAGATAAGCGGAACCATCCCAGCCACCGAAGAGGTACAGCTTGCCCTCCAGCGCGGCCAGGGCGTAGGCACTCAGGGCCACCGGCAACGGGGCTCTGGCCTCCCAGGTGGCGGTTTCCGGGTTATAGGCTTCTACGATGTTAGTTGGGCTTCCTGAGAAGGTACGCCCACCGGGCACGTAGATCTCGCCTCCGATGAGAGCAGCAGCGACATCAGCGGCCGCAGTGGACTTGTCGGCCAGAGGCGTCCAGCCATCAGTCTCCGGATCGTACCTCTCGACCACGCCGGTCACGCCGTCGGCCGACTCTCCGCCGATGGCGTAGACCTGGCCTTCGTAGGCGACCAGGGCCAGGCCTTGTCGGGCGATGGGCAGGGGAGCTCGTGACTTCCAGCGCTGCACCGATACAACTGCTTCAGGGGTGAGCAGGGCCGAATTGCTAAAGGAACGAATAACCGCCTGGGAGATTATCCCGATCGCCAGCAACGACACCGCCACAATCGCTACCCCAAGCTGCCAGGTAAACCGAGGTCTTGGCGGTTGCGCTTCCGCCTCCTCAGGGAGTTCAACGCCCTCGATCCAGCCCTCCCTGATGGCGCAAAGGGTGGCCTCGATCCTGGATTGTACCCCCAGTTTGGCGAAGATATTTCTCAGGTGAACTTTTACCGTGTTGACGCTGATGAATAGCTCTCGGGCGATCTGCTGATTGCTGGCCCCGGTGGCCACCAAGCGAAGGATTTCCAGTTCGCGTTCGGTAAGGCTCTCAGACTCGTTAGCCATAACGATTCAACCCCCAAAATCCTCTATATTATCGCACAAAATCCGTTTGAAATCAAACTCGGAATTGACAAATTTCTGCTTGTTTAGTATAATTAAAGTTACCATCAAAAAGCTCGAGGAGGTCCACAAAGATGGGGACCCAAGGCCGCCAGCTATCCTCGCTATTCTATCCACGCCAGCATGAAAGCCCAATTCTTGCCAATGGTTACTCCTCTGGAAGCCAGTTTGCGCCATGAGGGGCGTTCATTCGCCTATCCTGGCGTTTTTGTTTTCAGTTCTGGGTGTCCAACCTACGCGGAAGGGGGTGATGAAACGAAACACACAGTAATGCGGTAATGTCCGACTGTGGCAAAGCCACTATAATCTCGAACATCTTTAGGAGGAAGAATTACCATGGGTAAAAAAGTTCTACGGATGCTGGCAATTGCAGTAGTTGCCAGCATAGTGCTGGTCACACTGGCGACAGCAGATGAGCCGGTGGTGAAAAAGCCTGCGGTGCCAGATACACCGGAGATAGAACACGGTATGGGCGCGATCTTTACACCGGAAGAGATCATGAAGACCTTCCCGAGGCTGCCGCTCGACACAGCAGAAGTGCTTGAAGCTGCGCAATTACCTACTGAGGTTGATCACAGTGCGGGCCTGCCGCCGGTGGGTGACCAGGGTGACAAGGGCACTTGTGTGGCCTGGGGTACTACCTACTACTACCGCACATATCAGGAAGGCGTGGAACATGGTTGGGATCTGAGCCTCCCGGACGGAAGCCCCAATCCTGACACCATTTTCAGCCCAGCCTGGACGTTCAGTATCGGCGGTAGCCTGGACGACGAATGTTCTGGCATGATGACCTCGGCCGCGTTCGCGATTTTGGAGGAACAAGGCGCGACCACGCTGTCCGTTATGCCGAACGTGTACAGTCCCTGGTACCAGCCAACCGGGTTGCAGGCGGGAGTTGCCTTCCCCTATCGCGCCTTAGCCTTCAACCTCACAGGTTACCCTGCATATGTATACCAGCGCTGGCTGAGTGGCTATTACTCCCCCTACGGCTGGACCCCGCCAGAGGGCGACATTTTTAGCATCGCGATCGAGGTGCCTGATGGGTTCAGTTCCCCTATAGGCACGTGTCCCAACATGTGGGTCGACCCGGCAGTGATTGCGACTCAGACCAGTAGAGGTGGGCATGTGGTCACCGTCATTGGCTACAGTGACACCATCACTTTCACCGGTGGCATCCCGCCTACCGCAGTATACACTGGTGGGTTCCAGATCATCAACTCGTGGGGCCAGGATTGGGGCTGCGATGGCAAGGTCTGGTTTCCCTACGATGCATGGGATGCCACACTGGGCGATGGTAACTACTTTGTCCGCGAACAGTGGGGTGCGATCAACCTGGCCAACTATTCCATCTCTGGGCAGGTGACGAGCGGCGGCGTCGGTCTGGAAGGCGTTGAGGTTCGCCTGAACAACAACCCCTATCTGGCAACCGCCACCGATGCCGACGGGAACTACACGTTAATGCCTGGCTACGGCGATTACACGCTCACGGTTAAGCCCATCATGGAGGGCTATACCTTCGACCCTGTAGTTGCCTCCCTCGAAGTGGCCGAAGATACCACTGGCGTTGACTTCGTGGCCACGGCGGCCGCTCCGGATCTGAGTAGTTCGACCAAGACGGTTGACCATCCCGTAATCCCCAATACGACGCCAGCGAAGTTCACGGTGAACGTGGATAGCACTGGCGCGGGGACCAGCTTCTCGCTCGAAGACCCGATCCCGACCGATACGACCTATGTGGTCAACAGTGCTGAGGCCAGTTGGGGTACAGTCCGCGCTGAGGGCGACCTCATGGCCTGGCAAGCGCTTCCCTCCACACTGAACACGGCGCGTTACGGGCTCTCTGCCGAGATCGGGCAGGACTCAGGGGGAACGTACTACGTGTACGCCATCGGCGGACACAACACGACGACCGAACAGACTTTGGACACGGTAGAACGGGCCCCTATCAATCCAGATGGCAGCCTGGGAGCATGGGAGGTGATGACGTACACGCTGAACACATCTCGCGCCTTCTTCGATACCGTCATGCTCGACATCGGCGGCACAGACTACATCTATGCGGTCGGCGGTGGTCAGGGATACACGGCTGCGGCCGAATCTGTGCCTGGGGTTCACACAGATCTTAACACGGTGGAACGGGCGCCGGTCAATGCGGACGGCACCGTCGGCCCGTGGGAGACGCTGGCTTCGACGCTCGTGATCACTCGTAGTGAGCTATCGGTGGTCAGCGATGGCAACTATATGTGGGCCATCGGCGGCATCAATTGGGATCCCGACGTCTATCCCCTGCGTGCTGGCATCAACCCACTGAACAGCGTGGAATACGCAGCAGTCAACCCCAATGGCACCCTCGGCCCGTGGGCGCTTCTCTCCAATACCCTGAGAGAGACCCGCAATTCGGCCGATGCAGTGATCGTCGAGGGCGACGCAGCCTCGTACATCGAGCTGATCGGAGGTCGGACGGGAGGCAATACCTCTCGCGCCTACGGCGAACGCGCAGCGATCAACTCAGACGGCACCCTGGGGTCCTGGCTCATATCCGAGCGACTCCACTGGGGTCGTTATGGAGTGGGAGTTGTAGCTGTTGACGACTATCTCTACGCCGTCGGCGGACGGGACCACGGTGGACCTTTGGGTGAAGTTGACCGCACCAGGATCAACGCGGATGGCACCCTGTTCGGTTGGCAGCTTTCACCGGGGATGCTGACTACTCCACGGTCTGATTTCGGAGTGGTGGCCCATGACGGCCTGATCTATGCCATCGGCGGCCGGGTGACAGAGGTCTACTGCACGGACTACTACGACCGCGGAAGTGGTTGTGGCTACGCTATTGGTAGCGTTGAGCTTGCACAGCCAGTAGAGCCGGGCACTGTCTGGTGGACTGGTGAGCTAGGTGAGGCGGATGACTTGTCCCTCAGCTTCTCCGTGCTGCCACAATCATCCGATGGCACGCCGCTGCCTTCTGGCTCGGTCTTCGTCAACACCGCGGAAATCGAGGACAGCGCGGCCACAGTTACTTCGGTCAGCCAGTCGGTGGAGATCATGGACGTTGATATGGAGCGGGCAACGAAAGAGGTCTACCCCGACAAGGTCAAGCTGGGAGAGACAGTCACCTTCACCATCACGCTGCCCAACGACGGAGGCTGGTCTGAAGTTTCCGTCACAGACGAACTGCCGATGGGTCTCGAATACGTGTATGGCTCTGCTCAGGCGTCTTCTGGTGCGATGGGTACTCCAGGTGAGGTGTGGGCGTGGACAGAGTCGGACTATGGTCCGACGTACAATCGGGTCTATTTCGACCTCGTAGCTCCGGGCAATGGCTTCCTATACGCCATCGGCCCTTGGTACGATACCGAATATGTGCCCATCAACCCGGATGGCAGCGTAGGAGAGTGGCAATTCACTACCAACATGAGCACAGACCGCATGGGCGTGGCTGCGGTTGCGCCCGGCAACGGGTACATCTACGCTGTGGGTGGTGGTCCTAATGGTGATGACGCACTGACGACCATCGAACGCGCCGAGATTCTCCCTGACGGCTCTCTGGGAGAATGGGAAGTTCTGACCTCTACGCTGGTGTATCCCAGGTCCTGGCACAACGTCGTGGCTCCAGGCAACGGCTATCTCTACGCCTTGAGCGGTTACGAGGCCCATCAGACAACCTCATACACCAGCACCGAGTACTGCGAAATCTACCCCGCTGGCACGCTGGGGCCGTGGCAGGAGTTGGAGGCCACTGTCAATCACACCCGTGACATGGCGGGAGCCGTAGCCTACAATGGGTATATCTACATCGTGGGCGGTGAGGACTGGAACCTTGGCTCCGATGCCACTGCCGAATACGCCAAGATCAACCCGGATGGCACGTTGGGAGACTTTGTGATGTCGCCCAATGAATTGAACAACGCGCGTGACACCTTTGGTCTGGTAGAGGTGGACGGCGTTCTCTACGCCATCGGTGGGCGTCAATGGGGCGCAGTTAGTGGACCAGACCGGGACAACGTGGAGTCTGCGGAGATTCTGCCGGACGGGAGCATTGGCCCGTGGACGATAAACCATGGCAGACTCCCAGTGGGGCTAGGATACCCCTCAGCAGAAGCTGTCGGTGACCACATCTACGTTGTAGACCACTGGTCTGCATACTACACTGAGATACTCGACAGCGTGATGTGGGAAGGTGAAGTGGAGTATCAGGATGAAGCCGTGCTGATGTTCGAAGCAAAGCTGGTTGATATCACTGAGACTCAGACAATGGTCAACACGGCAGCGATCGAGCACAGCACAGGCACCTTGGACCGCAGCGCATCGTTCACGGCCGTTGTGGAACACAAGATCATCCTGCCGCTCCTCTTCAAGACCTACACCTACGTCCCGCCAGCAGAGTTCACCATTCTGCACACCAACGACTTCCACGGCTATCTGGAGACCGACTACAGGGGCCGCGGTGGCTCGGCCTACATGGCTGGCAAGATCAACGAAATCCGGGCTGAGGTCAGGGAGGAGAACGTAGCCCTGCTGGATGCCGGCGACATCTACCTGGGAGCTGCGCCCATCTCGCAGTTGCTGCTGGGCGAGAGCGCCATTGACATCTACAACATGCTGGAGTACGACGTCGCCGCCGTGGGCAACCACGAGTTCGACAAGGGGCAGACGGGGCTCATCAGTCGCACTTGTCCTTATTATTTGTTGACAAATCTCCCGTTTTCAGTTATAATATAAACTGCAACCCAAAAAGCTCGAGGAGGTCCACAACTGTGGGGACTCAAGGCCGCCAGCTATCCTCGCTATCTTATCCTCACCAGCGTGAAAGTTCAACTCTCACCAATGGGTTACTATTCTGGAAGCTATTTGTGCCATGAGGGGCGTTCATTCGCCTATCCTGGCGTTTTTGTTTTCTCTATTTTTTTTAGGCCGTGCCCCTGACTGACCAAGGGCGAGATGTCCTTGACTGGAAAAGGAGGTGATGCCCAGCAAAGCATACTGAACTCGTGTTAGTTAGTAAGATTAGCAAATTTCAAGGGAGAAAGGTTAAAAAAATGAGAAGGAATCTATTGAGAATTTCAACGGCATGGGTAATCTTGGCCCTGGTCTTGTCCGTAGCCCTTGGGCTAGCGTTAGCCGACAAGCCCCAGGGAGCAGCGCCAGTGTACATGCTTCCTAGCACTGACGGGCCGACCCAGATTGCCGTACCTGAGGTTAAGAGGTTCATCGTTCAACTTGAGGACGCTCCACTGGCCAGGTACACAGGTGGTGTGAAGGGCTATGCCCCTACAGCCATCCAGACCACGGGCGCTAACCGACTGGACGTGAATGCCCCAGCCAGCCGCGCCTATGTCGAGTATCTGCAGGGCAAGCAGGAGGCATTCAAGGCCGAGCTGACTAAGGCCTTGCCCAACGCCAGCGTATCCACCTATGTGGACGAGCGCGGCGTGGCGCATGATCTGGCTTACCAGGTGGTCTTTAACGGCGTCGTTGTCACGCTGCCCGACGCTTCACCCCAGGTGCTGCGCAGGCTAGCGAAGATAAACGGCGTTAAGCAGGTGTACCGCGACTACGAGCACAAGCCGGACATGTACGCCAGCCTGCCCCTCATTGGTGCGCCTACTATATGGAGCCAACTAGGCGGCCAAGACGTGTCGGGCGAGGGCATCATTGTCGCCAGCATTGACACTGGCGTTTATGCCCCCAACCCCTTCTTCGACCCTACCGGCTACCAATATCCGCCCGGCTACCCGGTGGGTGACCCCCGCTACACCACCAAGAAGGTCATCGGCGCCCGCGCCTACTTCCGCGCCTGGGATCCCCCACTGCCAGGCGACGAGGGTGCATGGCCCGGCCCCAACGGTGACAGCCACGGCACCCACACCATCGGTACCACCGCCGGCAACGCCGACACGGTGGCCGAGATCGCTGGTCTGACAGAAACGATCTCCGGTGTGGCGCCCAAGGCCCAGATTCTCAGCTATCGCATCGGTTATCCGACTGCCAGTGAGTACTCCGGCAGTGCGTTCAGTGCCGAGATCGTCATGGCCTATGAAGACGCCGTCAAAGATGGCGCTGATGTCATCAACTACAGCTTCGGCGGTTACTCCGGCGTGATGCCCTGGGCCGATGGGGTTGCAGTTGCCCGCGATAACGCCTGGGATGCCGGCGTCTTCGTCTCGCACTCGGCTGGCAACAGTGGCCCTGGTTACTCCACCACCTGGGACTCCTCCCCGAAGGTGATGGAAGTGGCCGCCAGCTCCACCACAGGGACCATTGCCACCGGTCGCTTCAATGTCATCGCGCCAGAACCCGTTCCCGACGAGCTGATCGACATCCCCTATGCAGCAGCCGCCTTCGGTCCCTCACTGCCGGTGGGCCAGATCGTGGGCCCCTTTGACTTTGTGACTTCCGATTCGGTGGATGCTGCCAACTTTGAGGGCTGCAACCCCTGGCCTGCCGACACCTTCGACGGCAAAGCTGTGATGATAAGCCGCGGCGTTTGTGAGTTCGGCCTCAAGGTTCTCAACGCCGAGCAGGCTGGTGCGGTCTTTGTCGTGGTTCGTAACCATGCAACAGGCGGCGAAGTTCTGCAAACCATGGGAGCGGGCGCGGTTGGCGACCAGGTGACCATCCCCTCTATCTTTGTAGGGTACACGAATGGTTTGGCTCTTGTGGATTGGTACGCTACCCATGGGGCTGCGTCCCAGTTTGCGGTGGACACCATCGCCTTCCAACTGGGTAATGTGCCAGACGTCATCGCTGGCTTTAGTAGCCGCGGCCCGGCCTTCGCCCGCTTCCTGGAGCCGGATGTCACCGCGCCTGGCGTCAACATCGTCTCTGGCGGCTACGCACCCGGTGCGACGGGCGTTGATCGGCACGCCGGCTTTGGGCAGGCCAGTGGCACGAGCATGGCGGCTCCGCACGTAGCTGGCGCGGCTGCGCTGCTCAAGCAGATGCACCCCGACTGGACGCCCACGCAGGTTCGGTCGGCCCTGATGACGACCTCGGTGACCGAGGTCTGGCTCGATGCTGATCAGACTGTGCCTGCCAGTGTGCTCGACATGGGCGCAGGCCGCATTGACCTGGGCAAGGCTGGCAATCCTGGCCTGACCTTCGACTATCCTAGCGTGAGCTTTGGTGGCGTGAGGGCGCCAGCGACAGCGACGGCGACCATCGAGGCCACGGAGGTAGCGGATATCAGTGCCACCTACGACTTGTCCACCGAGGCTGACGAGGGAATCACCGCCTCGACAAACCTGCGAAGCATCAGTGTGGAACCTGGCGGCACGGCCAGCTTCGAGTTGACGGTCGAGGTGCCGGAGGGAACCGAACCCGGCGATTACACCGGCTTCGTATGGCTGGAGCACGGCCCGCACGTCAACCATATCCCCTTCTGGGTGAGAGTGGAAGCTCCGTTGGCTGAAGCGAGCGTGCTGTTGGTAGATAACGACATGAGCGACCTGTTGGGTTACCCAGACTACACCGATTTCTACGCCAGTACGTTGGATAACCTGGGCGTCGCCTATGACTACTACAATGCCGATCTCCACTTCGGCAACCCGCAGACCCTGCCCTCGGCAGCCGAGCTGGCGGCCTACGATGTCATCATCTACTGGAGCGGCGACAACTACTACCCGAATGGCTCCTTCACCGTCGCCACGCCGCTCACAGAGATTGACATGCAGATCCTCACCGACTGGCAGTTCAACGAGGGGCGGCTACTGGTTACAGGTCAAGACCTGGCGTCGGCCTGGGATGCCTTGGATGTGGACGGTACTGGCTACTTCCTGTATGCCGGCAACCTGGGTACCAAGTACCTGCAGGACACCATCTTCGATCCGACCTATGCCGGCCTGTTGCCGCCGGTACCGGCGGTCATCGGCCTGCCTGGGTCACCACTCAGCGGCATGGTGCTCGACATCAGCGGCTCGGATCCCATCACCGATGTAGTGGATGGTGAGGTAGTCATCGTGGGGTGGGAGGACGGCGCAGCCAACCAGTACTACGTGGACGAGGTTGAGGTGGCTCCCTACGGCGATACTGAGGCCCCCGATAGCATCTCCCCGATCTTAGCAGCCATAGACGGCGCCGCCGTACAGGATGGCTACGTTGCCTCGGCACGCGCCGACTCGCCGACGCTGGAACGACCGCGAACCCGCTACGACTATCGCAGCATCTACCTCAGCTTTGGCTTCGAGGGCATCAACAACGACACCGGCTACACCACCCGTGAAGAGCTGATGGGTGAACTCCTCAAGTGGCTCAACGACAAGGTTACGGTGACCCTGGAGTCGGCAGAGGGCATGGTGAACGACTTGATCACGCTGAGTGCTGACGCCACTTCGTCGGTGGGTGCGGAGGGTGTCCAATATCGGTGGGACTTTGGCGATGGCAGCGACATTGCTGTCAGTACCAAACCTTCCGCTGTCCACGTCTATACCTCTGGAGGCGCTTACACTGCCAGGGTAGAGGTGACCGACGAGTATGGCCACAAGGCCGTAGATGAGGCCACTGTGAGCATAACCGGGAGCAAGATCTTCCTGCCCCTCGTCTTCAAGAGCTACACCTACGTCGCGCCGGCCGAATTCACCATCCTGCACACCAACGACTTCCACGCCAACATCAAGCCTGACTCCAGCAA
>CAYUPJ010000131.1:0-11977 GCA_964446635.1 uncultured Anaerolineae bacterium
ACTCAATGGAGCGCAGGTGAATCTCGATCCTGGCTCCAAGGGCCTCAGCTACTTTCTGAAGGAAACCCAAGGATGGCTTTATAGAGGCATTCTCTAATCGAGAGATGCCCGATTGCTTTGTGCCTACTAATTCAGCCAACTCTTTCTGCGTCAAACCCTTTTCCAGACGCAGACGGATCACCTCTCGTGCAACTTGGAACTCGGGCTCGAGTTCATAATAAGCAGCGGCGAATTCCGGATCGCGTAATTGTTCCTTTAAGAACTCCCTATAGCTTTTCGTTGTCATTGCCCTCTCTCCTCTCTAAACAAGAGGTCGGCCATTCGTCGTTCGGCCACCTCCAGTTCTCTCCTGGGCGTCTTTTGAGTTTTCTTCAAAAAGCCGTGGAGGATGATAAATCGCTGGCCCACATAGGCGAAATAGATGATACGATAGGTCTTTCTTCCCGCCCGGATACGCAACTCCCACAGCTTACCTCCAAGATGTTTAACGTAGGGCGGGCCAAGCTGAAGGCCGTATTCCTCCAAGAGGTTGATGGTCCAAGCAATTCGTGCGCGGTCTTTCTCAGATAAGCTAACCAAGAAGTCCTCAACGGGGACATTCCCTTCAACGCCTCTATAAAAGTCTATCGTCCAAGTCATGTTCTCTCCCGAGAGTATAACACAGATGTTATCTAATGTCAAATAGGCGAGCCCGCCAAGTGAATAGAGTCCACACAGCTAGGCCAACCCACGTGGCTACGCTGATGCCCAACCCCACTTTCCAGGAGAGAGGCTCGAAAACAAGGCGCACCTCGTGGTAGCCTGGCTCCAGGTAGACGGCACGGAAAGCATAATTGGCCCGCAGAACCCGCTCCGCGCGGCCATCAACGTAGGCCCTCCACCCTGGATAATAGACCTCGCTGAGGACGAGATAAGCTTCGGCCGAGGTTTCAGCGGTGAGATGGATGGCATTGGGCTGGTAAACCGTAATGTCCAAAGATTCGCTGCTCCCTTGCTCCCCTGCTCCCTTGCTCCCCTGCTCCCCCGCTCCCCTGCTCCCCTGCAATGGCTTGCCTCCCTCCACCACCACGCTGCTGGCCGGGTCGAAGTCGGGCTCTTGAATCTGGATGAAGGCACTCTCCTGATCGGGCACTGCTACGGCCCGGTGGACGAGGATGGCCCGCGGCAACGCTTGGGTGTTCAGGTAGATGTTTACCTGGGGATCATGGTCGAAGACGGGCACGAACTTGTCCCAGTCCAGGGGCACGTCTTTGTGACCGATGACGTACTTGGCGTTCACGAAGTCATACAGGCGGGACGACCGAAGGCCCCGCAGACCCACTGCGTCCCAATAACGCTTGTAATCGGCCAACTGAAGCGGATTCCAGATGCCCGAAACGTCGAAGATGCCGTACAACAGGCTGGCGTCGGGCTGCCAAACGTCCCAGACGCCTGTCCCTGTGTCTATGCGGTAGTAGCCGGGGTCCGCTTTGAGGAACTCAATGGCCTCAGGGTGTTGAAAGCCCACCGTGGGGTCGTTGTGCTCCAGGTCAGTATAGGCTCCCATGCTGAAAAGGTCAACGGCAATCAACCCCACAGCCAACAGGCCCAAGGTCCGCTGTCCCCAGCGAAAACGACATAGGTAGAGAACAGCCAGGCTGACAGCCAGGATCAAAAGGAAAACGACCAGGCCGTTGACCGCGCCCACCGTCCTTTTGTATATCGTCGCGTCTTTGCCCTGAGCGGTCAGGATGGCGTGATAGCCCAGGGACAAGCTAATGATCACCATGCCTAACCAGATCCAAGGAGCTACCTTCAGCAGGCGGCGGAAAACTGCTCGCATCCCGTGACTCAGTGGCCGCAGGAGGGCATCCAAACCAAGGGCGGCCAGGGCAGCTAAGGAAAAGTCCAGGAGGTAGACGAAGCGGGCCGGGGCGCGCACTTTGTCGAAGCCGGGCAGCAAGTAAAGCCAACCGTGGAGAATGGCATAGCCACCGAAGGCTAACAGGAGCGAGATAACGGCCAAGCCCAGGAGGAAACGGGTCAGCCTGTCCCGCCTGAAAAGGACGGCCAAGGCGGCCAGGACGAGGGGCAAAACGCCGATGTAGCCCACCTCCACCCGATCCCAGGGCCCCCAAAAGCCTGCCGGCCCGCGTCCGAAGAAGCCGGGAACGAACAGCCCTATCAACCCCACCGGCGGCAGGGAATATAGGCTGGCCTCCTGGTAGCTCATCTCGGCCCGCACGGTGCGGCTGGCCATCTCGTAGCTGGGGAGGAGGGACAAGGCGGCGAAGCAGAGGGCAATGAAGTAACAAGGCACTAAGTAACGAGTCAACGAGTGAAGGAGGAGTCGTCGTCCCTGACAGATGGTGTACAGCGCCAGTGCGAAGGCAATGAACAGGGTGATCTGGACGTGTCCGGCCAGGGTGGCGATGCCCAGGAAGGCTCCTGCGGCTACAGCCTGGCCCGGTCGCCTCTCGGCCATGGCCCGGTGGTAGAACAGGAAGATGAGGGGCAGCCAGGCGGCCACGGCGATCATGTTCAGATTGCCGAAGTGGGTGACGAACAGGTCGGAGAACATGAAGGCGATGGCGCCGGCTAAGGCAGCCCAACGGCTCAGACCTGTCATTGCGAGCGTAGCGAAGCAATCTCCAGGTTGCATACGCATTGAAGGCGGGAGATTGCTTCGTCGCTCCGCTCCTCGCAATGACAGGGAGTGAAGGCAGATGTACATGGAGGTGCCGGCCAGGAAGAAATGGAACACGGCCAGCAGTTCCATGGTGGGGTAGGTTATTTCGGGGAAGAGGAGAAAGAAGAGGAGGTTGACAGGATAGAAGAGGCCGGATTGGTTGTCGGCGGCGAAAGGGGCACCGCCGTAGAGGTAGGGGTTCCACAAGGGTACGATGCCCCGTCTGAGATTGCGAGCCGCAAAATGGTAGAGGGGATAGAGAAAAGAAACCAAGTCGCCGCCGCCAGAGGGCATCCAGGTATCCGCAGTGAAGAAAAGCTGCCAGAAGAAACCAAGGGTGGCTAAGGCGATGATGCCCAGGGCCAATACGTCGCGGTGGTAGTCTCGCCCCAACCGCCGGTGAAACCAGCAAGCGATGGCATAAGCTACCAGCCACAAGCCGAAGAGCCCTAGCAGCCAACCTCCTGGCAAAAGCAAGATGCCCTCCCCTGTCACTTCGATAGCGAGGAGTTGCACTCCGAGCCTCTGTTCGGGAGTACAACTCCCTCACATCATGGCCACCCCTACTCGGGCACCTCTCCAGCTAACATCTCGGTCAACTGCTTTCGCTGGCTGCCGGGCATGGGCCTCTCCTTGTTCAAATCCCGCAGAAAAACCTTAAGTTGCTTGCCATCCAACACCGGAACAGCGGGGTTTTCGGTCTCGAGATCCACCTGGGGGTTGGTGAACACAACTACTCCCTCGATGGGTACGTCATTATCGGGAAGCCGTTGAGCCAGGAAGCGCCGGAGCTTTTCGACCTCAGCTCGCACCTCCCGCGTCGGATTGCCCAGCCCTTCCTGCCCAAAGAAGCCCAATAGTCGCCTCCAACCGGCCCTGTGGTGCCACTTCTCGCCCTGGCAGCGAATCTTACCCCCTTGATCCTTGGGCTTGATCACGCAGAGGCCAAAGGGGGCCAGCAAGAGGTGAGAGGCGGGCAAGACGTAGTTATAGAGCTGATAACGATCATCAAGGCCCTTCAAGATCTTGTCCAGCGTCTGATCGGCTCGGGGCTGCTTGACCCAGCGGCTGGCGTTGTAGATGCCCACCTGGGAGAGCACAAAGCCCGCGACGAGGCAGCCAAACGATACGAACGATGCGAACCACCACTGGGTAAGAAGAGAGGCAACCAGCCCCAAGAGCAATATGGCCAACCCGGCGAAACTGGCCACCCGGCCCAATCTGGCCCTGTTCCTGATCAGTTTCTCGTTGGTGATAACTTGCATTTCCTTCCTTTCCTAGTACCTAATATCTAATACCTACCCCGTGTACCTACCAAACACCGCGCACGCATTCTGCCCCCCCAGGCCGAAAGAGTTGCAGATGGCAGTGTCCACCTGGGCCTTGCGGGCTACGTTGGGGACATAGTCCAAATCGCAATCGGGGTCGGGGGTCTCAAGGTTGATGGTGGGATGGATGACGTTGTCGCGGATGGTGAGGATGCAGACGATGGACTCCACCGCTCCCGCGGCCCCCCACAGGTGGCCGATCATAGACTTGGAGGAACTAATGGGCACGCGGTAGGCATGATCGCCGAAGACTTTCTTGATGGCCTTGGTCTCCGAAACGTCACCCAAGGGGGTGCCGGTGCCGTGGGCGTTGATGTAATCCACTTCGCCGGGCTCCACACCCGCATCTTCCAGTGCCCAGCGCATGGCCCGCGCCGCCCCCAACCCTTCGGGATCCGGTGCGATGAGGTGATAAGCATCGTTGGAGGCCCCGTGGCCCAGCACCTCCGCATAGATGCGAGCCCCCCGCTCCAGAGCATGCTCTAGGCTCTCCACGATCAAGATGCCGGCCCCCTCACCCCCGACAAAGCCGTCGCGGTCCTTATCGAAGGGGCGACAGGCCCGCTCCGGCTCGTCGTTGCGGGTGGAGTAGGCTCGCCCTACGCAGAAGACGGCCAGGGCCAGCTCACAGACGCCGCCCTCTGTCCCACCGGTCACCATGACCTTGGCCCTACCCTGGCGGATGACCTCTGCCGCCTGGCCGATGGCCTGCGTACCGGCGGCACAGGCGGTGGAGATAGTGGAGTTGTACCCCTTGATGCTGTAGGTGTAAGCCACCTGGAAGGCAGCCAGGTTGGGAGGCATCATCACGATGAAAAAGGGCGATAGTCGCATGCCCCCGCGCTCCACCATGGTCCGACAAGCCTTCTCCGTCTCCTCAATGCCCCCCACGGCGTTGCCCAAGAGGATGCCTACCTCCTCGGTGTTTTCCTCGTTAACAGTTAAACCCGCGTCCTCCAGAGCCATCTTGGTCGCGGCCACAGCGAACTGGCTGAAGCGGGCCATACGCTTCGCCTCCTTGGGATTCATGTAGTCTCCTGGGTTAAACCCTTTCACCTCGCCGAGGATCTGGGTAGGGTAGCCACTGGGGTCGAACTGGGTGATGCGGCCTATGCCGCTTCGACCGGCGACGAGCCCCTGCCAGGTCTCCTCGACACTCAGCCCCAGAGGAGTGATAGCCCCCAGGCCGGTGACGACCACTCTCTCCTTAGCATTACGTTTTTTTGCCATATCAAACCCTCCTACAAACTTTGCAGACCATCTTTGATAGCAGCGAGCATCCCTCCCTCTACCGCCTGTTTGGCCACCCGCACGGCGTTCTTGATGGCCTTGGCGTTGGAGCGGCCGTGGGCGACGATCACCACCCCGTCCACCCCTAACAACGGCGCGCCGCCAAACTCGGCATAGTCGAGGCGCTTTTTGACCTTGTCGAAAGCGGGCTTGGAGAGCAAAGCGCCAACCGTGGCCAGAGGGCTCTTTTTGACCTCCTCTTTGATGACACTTAAGAGCGATTCCGCCAGCCCCTCAGAGAGCTTGCTGATGACGTTGCCGGTGAAGCCATCGGTGACCACCACGTCGGCCATGCCTGCTGGGATATCCTTGCCCTCCACGTTGCCGATGAAGTTGAGGCGGCTCTTCTTGAGCATCTGGTGGGCCTCCTGCACCAGAATGTTGCCCTTGGTCTCCTCCTCGCCGTTGGAGACGATGCCCACCCGGGGGTTGACGACGCCCAGCACCCTTTCAGCGTAGGCCACGCCCATGTAGGCGAACTGGAGCAGGTATTCAGGCCTGCAGTCAGTGTTGGCCCCCACGTCCAGCATGAAGCAAAGGCCGGGTGTGGTGGGGTAAATGGTGGAAAGGGCTGGCCGCTTGATGCCTCGGATGCGGCCCAGGCGAAACAGAGCCGCGGCCATCACCCCGCCGGAGTTGCCGGCGGAGACGAAGGCACCCGCCTCGCCCCGCTTGACCAGGTCCATACCGACCACCATCGAGGAGTCCTTCTTAGCCTTGACCGCTGCTGCAGGGTGCTCCTCCATTTCGATGACCTGGCTGGCGTGGACGATGGGCAAAGTGAGGCCGGCTGTGTCGTACTTGGCCAACTCCCCTCGCACATCATCCTCTCGTCCGACCAGGATCACCTCGATCCCGTACTCCCGCGCCGCCCACACTCCACCCTCCACAGCGACCGGCGGGGCGTAGTCGCCGCCCATAGCATCCAGTACAATTTTCATGATGCAACCTCCCTGTTCACGATTAACCTATAGCTATTCCTTTTAACACCATCACCCCCCGCGAGTTGCGCCTTCCCTACTCCAAAAGAGCCTCTACCACCATGCGGTGATCAGAAGCGGTGGAGTCCAACCAGGTAAGCAATTACTGATATTGTACGCTACTTTTCGGAAGTTGACAAGTGAGAAAATAGAGGGTATAATTGGGGCACAATGCCCCGGTGGCGGAATAGGCATACGCGGCAGGTTGAGGACCTGTGCCCATCGGGCATGCGGGTTCAAGTCCCGCCCGGGGCACTGACGCCCATACAACATGAAAAGCTCAGGAGATTTCCTGAGCTTTTGCGTTCTAGCCACACCCAAGTCAAATCAATCCCAGCTCCCGCAGCACGTCCAGCACTTTCGGCAGCGGCTCCTGCCACAGCCACTCCACCCGCAGCCAGAAGTCGGGCAGAACCAGGGCATCGTATCGCCCCTCTTTACCGCTGAAGGCCATTCGGTAGCGTCCCTTCTCCAACTGGTAGAACTCGGCCCATTCCATATCGGGGTCAATCAACCAGTATTCCGGCACACCGCCCCGCGTGTACTCATAGAACTTGTCGCCTCGGTCGCGTCCCGCGCTCTCCGGCGAGACGATCTCCACCACCAGGTCGGCCGGCCCGTCCAGGTAGGTCTCCTTCAACCGGTCCAGATGATCTACAGCCACGAAGAGCAAATCAGGCTCCCGGCCTGGCAGGTCTGGTCCCAGCTTAATCTGAAAGGGAGCAGGGCGAATGACGCCCAGACCGCGGGTTTCCACAACCACGCTCAAGACAGCGGTCAAGAAGCGTACCGTATCCTGATGACGATCTGACGCTGGACTGTACATGGCTACCTCCCCGTCTACCCATTCGGCCAGGGTGTCCTCATCGGCCCAGGCCAGAAACTCCTCGTAGGTCATCTTGTTGCGCGGCGCTGTGGATGGCAGCAACACTTCCAGCAACCGCTGGCGCAACGATTCCTCATCTGACACCGGGGAGGCCGGGGGGCGCGATGCAGTCTGCGGCCGGGTTATCGCTTCCTGTTCTCTCATTCGGCACCTCCGATCTCATCAACCGTGGAAAGGAGAAGGACATCAACCCTATTGTACATCAGAGTCGCTCGGCTGTCAAACGCAGAAGGTACGTCTTTCATGCAGGGCTTCGGCGATGGGTTCGGTCATCTCTCCAATTTAAGCACCGCCATGAACGCCTCCTGGGGGATGTCCACGTTTCCAATGCGCTTAAGGCGCTTCTTACCCTTCTTCTGCTTTTCGAGAAGTTTCCTTTTTCTAGTTACGTCACCCCCATAACATTTGCTGAGCACGTTCTTGCGCAACGCCTTGACCGTCTCCCGAGCGATGACCCGCTTGCCAATGGAAGCCTGGATGGGCACGGGAAAGAGTTGGCGGGGGATAACATCTTTCAGGTTCTTGGTCAGAGCACTGCCTATGGGATAGGCCTGGTCGCGGTGGACGATAAGGGAAAGGGCATCCACCGGCTCATTGTTAACCAATATGTCCAACTTAACAAGGTCGCCTGGACGGTACTCGGCGAAGGCGTAGTCCATGGATCCATAGCCACGGGTGCAGGATTTGAGCCGGTCGTAGAAATCAACGATCAGTTCGGCCAGAGGCATCTTGTAGGAAAGGAGCACCCGCTGCTGATCCAGGTACTCCACCTGAATCACATCTCCCCGGCGCCTGGTCACCAGTTCCATGATCGGCCCAATGTACTCGACAGGAGCCCAAATCTGGATGTCCATCCAAGGCTCCTGAATCTCCGCAATCTCCCCTTCGGGAGGCAAATCGGCCGCCCCCTTGATGACCACCGTCTCTCCCCACCGGGTGACCACGTGGTACTCCACGCTGGGAGCGGTGGTTAAGAGCTCCAAATCGTACTCCCGCTCCAGGCGCTCTTGGACAATCTCCATGTGAAACAGCCCCAGAAAACCGCAGCGAAAGCCCAGGCTGAGAGCCTGGGAGGTCTCGGGCTGGTAGACCAGGGAGGCATCATTGAGCCGCAGCTTCTCCAGGGCATCCCTCAGCAGACCGTAGTCCTCAGGCTCTACGGGATAGAGGCCGGCAAAGACCATGGGCTTGGCCGGACGGTAGCCTGAGAGGGGCCTCTCGGCAGGATTGTGAGCCAGGGTGATGGTATCCCCCACCGAGCAGTCCCGCACGTCTTTGAGTCCCGTGGCAACGTAGCCCACCTGGCCGGCCGTCAATCCCTCTACAGGAACCATGTCGGGCCGGAAACTTCCCACCTCCATAGGCTCAATGATTCTCTCATTGGACATGAGCATCGAGTCCTGACCCTGACTCAGCTCCCCATCTACCACGCGCAGATAGGCCACCACCCCCTTGTAGGTATCGTAGTGAGAATCGAAGATCAGAGCTCGCAGGGGCTTCTCCCTCTGACCCGATGGGGGAGGAATTCGCTCCACGATGGCTTCCAGCACCTCCTCGATGCCGAGGCCCTGCCTGGCCGAGATGCGGATCACCTCGTCGGCCGGCAGCCCAATCAACTCCTCGATCTCCTGGGCCACCTCATCGGGGCGAGCGATGGGCAGGTCAATCTTGTTGACCACGGGCACGATTTCCAGGTCGTGATCCAAGGCCAGGTACAGGTTAGCCAGGGTTTGGGCCTGGATGCCCTGGGCGGCGTCCACCACCAGGATAGCGCCCTCGCAGGCTGCCAGGGCGCGCGAGACCTCGTAGGCGAAGTCAACGTGGCCAGGGGTATCAATGAGGTTCAGTTCGTATTCCTGGCCGTCCTCGTCCTGATAGATCATGCGCACCGCCGAGGCCTTGATGGTCACCCCCTTCTCCCTTTCCAGCTCCATGCTGTCCAGCACCTGTTCTCTCATCTCCCAGGGGCTGATGGTGCCCGTGCGCTCCAGCAAGCGGTCGGCCAGGGTTGACTTGCCGTGATCTATGTGGGCAATGATACAGAAGTTGCGGATGTGATCTTGATCCATGTTTAACCATAAGTATACACCAATCCAGCGAAAAGAAAAAGAGCTATTGACCTTTTTCTTGTCGTGCCTGCTCAACCTGCTGCTACGGAGCCCGGGCGCCTCCGAGCAGCAGGGAGTTAGCTCTAATGGCCTACCTCGATCGGTCCCAGGCGAAACGAGTCGCCAATGTGCTGTCCCCGTTCGTCTAGCACCGCGGCTCGGACGCCCTCCGGATAGGTGTACATCCCTGTCAACACCCCGTACCTACCGGGCGGGGTGTCGGGCGAAATGGGGATGTCGAACCAACTGACGATTACGTCCCCTTCCTGCCACTGGTTTGTGGGATAGCCGGAGCCGTCCTTCTGCCCCCACCTTTGCCCCCTCTCATCAACCAGATGGTTGAAGAAGTGGTAGCTAGCATCGGGGACGGCCCGCACTGTCCACCAGAGCATCAGACGCAAGGTGCCGCCTGGGCGGATTTCCCCGCTCACTTCGTAGTCCAATATCTCTACACCGTTGTCCAGGACGACGGACATGTTCTCGCGCACTAAAGATGCCTTGATTGAAGTCGGGGATCCAGCCTCGAAGCGGTAGAACCTGAAGGCCGTGGGCCCGCTGCGTACACTGATCCTCTCGTTGACGAACTCCTGCGCATACTCATCCAGAACGGAGACGGTGAGGGCATCGCCAGGAGCCAGAAGGTAGATAGCGTCCACCGGAGGAAATACAATGGCCTGCTGGTAGTCAATATACCTGAGGCTCAGGTTCAGACGGAGCAAGAAATCGAAGACGGCCGGGGTTTCGTGCCAGGCCGGCACATCGCCCTCGGAGAGGATCAGCACCTGCTCATCCCCTGAGGTGCCTGAAAGCCGCCTGAGCGTTTCGGCCGCCTGGAGGTAGTATTTCACCGGGAGGCCGTGACCTCCAGTGGTGTCGTTGCGGTCCACAAAGTTGTAAAAAGCCTTCGTCAGGTGCACCTGCCAGAGAACTAAGCCAAGGATCAAGGCCACGAGGGAAACCGGCAGAATCCTCCCCAAGAAAAAGCACACCAACCGCGGGGGTTTCAAACTATTGGCCAGGGAAACAGTCCAATCGAGCACCTTGATCACGAAGACACCGATGATAATGAATTGCACTGGATACAGCAGGATGAAATAATGTGGATACACAGGCGTCGTGTGTCGGACGTAGAAAAGCACGGGCAGCAGCAGCCAGGACAACAGGATCGTAAACTTCACCACCTCATCGGAAACCCCAGCCTTTCGCCTACGGTACCATCCTCTGAGGACTTGCCAGGCCAGATAAGCGACACCGCCGAGAAAGAGCCCGGTCTCGACAGCATTTAACCAGGTGAAGCCAACGATCTCAGCCAAAAACTTCTTGTAGGATACGCCGGCCAGGGCGTGGTAACCCAGCGCAGCGATAATCTGAAGGGCATATTGCGCAGATTTTGAGTCGAGGGTGCCGGGTCCCCTCGATACCTGGATGAAAGTCCTGAGGTTGTTCCAGTCACGAGTAGCGTCGTGGTAGAAGTATGGCGCGAAGATCAGCGCAAAGACAAACAGGCCGACCAACAGGGGGATGAGCCTGATTCTGGCCCTAAAGGCCAGGAGAAGCAGGATGATCAAGGGAATGAAGGCCAGAGCCGAAAGGTGAAGCTGAATCAGGCAGGCCAGCCAGAGGAAGACTATGATCAGTTGCTTGGGCTTACGTTTCACTATTGTTGAAAAAATCGCTACAAAAAACAGCCCAACAAATGGAGGCAGCAAATTCTGGGCCCAGATTTTGCGCGAATAGAACACCGCCCAGGGACTGACCGCGAAGAGCAAAGTGGTGACCAGGGCGACCTTCTCCCCAAAGTACTCCCGGGCCAGGAGATAGCAGCCCAGCACCGCCCCCACGTTCAGCAAGGCGATGAAGCCAGCGATGATCGCGGGATTCTGGGAGAGTGATACGGGGATGGCCGTCAGGTAGATAAAGAGCGGCGGATTGGCCATCCCCACCGACGAGCCGATGCCCACCAGTGGCGGACGGCCACTGGCCAGAAACTCAGTCGCCCGGCTGCACACGTGAGCCTCGTCCAGCTTGAACTCCGTCAACTCCAGGTGGCTCAAGCGCAGATAGGCGGCCAGGAGTATGATCGCAACCAAAGCAAGTTTTGTTACCAAGGCTCTTTGCATGGCTTCCCCTTCGCGCGCCATATAAGTATACCCCATCTTGCCCAAAAGAAAAAGGGCCTGTGGCCCTTAATCTGTTTTGTATTCCTCCGATTCCTCGCGCACAGCATACGTCGGCGTTAACGTTATCAAAGGCTGGAAAACCCTGGCCTACTCCCTTCTCCTCCCGGAACTTGAAGGTCCTTACCGCATCTTTGAACGATTCAAGGTAAGCATAGTAGTCTTCGGCGACAGCAGTTACGTCAATAAGGCTCACCTTACCACACCGCTTTCACCGCTTCCATGTAGCGTTTCACCCTTTCCACATCCACCGGGTTCTCGGCGACGCCATCAACCTTGAGATCGGTGCCGACGATGGCGCCGTCGGCGTATTGGAGAAACCGGGCGATGTTCTCGGCGGTGGTGCCGCTGCCCATGAGGACAGGGCGAGTGGCCAGCTCTTTGGCCCGCCTCACTTTCTCCAGCTCCGGCGCGGCTCCGGTCATCTTGCCCGAGACGATGAGGGCATCGGCCAGGTAGAACTTCGTCCACTCGATGTGGGTGGACAGGTCAATGCCAGGGAAGGCCACCGAGTGCTTCTTGTCCACGTCGGCGAAGATC
>CAYUPJ010000132.1:0-11947 GCA_964446635.1 uncultured Anaerolineae bacterium
GCTGTTGCAGCCTTTTCTTGGTCAAGGCCGGGTAGAGCTTTGGTACCTGCGGCGTACAAGCCCCTTCCTGATGGCCGGGATGCTGTTGGCGGCACTGGCAGTGCGCTAGCTCTCGCGGAGAATTGGTGCTTGACGTTTGGCTTTCTTGGTGGTATACTGAGTGTAACGTTTCAGGAGATAGACTCGTCAGCAGACAGTCCCACGGCTGAAACACATGCTATGCGTGGATAGGACCTGTGCAGGAGGTGATTATGGAGCAGGCAAAGACATCGCTATTTCAGCAAGTACTGGACGTCGTGGAAAGACTACCGCCGGAAGATCAGGAGGCGTTGGTAGACCTGATTCAGCGCCGGCTGATAGAGTGGCGGCGGGCTGAAATCGCCCGCAACGCAGCCATTACGTTACAGGCTGTACGGGAGGGCTGCGCTCACTATGGCTCGCTCGATGATCTGAAGCGCGATCTTGTTGGTGACCAATGAGAAAGCTATCCTGGGACACCAGTTTCCGCAGAGCGTTCAAGCGACATACCCACAACAATCCGGCTCGGCAGGAGCGCGTTTTCCAAGTACTGGAAAGGCTGGTGGAGGATCCGTTTTATCCCACGTTGAAGACACACAAATTAAGTGGACAGCTCAAGGGATTGTGGGCTTGCTCGGTGGAGTACGACTGCCGCATCGTTTTTGCTTTCGAGCCTGACCCGGGTACTGGGGAAGACATGATCGTCTTAATTGACATGGGTACACACGACGAGGTGTACTGACCACCCCTCTTTTCTTGCAGATTCAGACCCTTATGGTTTCCAAAACCCTAAGGGTCTCTTTATTGCTTGACATTCCTCCCCTTAAGCGCTATACTGTTATCGGCAACTTCGAGGAGGCAAAAATGAAACACTTGCTTAGCATCGTTGACCTGTCATCGGACGAGGTCTGGCAGATTTTGAACGTGGCCAAGGAGCTCAAAGAGGAATGGCAGAAAGGCAACAACAAGCCTATCCTGAAAGGAAAGACGTTGGGTATGATTTTCCAGAAGCCCAGCTTGCGGACGCGAGTGTCCTTTGAGATGGCCATGATTCACCTGGGAGGCCAGGCTCTCTATCTCTCGCCGGAGGAGATCAAGCTGGGGGCGCGGGAGAGCGTGCCAGACGTGGCCAGAGTGTTGTCCCGCTACGTAGATGGCATCATGGCCCGCGTCTTCGCCCATAGTCACATCCAAGAACTGGCCGCTTATTCCCGTGTGCCGGTCATCAACGGCCTGTCCGACTACAGCCACCCCTGCCAGGCTTTAGCGGACCTGTTCACCATCTGGGAGAACCGGGGGAAGCTGAAGGGTTTGAAGCTGGCCTACATGGGCGACGGCAACAACGTGGCTACCTCGCTGCTGTTCGCCGCCACCAAGGTAGGCATGGACATAGCTTTCGCCTCACCAGAAGGGTATGAGTTGAGCAACGACGTTGTGAAATTAGGCCGGGAATTCGCTGCTCAGAGCGGAAGCAAAATCGAGTTGGGGCGCGATCCCGCCGCTGCCGTGCGCGGGGCCGACGTGATCTACACCGACGTCTGGGCAAGCATGGGGCAGGAAGAGGAGATCGAGAAACGCCTCAAGGTCTTCCCTCCTTATCAGGTCAATGCGGCCTTAGTGGCCCAGGCCAGGGCCGATGCTATGGTGATGCATTGCCTGCCTGCCCACCGGGGCCAGGAGATCACCGACGAGGTAGCCGATGGCCCTCACTCGGTCCTCTTCGATCAGGCCGAAAACCGGTTGCACGCCCAGAAAGCGATCCTGGCATTGTTGATGGGCTAAATGGAGGACTAGTTTGTCCGACATTCTTTGGGTGTTTACACGCCTCAACTGGTTGAGCGTGATTGATATTTTATTAGTAGCCCTGATCTTCTATGGGCTGCTGCGCTTGATGCGGGGCACTCAGGCTATCCAGTTGCTGCGAGGCGTGATCATCGTGGTCTTGCTGACCATTCTCATCACCAGCGTCCTGAAGCTAGCAGCCTTCAGTTGGCTCATCAGGAACTCGCTCTCTGCCCTCTTGGTGGCTATCCCGGTGATCTTTCAGCCTGAGTTGAGGCGGGCCCTGGAGCGGGTGGGGCGGGCGGGGTTCTTGATGAACCGCCAGGAGCCCACCAGCGAGCGAGTGATCGAGGAAGTTTGCCAGGCATGTCAGCGCCTATCAGAGCGTCGTCACGGGGCTCTGATCGTCCTGGAGCGGGAGACGGGCTTGCAAGAGTACATTGACACGGGGACAAGGGTGGATGGGAAAGTCTCCGTTGAGCTTCTCTTGACCATCTTCTTTCCCAACACCACCCTGCACGATGGGGCGGTTATCATCCGCGAGGACGAGATCGTAGCCGCCGGTTGTGTGTTGCCGCTAGCAGGGGATATGATGCCCGACCGTCAACTGGGCCTCCGCCATCGAGCAGCGGTGGGTGTGACTATTGAGACCGACGCTATTTCCATCGTTGTCTCCGAGGAGACGGGCGTCATCTCCATCGCCCACAACGGCCGCATGATCCGCCGTCTCGATGTGAACCGGCTGGGAAAGATCCTGCTGGCTTTCTACAGCCCCCGGCTTCAGAGGGCTCGGCCTCGCTGGTTGGATTGGGTTGGGCGATTAACGAGTAGGGTGTAAGATATGTTTCGTCGGCTTCTGAATGATTTCGGTTCAGTGGTACTGGCTATAGCTTTGGCGATCACTGTCTGGATGGTAGCCACCAACGAACAGAATCCTAGCATCAGGGACAGCTTCCCCGAGAGCATACCTGTCCAGGTGTTGAACAAGCCTGAGGGTATGATCACCTTCCCCGAAGTTGTCAAGAGCGTCCAGGTTACTGTCCGAGCGCCTCAGACCAGTTGGGACAGGCTCACTGCCGAGAAGTTCGAAGCCCTGATTGATCTGAAAGGGTTGTCCCCTGGACGGCACGATGTCGAGATCCAGGTTACCTGTACCGATCGGTTCGTCAGGGTTCTGGAGGTGCAGCCTCCTGAGGTCAGCATCCGGTTGGAAGAGTACACGGAGAAACAGCTAGACGTGAGGGTCAAAGTCATGGACAACCCCCCTCTGGGCTACATTGATCGGATGCCTACCGTTAACCCATCTAAGGCGAAGGTAAGTGGTCCGGCCTCCATGGTGGATCAGGTGAGCGAATTGGTGGCTGAGATCTATCTGTGGGGGGCCAAAGAGACCGTGGAGCAGTCTGTAGGCCTATCAGCGCGGAATGAGAAAGGTGAGGCTGTGGGTTGGGTGGATATTGCCCCACCTGAGGTCACGGTTCGAGTGCTCATAGATCAGAGGCGTGGCTATAAAGAAGTGACGGTGAGGCCCATTGTAGAGGGACAGGTAGCTTCTGGCTATCGCATCAGCAACGTTTCCGTTGAGCCTTCTAACACAACCATCTACGGTAGCCCGCTGGCTATTGAGGGGATACCTGGCTTTCTAGAAACAGCTCCCATTGATGTAAGCGATGCCAAAGGTGATGTTGTCGAGCGGGTTACCCTGAACCTGCCCCAGGGCGTCACGGTGCTGGGTGAGCAATCTGTACTGGTCAAAGTCAGCGTGACAGCTATCGAAAGCAGCCTGACCATACAGCGGGCCTTTGTCATCCAGGGATTGCAGCCGGGCCTGAATGCCAAGCCATCGCCCGAAGCAGTGGACGTCATCCTCTCGGGCCCCGTTCCTAAGCTAGATGCCCTTAAGCCGGAGAACGTGCAGGTCATCCTGGACCTCTTCGACCTACAGGTGGGTATTCATAAGATAACGCCCACGGTCGTCGTGCCGGAGGGACTCAAGGTGGAGAGTATCCTGCCGGATACCATTGAAGTGGAGATAGTCACCGGCCCTCGCCCTACACCGACCAACACCCCAGAACCAACCGAGACGCCGGAACCTACGGAGACGCCGAAAACCACAGAACCTGTGGAGGCGCCACAGCCTGTGGAAACGTCCACTCCAACACCGCCGCCTCCCACACCCACATCTACACTTACACCCACACCCGTACCCTCCCCCACGGCCATACCCGCCCTAATGGCCGAATGTCCCGATCCCAGAGCTCGCCTCACTTATCCCACAGTGAATGTCGTGTTGCAGGGCCTCGTCCAGATCACTGGTTCCGCCCATGTTGACAACTTCGACTACTACAAATTCGAGATTCGCCACGAGGGAGTGTCTGAGTGGACCTTCCTGCAGCGCTTCGAGGAGCCTGTGACCGATGGCCTCCTGGGTGTTTGGGACACTTCGACCATACCCCCTGGGAACTACTGGTTCCGCTTGGTCGTAGTCAAGAAAGACGGAAACTACCTCGCGCCTTGCCAGGTAGCGGTTATCGTTGTTCGCTGAGGTAAGGAAGTCGGGGACATTGGGAAAAGATCGAGTCCAGCGCCGGTCGAGTAGGAGCGGAGCGACGTATCGAGACCAAGCGGCTTTACCCATAGACCCGCTCGCTTGGTTTCGATACGCTCTGCTACTCAACCGGCGCTCGCTAGATGCCCCAGGATGATACTATGGCCTGGATGTATATTCTGGAATGCTCAGACGGATCATACTACGTCGGCTCAACCACGGACTTGGAACGCCGTATCTGGGAACATAACGAAGGTCTAGGCGGGAAATACACGGCCCGGCGACGTCCGGTCAAGCTCGCGTATGCGGCCGAGTTCACCAGCATTGCCGAAACCTACGAGCGGGAGAAACAGGTACAGGGCTGGGGGCGGGCGAAACGTGAGGCATTGATTCGTGGCGACTACGATGCATTGCCGGAATTGGCCCGCAAGGATTTTGAAAGCTATCGAGTACGTAGATATCTCCAGCAAGCTGAACACAACGGAACCGAAGAAGACACAGCGCCGGTCGAGTAGGAGCGGAACGACGTATCGAGACCAAGCGGCTTGTGACCTTAGACCCGCTCGCTTGGTTTCGATACGGCCCTGGGTTTCGATACGCCTTCGGCTACTCAACCAGCGGGCCTACTCAACCGGCGCTCGCTCCGACAATGTTGCATATGCCCGGTGAGAATTTGCTATGTCTAAGCCTATCGTAGCCATCGTTGGGCGGCCCAATGTTGGCAAATCAACTCTCTTCAACAGGCTGGCGGGGGAACGCCTGGCTATCACCGATGAGGTGCCAGGCACCACCCGTGACCGCCTCTACGCCGAAGCCGAATGGGGTGGGGTGAGCTTCATCGTGGTGGACACAGGAGGATTAGACCTCGTCGCTGAGAACGACCTCGTGGCCCAGGTGCGAGCCCAGGCACAGATCGCTATCGCCGAGGCCGACGTGATCCTCTTCCTGGTGGACGTGATGGACGGGCTGATGGCAGGCGACGAGGAGGTGGCTCAGGTTTTGCACCGCTCGGCCAAGCCCGTGCTGCTCGTGGTCAACAAAGCTGATAACCGGGGCCTTCGAGAGGCGGCAGTGGAGTTTTACGCCTTGGGCCTGGGCGAGCTATATCCCATCTCGGCCCTGCACGGCACGGGCACCGGCGACCTGCTGGATCAGGTGGTGAGGGCATTCCCTGCGGAGGAGGAAGAGGAGGAGCTGGAGGCGATCAAGATCGCCATTGTCGGGCGGCCCAACGTGGGCAAGTCCTCCTTGCTCAACAAAATCCTGGGCCAGGAGCGATCCATCGTCCACGAGGCCCCGGGCACCACACGGGATGCCATTGATACCCAGATGGAGTGGGAAGGCGAGCCGCTGGTGCTCATAGACACGGCCGGCATTCGCCGCAAGGGTCGCATCCAGCGAGGGGTGGAGAAGTACAGCGTGCTGAGAGCACTGAGGGCCATAGATCGTGCCGACGTGGTGTTGCTCCTTTTGGATGCCACGGAGGGCGTCACGGCCCAGGATGCTCACATTGCCGGCTATATCTTGGAGGAAGCTAAAAGCGTGGTGGTGGTGGTCAACAAGTGGGATTTGGTGGAGAAGGATGCCGGTACGATGCAGGCTTACGTGGAGCATATCCGCACCACCCTGCGCTTCCTCGATTACGTGCCCGTGCTCTTCGTCTCTGCGCTGACCGCCCAACGAGTAGAACAGGTGCTGCCCACCGCCCTGCGCATCCAGGAGGAGCGCCTGGTACGGATCCCCACTGCCGAGCTGAACCGCGTCTTGCAGGAGGCCGTAGCTCGCCACGCTCCGCCCAGCAAGGCCGGCAAACGCCTGAAGTTCTACTACGCCACCCAGGCTGCTGTTGATCCCCCTACCTTCGTTTTCTTCGTCAACGACCCCCGCCTGGTGCACTTCTCCTACGAGCGCTATCTGGAGAACCGCCTGAGGGAGCATTACGGCTTCCTCGGGACACCGCTGAGGTTGAGTTTCAGGAAGCGGGGAAAAGGATAGCATGTTTGGATTGGGGAGGGGCATCAATGTGGAACCTTAAAATATTCAAAACTCGTGCTGGCAGGCCGTATCTTTTTCGCGGTTTTTTCGTTATTTAGGATAGAGGGTGTGTATGTCTTGGCCGTCATTGTTCGAGCCCGCCTGGGCACAAACCGTGAAAGGAGAAATAAGGTCACAATTTACAACATTTGCGAGTGACAGTCTTATCCGCAATCTCAGCCCATAACTGACAAGGAGGATGTTTCATGAACACGACACTGGTACATAGGTTTGCTAAAGGGCTGCATCTGTTTTTCATCGCCACGCTGCTAGCGGGGCTGGCTGTGAGCACGGCGGCGCCGCCGGAGGCGCGGGCTGCCCCCAGCAGCACCCATCTGCCGGGTGTGGCGCAGGAGCCGGCCCAGCCCGATGCGGCGACGAAGGCACGCGTCGAGGCGGCCTTCGGCCAGCTCCCGCTCTACTTCGTCGAGAACCGGGGGCAGGTGGATGACCGCGTCGCCTATTACATCCAGGGCCGCGACAAGACCCTGTACTTCACCGCCGAGGGCGTGACCTTCGTCCTGAGCGGACCGGGGGAGGAGCGCTACGCCCTGCGGCTGGACTTCGTGGGCGCAAACCCCGATGTTCGACCCGAGGGACGAGCCCAGACCGAGGCGGTGATCAGTTACTTTAAGGGGCCGCCGGAGGAGTGGAAGACAGGACTGCCGACGTACGCGGCGGTGGCTTACCCCAACCTGTGGCCGGGGATTGACCTGGTCTACAGCGGGGATGTCAACCGGTTGAAATACACCTTCCTGGTGCAGCCGGGGGCCGACCCAAGCCAGATCCGGCTGGCTTATCGGGGCGCGACCGCCGTGGCGCTCAACGCGGCTGGGCAGTTGGCGGTGAGCACGCCCGTGGGCGGCTTCCACGACGCGAGACCATACGCCTACCAGGAGGTGGATGGGCCGCGGGCTGAGGTGGCGGTGGCCTACACGCTGGAGGCCGATGCGGCGGGCGCGTACCTCTACGGCTTCCAGGTGGGGCCCTACGACCGGAGCCGGCCGCTGGTGCTGGACCCGGCCGTGCTGGTCTACGCCGGCTACATCGGCGGTTCCGGCGAGGACAGGGGCTATGGCATCGCCGTGGACGGTTCTGGCCACGCCTACGTCACCGGCTCTACCCAGTCCGACGAGACCACCTTCCCCGAGGCCTTGGGGCCGGACCTGAGCTACAACGGCGGCATAGACGCCTTCGTGGCCAAGGTCAAGGCGGACGGCAGCGGGCTTGACTACTGCGGCTACATCGGCGGTTCCGGCGAGGACAGGGGCTATGGCATCACCGTGGACGGTTCGGGCCACGCCTACGTCACCGGCTATACCCGGTCCGACGAGGCCACCTTCCCCGAGGCCGTGGGGCCGGACCTGAGCTACAACGGCGGCATGGACGCCTTCGTGGCCAAGGTCAAGGTGGACGGCAGCGGGCTCGACTACTGCGGCTACATCGGCGGTTCCAGCGAGGACAAGGGCTATGGCATCGCCGTGGACGGTTCTGGCCACGCCTATGTCACCGGCTGGACCTGGTCCGACGAGACCACCTTCCCCGATGGGGACGGCTTCGGCACCCTCGGCGGGCCGGACACCACCCACAACGGCTCCTCCGATGCCTTTGTGGCCAAGATTTGTCAGGACGATGACGGTGACGGCATCTGTGACGCCGATGACAACTGTCCTGATACCCCCAATCCCGGCCAGGAAGATGGCGACGGTGATGGAGTGGGCAACGCCTGCGACAACTGCCCTAACACCTATAACCCCGATCAGAAAGACAGCGACGGCGATGGCATCGGCGACGCCTGCGAGCCAGTGCCCGTCGGCGGGGTCATCGTGCCGGTGAGCAAGCTGGAGCTATTGGCGCCGTGGATGGGGCTAGCGGCGCTAGCTGCTCTCACGGTTGCGCTGGTCAGGAGGCGCAGGGGCTAGGACTCCATATCCCCAAATAGAGCTCAAGGCAAAAGGTTCTGGCGGATGGTTCACCAGAACCTTTTGTTTTGGGCCAGTGGATCAGCGATACCCGGACAACTTCGCGGCTACCAGCGACCCATCTGTCCGGGAGAGGGGGGGAATTCTCGCTCGAGGAACTCGTGGGGAGTCACATCGAAAGAAAGGTCGCATCAGCCGGCATGCCCGGCTTCAGCCGGTGGTCGGTGTTGCCCAGCCGGATCTTGACGGCGAAGACCATGTGCACTCGCTCCTCCTGGGTCTGCACGTTCTTGGGCGTGAACTCGGCCTGGGACGCGATGTGGGAGATCTGGCCGGTGAAGACGTCGTCGTAGGCGTCTACCGTGACCTCCACCATCTGGCCCAGCATGACCCGCCCCAGGTCAGCCTCCGGCACGTAGACGGTTAGCGTCACCTCGTCCAGGTTGGCCAGGGTGAGCAGCGCCGCGCCAGGTGCGGCCAGTTCGCCGCTGTGGACCAGCCGCTCGACGACGATGCCGTCCACCGGGGCAGCCAGCGTCAAACGCTCCAACTGCGTGTCCAGCACCTTTAGTGCAGCCTCAGCGCCGGCCAGCGCCGCCTCGGCCTGGGCGACTTTGGCCTCCAGTAGCGAGATTTCCTCACTCCGGGTACCGGCCTTTAGCAGATCCAGTGCCGCCTGAGCCTGGTCCAGTTGGGCCTGGGCTGCGTCTGTGCCAGCCTGGGCGATGATCACCACCGCCTGTGCCGCCTCTACGCCAGCCTGCGCCGTGTCCACGTTGGCTTTGGCCGCGTCTACACCTGACTCAGTCTGGGCCAACTGCGCCTGGGCGGCATCCACCCCGGCCTGAGCCATGTCCACCTCCTCAGGACGAGCGCCAGATTTGACTTTGTCCAGTTGAGCCTGAGCCTGACGCACCGCCGCCTGGGCTATCCGAACCTGCTCGTCGGGCGCGCCTTTGGCCGCCAATTCATACTGCAACTGAGCGATGCGAGCCGAGATCTCTGCCGCACCGACTACCGCATCAGCCAGATCTTTTTGGTAGCCGGGAACTCCAGGAACGCCCTTCGTCGCATCCCGCTCCAGTTGTGCTTGCCAGAGGGCGTTGCGGGCCAGGTCCGAGTTCAGTTTGGCGATCTCCACCGTTTTCTCGTCCGGGCCGGCCTGCAATTGCTCTAACTGGGCCTGAACGCTATCCACAGCACTCTGGGCGATGGTGATGTCCTCTTCAGTAGGCCCTGCCTGCACCTGGGCCAGTTGGGCCTCGGCCCTGTCCAGGCCCGCCTGGGCGGCCGTCACCAGTAACTCGGCGTTGGTCTGGGCCACCTTTGCCGCCGACAGTTGAGACCTTGCTACTTTCAGCTCAGCTTCGGCAGCGGCCTGTTGGCCTTGGGCCGCTTCCAGACCAGCCCGCGCTGCGGCTACCCCTCCCTCCGCTTGAGCGATCTCTTGCAGACGGGCGCCAGCTCTGGCCTGGGCCAGTTGCGCCCGCGCTGCATCCAACGCTGCCTGCGCCTGGGCCACAGCGGCCTCGGCCTGCTCCCACTGGGCCAGCAACATGGTCTGATCCAACTCGACCAGCACGTCGCCAACCGTTACCTCGTCTCCCTCATTGGCCAGCAGGGCCACGATGCGTCCGCCTATCTCGGCAGCGACTGTCACCTCCTCAGCCTCGATGGACCCGGAAGTCGTCAGGCCGCTTGTTTGGGGCTTGGCCAAAGCCACTTGCGCCGACACCTGCTGCCAGGCAGCCGGGTTGCGGCGAAAGTAGAGCCAGCCGATTCCTGCCGCGCCTCCAATGAGGGCGATAACCACTGCGATGATACCGAGTTTTCGCTTCATTCGATCTCTCCTGTTTCGACAGGCTCAACACAAGTATCTGTGCGTGAAGCGTAAATTCACGTTTTACGTCTTACGTTTCACGTCTTACGTTTCACGTTTCACGTTTCACGTTTTACGTTTCACGTCTCACGTCTTACGTTTCACGTCTCACGTCTTACGTTTCACTATCATTCCGCACGTTGGAAATGAACACATCCTCCAGCGATGGCGTGATGATGTCCATGGTGTGCACCTGAACGCCAGCCTGAGCCAGGGCCTGGGCGATACGGGGCCTGTGCCCCTCGACTCCTTCGGCCACCACGTGGATCAGTGCGCCGTACAGTGCCACCTCCTCAAACAGGCCCATCTCCCGCAGGATGCCGATGCCTCGTTCTGGTTGACTGCAATCTATCTCCAGCACCTGCCCTCTCATCTTGTGGAGTTTGACTTCTTCCGGTGACCCTTGGGCGATGATGTGGCCCTTGTGAATGAAGGCCAGGTCCTGACAGTGCTCTGCCTCGTCCATGTAATGGGTGGTCACAAAAATCGTCGTCCCTCCCTCAGCGAGATCATACAGCAGGTTCCAGAACTCCCGCCGCGAGATGGGATCCACGCCGGCCGTCGGCTCGTCCAAGAACAGCATCTGGGGTTCATGGAGGATGGCCGCACCCAAGGCCAGCCGCTGTTTCCAGCCCCCAGACAGGTTGCCGGCCCGCTCCCGTTCACGTCCCTGCAGACCCGCCATCTCAATGACGAAACGTTTTCGCTCCCGCAGCCGTTGGCCGCGCAAGCCATAGGTGCGCCCGTAGAAGTCTAGGTTTTCGCTCACCGTCAGGTCTTGGTAGAGGCTAAATCGCTGGGACGTGTAGCCGATGTGCCGGCGGATTTCCTCCGCCTGGCGCACGATGTCGTATCCCAGCACGGCGGCCTGGCCGGACGTGGGCGCCAACAGGCCCAGCAGCATGCGGATGGTTGTCGTCTTACCCGCACCGTTGGGCCCAAGGAAGCCGAAGATCTCACCACGTTGGATGCTGAAAGTGACCCCATCCACGGCGGTGAAATCACCGAACTTCTTGGTCAGTTCGACAACCTGGACAGCAAATTCATTCACAGTAACAAGCTCCCATCACGCATCACGTTTTACGCAGCACGTGAAACGTGATCTACTTCTCCTCCTGTCGCCTGCGGCGGATGAGCGAGATGAACGCCTCCTCCATGCGCGGGCGGGTCTGGCGCAGGCAGGCTACATCTACTTGCTCGGTGGCCAGCGCTGCTTCGAGCTGGGGTTGCCGCAGGGCAACGTCGTCCACGAAGACGTGCAACAGGTCACCGTAGGTTTGCACCTCCAGCACCCCCTCCAGACCTTCCACCACCAGGGCAGCCCGCCTCGGGTTGGAGGGCCGTACTTCCAGTAGCTCTCCGGTCACCATTCCTTTGATTTTCTCCGGCACGTCGCAAACGACGATCTTACCCTGCAACATCAATGCTACCCGCGAGCAGCGTTCAGCCTCGTCCATGTAGGGAGTGCTCAAAAACAGGGTCACTCCTTCCAGGTGCAGCTCAGTCAGGATGTCCCAGAACTCCCGCCGCGAGATTGGATCCACCCCTGTGGTTGGCTCGTCCAAAAGGAGGATCTCCGGTTTGTGGACGAGCGTGCAGGCCAGGGCCAGCTTCTTCTGCATCCCACCTGAAAGGTGGGTACCTCGCCGCCCCTTGAACTCGGTCAGGCGAGCGAACTCCAGCAGCCGCTCGATGCGTTCCTGGCGCTTGTCGCCGCGCACACCGAAGATGTCGGCGAAGAAATTGAGATTCTCCAGCACGGTG
>CAYUPJ010000133.1:0-11878 GCA_964446635.1 uncultured Anaerolineae bacterium
GCTTCGCTCCTCGCAATGACAAGAGGGACTTCGTGCTACTGGGCCTCGGCCTGGGGCTATATCTGAGCCGGTTCATCGCTGAGATGATGCTCTGGCCCTGGCTGGCCTCGCTGGCTTTGATCATAATATGCAGCACTATCGGGGTCGGCCTGGCCGCTTTCGGGAACCGTCACGGCCTGACGCTCACCCCCTTGGTGACACTATATACCTATGTTCTGTATCCCCGCATTGAGCCTGTCCTCGCCTGGGCGGTGGCCTTCGTGGCCGTGATCGCCCTGGTTATCGCTAACGTCAAGGGCAAACGATCCTTCCCTGTGGATTCCATCGTATTCATCCTGAGCCTTGGCCTGTATGTGTACACATTGGCCCCTACCATCCTGCCGTCGAACAGTGGCGAGTTCCAGTTTGTGACCGATATTCTGGGCATTGCCCACCCGCCTGGATTCCCTCTCTACACCATGCTGGGCAAGCTTTTCACCTTGATCCCCGTCGGCGACATAGCCTACAGAGTCAACCTGATGTCCGCCTTTTTCGCTGCCTTGACCCTGGCCCTGGTGAGTCGCACGGTCCGATGTGCCACCAACTCGGCTTTGGGGGGCGTGGTGGGTGCATTGGCTCTGGGCACAGCCACTACCTTTTGGGCGCAGGCCACAACAGCCAACACCCGAAGCCTGACAGCGTTTTTCACTGCCCTCATGCTGTTCGCACTCGTTCGTTATGCCAAGAGGCGGAGAGAAATTTACCTCATTCTATTCGCCTTAGCCTTCGGGCTCGGGATCACCCACCATGGCTCCCTGGTTTTCTTGATTCTCCCCTTCATCGCCTGTCTATTGGTCACTGACATCTCACTGTTCAGCAGAGTACGTCCTCTCCTGAAGCCTCTCTTGGCTTTCCTTCTTTCACTATGTGTGCTCCTCTATCTTCCCATCAGGGGAATCCTGGGCGCTCCCTTCGGCCCGCCCGACATCGCGACCCCGACGGGGTTCTTGAACCATGTCTTGGCTCGTGGATTTCGGGGCGATATGTTCTACTTCGCCAGAGCCGGCCTCCTGCTCGACCGATTCGAAGTGCTGGGTAACATCCTGGATTTTCAGTTCGGCCTTGGCTTGCTCGTTTTTGCCGCATTGGGGGCCCTGATCATGCTGGCTAGAGACTGGTGGCTTTTACTCCTCTGCGGTGGGAGCATAGCTGTTCAAGCCTTTATCACCGTTACCTATCGCGCCCCGGAGACAGTGGAGTACTTAATACCTGCCTATGTGCCCCTGGCCATCATCCTTGGCTATGGCGTGGCGGCGTTGGGTCGCTGGAGCAGATTCAAGGCTCTTAATGCTTGCTTGGTATCCCTCCTCATACTGCTCGGTGCTATTCAGTTGGTTCAACATTATCCCAGTTTCGCCTGGCTGAGCAAGGACCGCTCTGCGCGCCAGTATGCAGAAAGCGTAATGTCCAGCGCCCCAGAGGGGGCGCTGGTGTTGGCCAACTGGCACTGGGCTACTCCTCTTTGGTATCTGCAATACGTCGAAGGTGTGCGACCCGATGTGGAGGTGAAATACGTGTATCCGGAGGGTGCCGAACCGATCTCCGCTACCTGGCTACGGCGTATAGAGGACAGTGTGGGGAAATGGCCTCTGATCGTCACCAATTATTATCAGGAGTTCGGCGCCACGCCGTACCACTTCCTCCCTTTGGGCGAGGCTTTCCTGGTGCAAAGCGAGGCAGCCCCCTCGATTCTGGGGAGGAAGCCAGGCGACATTGCCAGGCTAGATGCGACTTTCGCGGGCCAGATCAAGCTCCTAGGCTATCGCTTGCTGCAGGACAGTGTCTCGCCGGGCCAACCTCTGCAGTTGGACCTGTATTGGCAGCCCATCGTCGAGCTGGAGGGCAACTATTCCTTTTTCGTTCACCTGGTGGGTGATGAAGGGCAGGTGTTGGGACAGATGGACGTCACCCGTGAGTTGACTGGCCTTGAAATTGGCGCGGTCTCGGTTGATCGCTACGAGATACAGGTCCTGCCCACGACTTCGCCGCGTTCTTATCAACTCATTGCCGGCGTGTACATCACCCTCCCCGAAGGGGGATGGCAGCGCCTCACGACCGAGGAGGGAAAGGAGACCGTGCCCTTGGCCGAAGTGGAGGTAGTGCCACCAGTCCTGCGACCTATCACCCTCCACCCTCTACATCAGCCCTTCGCCAGCGGGTTGGTCCTGATTGGGTTTGACTACGACACCAGCCTGGAGGGCGCCCGGCGGGTCTACCTCCACTGGCATCGCTTTGGGGCTGGCCCTGTCTGCCGACAGGCAGGCGATGATGACTACGATGTGCTTTTGTATGCTGGTGATAGTCTATTAACCAGGAGCCGTCTGCCACGAGTTCCCCTGGGTACCTATCTCACTACGGCCCATGACTTGCCTCTGCTGGACACGCCTGTGCAAGTGGAACTGCGTTCGACCGGTGAGGTAGTCAGTCGTCGCTTAGGCCCTTGGGGTTGGCCGAGGGGAGGGCGTTTGGCCCTGCCGACTCCGCCTCCGCGAAGCCACTACGTGGACTTGGGAGGGGAGATGCTGCTGGCGGGCGCTGAATACCGGAAGCTGTCAGTAGATACGGTTAGGGTAAAACTGCGCCTGGTAGCTAAAAAGCCCATCCTCCGCGACTACGTGGTCTCCGTGCGTTTGACCGATGAGGCCGGGCGACTCCTTTCGCAGGACGATACCGTCCCTGCTTTGGGGGCTATCCCTACCTTGAAATGGATACGAGGATCATCTATCTCTGATGTTCATTTCGTGCCCCTTCCCGTTGGTGCCCAGGAAGGCAGCCTCAGACTGAGTGTGATCGTCTACGACGCCTTTACCATGCGGACACTGGGTGTCTTGGACGACCGGTTGGCTAAGCTGGGTCCTAGCGTGCCCCTTGCGCAACTGGAGCCTCAGCAAGACTGATTTGTCATGGTTTGTGATGAAAAACCCAAAACTTGCATGAAATCACGAAAAGTGCTACAATGTCCTGCAAATAGTCATAACGAAGTTCATAGCAGCCAGAAAGGAGCAATATGAGCGAGGAAGAATTGCTTGAGCCGAAGGTCAATCCCAATCCGACCTGGAAGGTGAACAAGAAAGAGCGGCGGAGTGCCTGTGACAATCGCCCGGGCTTGAAGAAAATCTACGTCACGGTCGTGGACGACAAGGGTGAAGCCCTGCGGGGGGTCAAGGTGCGCTTCGATGTCGAGCCCTCAGAGGGCATCGCGTATGATCACATGGACATCCGGGGGCTGACCGACGAGAACGGATACCTGGAATGGGACCACCTGGGAGTGCCTACCCGCTACCTGCTCTGGATGGAGGATGATGAGACTCCCCTGGTTGAGAACATCCGAACCGATCTAGGGAATGAATACTGTCAGCCTTCAGGTACAATCCTTGGCGGTTGGAGGCCCATCAACCGTCCGGGCGTCTACTCCTATCGGCTCGAAATCCAGAGGAAGGGGGATGGCGATTAGGACCTAGCCTGTGGTTTCGGCCTCGAGGGCCTCAGCCCGGAGGGTTTCGATCCCTGGCACATTGCTCTGAAAAGTAAGCGGCCATTATCTTAACCTGATCTTGACTTTACTGTCTTTTTGCCCTTGACAAGGGCAGGAAAATCTGTTATAATATAGTTGCACAGGTAAAAGTTCTCTATATGCATAAGGTTCGATAAAGGCAAACCCATCGAAAGGTGGGGGCGCAAAGCTACGGGTCTACGTTAGCAGATAGCGAAAGGCAGATGGCAAATCGCTATTGGCCAATAGGATGGCCGGGTTGCCGAAGACAGATCTCAAGGAGCGTGCTGTTCGGAAGCTGGTCGGCCGGTAGCACGCTTTTTGATTGAGCTTGACGAATGTAATAACACCCAAAAATTCACAAAGGAGGTAAAACTAAAATGAGAACAAATACAAGGAATTTCAGGCTGGCGCTGACTGCGCTGACGCTGCTGGTGCTTCTGTTTTTGCCATTTGGAGCGAGGCCTGTGAGGGGAATGGGTATTTGGTTTGTGAATGATGACAATTGCCCAGGACCTGGTTCAGGTACTCTAGCCGATCCTTTCTGCAAGATTCAAGACGCGGTCGATGCAGCTTCACCAGGCGACATGATCAATGTTGGAGGGGGGATCTACACGGAGTGCGTGAACATACCGACCGAGATTCTCACCATGGTTGTAAGCGATTTAGGGGATGAGTTGGAGTCCTTTGATGTACCTCAGGCTCCTGGGGAGCCGAAGGTCAATCCCAACCTGACTTGGAAGGTTAATACCATAACCCGGCTGAGTGCCTGTGATAATCGTCCTGGACTGAAGAAAATCTACGTCACGGTATTGGACGACAGAGGCGAACCACTGCGGGGGGTCAAGGTGCGCTTCGATGTTGAGCCTTCCCAAGGCATCGCTTACGATCACATGAACGTTTGGGGGGGGACCAACGGGAGCGGATATCTGGAGTGGGACCACCTAGGCGTGCCCACCCGCTATATACTCTGGATGGAGAGTGATGAGACCCCCCTCGTCGAGAACATCCGAACCGATCTGGGGAACGAATACTGTTGCCCTCCAGGCTCAGTGATTGGCTGTTGGAGGCCCATCAACCGTCCTGGCATCTACTCCTATCGGATCGAAATCCAGAGGAAGGGAGAGGGCGAATAGGGCTTAGTCTGTGGCTTTGACGCGACGATCTAGTCATTCATTGCCTTTCCCCAGCGGGAGTTGAAACTTGATCTTGTCAGGCCACAAATATTGCGCTGGCTAGTTTTCCCCTGCCCGCACGACGATTCACAAAACGGCGGTGTCCAAATAGACATCCGCCGTTTTTCTTTTGGGACTGAAACTAGCCCGTAGGGCTTCGTCCTTTCAGCCCGCAGGGCTTCGTCGCGAGCTCAGCCGAGCGGTTCAGCCCCTGGCTTTTTGCCATTGCATCAAAGATGTGTTAGAATCGGCTAGTACAACACTAGCGAGGAAGTGACTTTGGCCGAGAAATTGGGCAAGACGACCTTGAGATCGGGATGGAAGCTCCTACTGATTTGCCTACTGGGCTTGATAGCTGTTCAACCCCTGTTTAACCCCGCTATGACCTGCAGCGATGACGGGGGCCTCCTCCTCTGTCGCTTTGTGGAGCTCGATCACTGCCTTCGACAAGGCGCTCCCTGGCCTCGCTGGACCCCCGATCTGGTCTATGGCTACGGTTACCCTCTCTTCAATTTCTTCCCTCCTCTGTCCTTCTATCCCGCCGAATTGCTTCACCTGCTGGGCCTCACTTTTGCCCAGGCCTGGAACGCTGCCCTCGCGCTCTACATCCTACTCGCCGGGATGACCATGTACCTATTGGTCAAAGATGTCTTCGGCGAACAGTCGGCTTGGGTGGCGGCAGTGGCTTACATGTACGCTCCTTATCAAGTATACAACGCTCTCTATCGGGGCAACCTGGGTGAGTCCCTGGCCCTGCCTCTGCTGCCCCTGATACTCTGGGCCTTTCGTCGCCTCCTTATCAAGGGCAAAATGGGCTACCTGGCCTTGAGTGCCCTATCCTACGCTGCCCTGGTCCTCACCCACAATGTCATCGGCCTGATCTTTACCCCCTTTCTCATCCTCTACGTTGGGGCTCTGTGGCTGTTAGAGAGGAGGACGCTCAGATCGCTATCGCTCACCGGCGCAGCGCTCTTGCTTTCCCTGGGTATCAGCGCTTTCTTCTGGCTGCCAGCTTTCTTCGAGAAGCAGTGGGTGAAGATCCATCTGGCGTACACCCCGGCCGGCATGAACTATCGCTACAATTTCCTATCCCTGGGTGAACTCCTCTCTCTGCCCAGCCCCGTCCACAGCTCTCTGATGAATCCCGCTCCTCCCCGTAGCCTGGGGCTGGTGCAGTTGGTCCTCGCTCTGCTGGCTATGGCCGGCTGGTGGAGTTTTAAGGATAGGGAAAAGCGTTTCCATGTCTTCTTTTTCTCCCTGGTTCTAATCAGCTTGATCTTTATGGTCCTTCCGCAGTCAGTGGCAGTGTGGGATTATCTGCCTTTGCTCGAATACGTCCAGTTCCCCTTTCGCTTCCTGGGCATAGCCAGCCTGGCCGCCGCGTTACTGGCCGGTGCAGCGATTTCCGATTTTCGATCCTTCGGCTACCCCTTCGATAGACTCAGGGCGACGGCTCAGGACAAGTTTTCGATTGCCGATTTTTTGAATCGAAAATCGTCAATCGGCAATCGAAAATTAGGAGGTCGGAAACCTTTGCCCATCGCAGTCTTGCTCACCTTCGTTATCGTGCTGGTGGCTGAAGCTCTCATCATCGCCTTCAGCCTGCCCTGGCTCTATCCTCGGTACTGCTCTACCACCGAGGGCCTGTCCATAGCCAACCTGGCCCAGTTGGAACGCGGCTTAGGAGTTATCGGAGCTACTTCCGCTGGCGAATACCTACCCATCTGGGTCAAAGAAGTGCCCTTGAGATCGAGCATGGAAGCCATGTATCGCGCCGGGGCTCCCATCGAGCGCTTAGAACCCTCTTCCTTGCCCGAGGGAGCAGAGGTTAAATCAGCGGAGTATGGCCTGACCTCGGCCGACATCCTGGTAGAAAGCCCCCAGCCCTTCCAAGCTGTCTTCAACACCTTCTACTTCCCCGGCTGGCAGGCCTACGTGGATAAGAAGAGTGTCCCCGTCGTCCCCACCGAGCCCTACGGCCTGATCAGCTTCCCGGTTCCCGCCGGGGAGAGCACCATCCAGGTGCGTTTTAAGGACACACCCTTACGTCTCGCTGCCCAAGCCCTTTCGGCCTTCAGCGGTCTCGTCGTCCTGGCCCTAATCGTCTATGAGTCGAAGGTCGGGAAAAAATCGCCAAGGGAGGGCCAAATCCGCAATCCGCAATCCGAATCCCGAATCCCGCTCCTTCAGGCGGCCTTGGCCGTAGTTTTGCTCCTGACCAAAGTGGGCTACGTTGACCGCCACGATACCTTTTTCAGGCGGAGTGGCTTCGACGGGTCTCGGGTGGAGGGAGTGCAAGTGCCGCTGGAGGTCAACTTCGACGGGGAGATGACGCTCCTCGGCTACAACCTTCGCCCCTCTACCGTTGAGGCCGGAGAGACTTTTCGCCTGGACCTCTACTGGAAGGCACAGCGTAAACTGACCACCGAGTACAGCGCCTACGCTCGCCTCAAGGATGCCCAGTCTAGCCTCTGGAGCCCGAAGGATAGCCAGCGCCCGGGGGGATACCGAGACTATCCCCCCACGACCACCTGGCCCCCGGACGAATACGCCCAGGACTTCTACCAGATACTGGTGCTGCCGGGCACGCCGCCAGGGGAATACGACTTGGTGGTTGGAGCCTTCTCCAAAGCCACCCTGGAAGAACTGGACGTGCTGGACGAACAGGGGGTCGCTGTGGGCACCTCGGTGGCTGTAGGCAAGCTAACAGTGGTGCGGCCAAGGAAGCCACCTTCCATCGAAGAGCTGGAGATACAACACGCCGTAGCTATCAGATTTGGGGAAGAGCTGGAGCTAATTGGCTACAATATGGATCGCCCCGCCGTCCAGGCCGGAGACGGTGTGCACCTGACCCTTTTCTGGCAAGGCCTGAAGGCGATGAGCCAGCCCTACGCTGTCCTTCTCCAACTGGTGGATGAGGGGGACCGGATTGCAGCAGAAGAGACCTTCCCGATTGCCAACCAGTCCTACCCCGCGATTCAGTGGCAGGCTGGGGAGGTAGTGCGCAGCCAGCACTACCTCCCCGTTCCGGCGGAGGCTTCAGCGGGCAGACATCGGCTCCAGTTGGCGGTGATAGATCAGGAGGGAATGCCCCTTGCGGCAGCGCTTGACCTTGGCGAGCTGGAGATCCAAGTACCGGAGCGCAGGATGACCCTTCCCACCGTCGTCAACCCTATGGAAATCAACCTGGGCGATGAGGTGACTTTCCTGGGCTATGATCTGACGCCCACGGTGGTCAAGCCCGGCGAGACTCTATGCCTTACCTTGTACTGGCAGGCTAGAAGGGAAATTGCCAAATGGTACAAGGTCTTCACCCATCTCTTGGATGACCAAGACCGCATTTGGGCCCAAAAAGACAGCGTGCCAGTGGCGGGCACGCGGCCAACGATGGGGTGGGTGAAAGGCGAGGTCATCGTAGATGAATACGAGCTAGTGGTAGACCCCGACGCCCCTGGCGGTGATTACATTTTGGAGATCGGGATGTACGAAGAAGGCACAGGCCAGCGCTTGATGGTGCTCAACCAGGAGGAGCAGGCCGTGGGGGATCACATTCTGCTGGAGAAGGTGAAAATAAAACCCTAAGGGTCTCGTAGACCCTTAGGGTTTCTGGACGCCTCGGCTCGTTTGAGGTATACTTTAGACAGCCGCCGACCCCATCCTTCCCAAACGTGGCTGAGTTGATGGGTATCGAGGCGCCGCTGGCGGAGGGGCAGGTGCTGTGGGAGATGCTAGAGCCCCAGGCCTCCCTGCCTCCGAGCAACTCGCGACAACCGGCGGTGGCAGTGAACGGGGATGGAGTGCACGTGGTCTGGACCGACGACCGAGACGGCCACCGGGAGGTGTACTACAAACGGAGCACGGATGACGGCCGCACCTGGTCCGAAGACCTGCAGCTCAGCGCCAGCGGGGTGGAGGCCCGCTTCCCGGCCATCGCCGCCGACGAAGGGGTGGTCCACGTGGTCTGGCTGGACTATCGGGACGGCAACTGGGCGATCTACCACCGCAAGCACACAGCAGAGGAAGGGTGGTCGCCGGAGACTCGGCTGGGGTTGAGTGTGGTGGAGGAGCCACCCAGAGAACTGATGATCATGCTCTGGCAGCCGGTGGTAGCCGTGGAAGGGGACCAGGTCATCATAGTAGCTCCGGGCCTGCACGCCTTCGTGCTGGCTCTGACCAGCACCGACGGCGGGGTGACCTGGACCCACAAGGTGGTGACTGGCCCGGTCAGCAATCCCCAGGAAGTGGATCTGGCCCTGGAGGATGGACAGGCCCACGTCGTCTGGTACCAGGTTACCGACAGCAACTGGGAGGTGTTCTACAACCACAGCACCGACGGCGGCCTGACCTGGGTTGGCGCGGAGCGGCTGACCAACGACGACCCCGTCACCCCCTACAACTCCTACGACCCGGCGGTGGCCGTCGCCGATGGGGCGGTGCACGTGGTCTGGGCCGACGACCGCAACGGAGCCTTCCAGCTCTTCTATCGGCGGCAGGGGATGGAGGGGACCGACTGGACCTCGCCGGTGACGCTAACCCCCTGTCTGCCGACAGGCAAGTCCTACTTGCCCGCCGGCGGAGCCTGGCGCCCGGACTTGGTGGCAACCGAGGAGGGACTGCGATTGGTGTGGGAGGACTACCGAGACGGAAACGCCGAAATCTACACCATGAAGAGCACTGACGGAGGGGAGATTTGTGCCGGGGAGCAGAGGGGCCGAAGAGCAGAGGAGAGAGCTTCTCTCCCTCGCTCCCTTGCTCCCTCGCTCCTCTGCCCAGGTTGGGGGCCGGCCACGCGGCTGACCGATGCCGCTGGCTACTCCGTCCTCCCCCAGGCGGCCGCCTTCAGCGAGACCGCCTACTTCGTCTGGCAGGACAACCTCAGTGACCAGTGGGAAGTCTACTTCACCAAAGATCGTTTCAGCGTCTACCTCCCTGCGGTGATGAAAGGCGAATAACACCGGCTGCATGTCCCCGATGCGAAGGTCTCCCAGGGATGAAAGCAAAGGTACTCAAATGAAAAGAAGCCATAAGCAGGAGGTGAAACCATGCTTAGACGATGCGCATTGATCACATTGCTCCTGGTCATTGCCAGCCTGGGGCTGAGCACCCCGCCGGTTATGGGCTCTGCCCAAACGGAACAGGCCACCATCGTGGTGGACGCGGCGGAGGTGACCGGCACTATCCGCTCGCTGCAGGGCATCAATGCCGGCCCGCGTCGCCTGGACCCCCAGCACAGTCACCTCTTCCAACAATACAGAGATATCGGCGTGGATTACGTGAGGACCCACGACTACTACGGCCCCGCCGACATGCACGTCCTCTTCCCTGACCTGCAGGCCGACCCAGACGACGAAACCAGCTACAACTTCGTCTCCACCGACCGCGAGCTGGAAGCCATCAAGCGGGTAGGGGCGGAGATCCTCTTCCGACTGGGGTACAGTTGGGGCGATCCCCACGCGCCCGTGACCTACGTCGCCCCGGAGGATCACGAGGCCTGGGCGCAGGCGGCAGTACACGTGGCCAAACACTACAACGACGGCTGGGCCAACGGCTTCCACTGGGACATCGAGTACTGGGAGGTGTGGAACGAGCCAGACATCGCCTATTTCTGGACCGGCACGCGGGAGGAGTACTTCCAGCTCTACGAAGTAGTGGTCAGCACCAGCGAAGACGGCAATCGCCTGACCCTGCTGGCCATCAACAAGGAGACGACGGCGACTGTCACCGCCGCTATCGTCATAAGCGGCTTCACCCCCGCGCCGGAGGCGACCGTGTGGACCCTGAACGGGCCCAACATCGCCGCTTTCAACGACCGGGACCATCCAACCGATGTGACCGTGACCGAATCAGCCATCGCCGATGCTGCCGAGCGCTTTGTCTACACCTTCCCGGCCCACTCGGTGACGCTGATCGAGTTCGTCGCCACTTCGTCCCAGCCCACCCCTACACCAACAGCCACCCCAAGCCCGACGCCGACATCCACCCCTACCCGCACTCCAACACCAACGCTCACCGCCACGCCCCGGCCTCGGCTCTACTTGCCGCTGATACTGAAGGACTACACCCCGGCCACGCCGACTCCCACACCGACTCCCACGTCCACCCCCACGCCATCGGCGGAGGGCATTGTCCTGGCCGACCTGCCCGGCGGGCTGGAGTTGGTCTCGGCGCCGGTCACACTGTCGCTGGCCGTCGGCCACGTGGCCTACCTGCCGGTCGAGGTGCAGAGCTACCACCGGCCCATCACCGTCAGCGCGCAGACTCTGATCCACACCTACGTGAACGACCTGACGCCCGCTGAGCCGGGTGACTCACCGCCCTTCGTTGTGGGCACACTGGAGGCGCCCCAGGGTGAGCTCAGACTGCAGACCCTCAGGATGCGCTCTCATCTGCTCACCCTGAGCTTCAGCGTGGCAGAAACCCGTTTTCTGGGAGAAAACGGGTTTCTGGGAGAAATATGTGGGGGAGAGGGGCTGGACGTGCGATTGGGTTTCTAGCCAACTCGGAGAACATGGTTCTTGAATGGACAGTTGGTATAAGACAGGCGAGGGGGCGCGCCTGGTGCTGGTCAACGACGAGACGCGTCCGAGGGGGGAATAGAGTATTTGCAAAAAGCCACCAGAGGTTTCGACCTCCGGTGGCTTTTCAGTTAGAGGTGATGGACCACCCCGCGTGGCAGACCTGACAGGTTTCTAAAACCTGTCAGGTCTAGACGCCCCTGCGCCTCCTCACCAGCACAACCGTGAGAGTGGCAAACGTAGCCAGACCAAAGCATGGGCATCGGCCACGTATGACTCGTTCTGGTACGTTGCAGACATCAGATTTCCTCGCTGATTACTTCAAGCTTGTGGAATACCCAAGCTTTTGCCTCGGCAAAATCCTCCTCGTTGACAACGCTGCTCTTCGCCAGACCACGTAGGGGCACAACCTTTGTCTTCGGGGCGGCCGCATATCGCATCACCAGCCGCTTCAGAGCAGTAATCTCCTTCTCTAGATGATCCAGTCGGCTGTAAACCACTTGCAGGGGCGCGGCGTCTGCCTGCAAGGTTGGGTTTTGCCCTACTTGCTGCATCTTCACTCCCTCCTCGCAAACCTCTTGGGCACAGCATCTCTCTTTTGCCCCATTATACATCAAACTTCACCGGAAGGCAAGAGGTCCCCCTTAGCCATCGCC
>CAYUPJ010000134.1:0-11801 GCA_964446635.1 uncultured Anaerolineae bacterium
AACAGGCCGGCGTTGCGTGATCGCCTGCAACGGGCCAGGTTGGTTTGATGACGGCCGGCTGGGAGGGTTGGCATGAAAGAAAGCATTGAGACAGTCACAGAAGAAGAGAAGCTCGTCGCCGAGTTAGGATTGCTGGGCATCCGTTACCTTTCACGCCAGTCACCCTACCAAGTCAACCGGGTGCGTTCGCCCGAGGCGCTGCTGGCTGATCTGGTACGGCAGCCCAGTGCGCGCGTTCGCGCAGCCGTGATTGCCGTCTTGCTGTCTCACCCAGAGTATGCCCAGGTGGTGCCCACTGCCCTGGAGCGACTGGGGTCTGCCGAGCGATTGACGCTCCAGTTGTTCTACACGGCGGCCATGCTCTTGCAACAGGAATACGCTGACCACTTGCAGCCGTTCATGATGGAAAGGTGGCAGTGGCTGCCGGATCTGTTCTCGAAGCAATTTGGCTTACCTGCAGAAAGACACCCGCGTGAACGGCTGGCCCTGCTCGGCCAGGTGCATCGGCATCGGACAGGGGCCACAGTGAACTGGGCCGGCACCTACGAAAACACGGTACGCCATCTGATACGCCGCTGGGAGTTGGAGCGACAATGGAACCAGTAACTTCAGCCGTTCTGCAGGCGTTCTTTCAGCGGTTGAGTGAACGTTACCCCGGTGAACGGCGTTATCTCCTTCCTATCCACGGGTTCCTTTGCTGTCTGGTAATTGGTACGTTGCTATTCAGCCTGGCCTGGCTGCTGGGGGGATGTCGTCCCCAGCAGCGGACTTCCGGCGCCGATGTGTCCGGTCCTGCTCAAACCATCGAAAACAAGGGGTCCGACACCCTGGTCAACCTGGCCCTGGCCTGGGCTGAAACGTACATAGAGCTGCACCCTGATGAGGCGCGCATTTCTGTCACCGGCGGTGGGTCGGGCACTGGCATCGCCGCCATGATCAACGGCACGGTGGATATCGCCAACGTCTCGCGGGCCATGAAGCCAGAGGAAATCGCTGCCGCCGAAGCCAACGGGATCACCCCGGTGGAATTCGCGGTCGCCCGCGACGCCATCGCCGTCGTCGTCCACCCGTCCAACCCAGTGGACGGGCTCACCCTCCAGCAGATCTCCGACATCTACACTGGCAGGATCACCAACTGGAGCCAGGTGGGCGGCGAAGACCGTCCCATCGTCCTCCTCTCCCGCGAATCGAACTCCGGGACCTACGTATATTTTCTGGAAAACGTGATCCGACTGGGCGATAAGGAGAGTAATTTGCTCTTCTCCCCGGATACTTTGCTGATGCCCTCGTCTGAAGGGATCAGCGTCGAGGTGCGCCAGAATCCCAATGCCATCGGCTACGATGGCCTGGGCTACGTGACGCCCGACCAGAAAGTAGTGGCTGTGGCCCGAGATGCCAACGGTCCCTACGTGCTGCCCTCCGTTGATACGGTCAACGACGGTTCCTATCCTGTCTCACGTCCCCTCTACATGTACACTGCTGGCGAGCCGACCGGGGAGATAAAGGCCTACCTGGACTGGATATTGAGCGAAGGGCAAGCGCTGGTGCCGAAACTGGGCTTCGTGCCGCTGAGATAAAGGTGAGACAACCACATGAACCGGTTACAACACGTTCGCTGGATCGAATTCCTCATCGAAGCTCTTATCCGAGTGATCGGCTTCTCCAGCATCGGTTTTGTGCTGCTCATCTTCCTCTTCCTGCTGCGGGAGGGCGTGCCCGTCCTTTTTGAAGTGCCGCTGAGCGACCTGTTCGGCACGCGCTGGTATCCCACATTTGACCTGTTTGGTACGCTGCCGCTGATCCTGGGATCCGCTTTGATCACGGTGAACGCTATCGTCATTGCTTTGCCGTTGGGGGTAGCGACCGCCGTTTTTGTGCGCGAGGTGGCGCCAGGCTGGGCGCGCGAGGTTCTCAAGCCGATGATCGAGGTGCTGGCCGGTATCCCCTCGGTGGTGCTGGGCTTTTTCGGGATGACGCTGGTTGCTCCCTTCGTCCGTGAGACGCTAGGGGTGCCAACCGGGCTGACCGCCTTCGCTGGGGCCCTCATCCTGGCCTACATGTCGTTGCCCACCATCATCAGCGTGGCCGAAGACGCCCTCGACGCGGTGCCCAAGAGCTACCGGGACGCGGGGTTGGCCATGGGCGCCACGCACTGGCAGACCATCTGGCGGGTGGTGGTGCCGGCCGCTCGCTCCGGCATCGTCACCGCAGTCATGCTGGGCATGGGACGCGCTATCGGCGAGACCATGGCGGTGATGATGGTGACGGGCAACGCCGCCCGCATGCCCCTCACCCTCGATTCGCTCTTCCGCCCCGTCCGCACCATGACCGCCACCATCGCCGCCGAGATGGGCGAGGTGGCGCAAGGCAGCACTCATTACCACGCCCTGTTCGGAATCGGGATTGTTCTCTTTTTACTGACCTTCGTTATTAACCTGACAGCCGCTGCGACCATTTTCAAAAAACGACGGCGGGGAGGATTGCGCTGATGAACCGCCAGCACCCGATGCGCCGGAGTTCAACTCCGGCGCATCGGAGATTGATGAACCGCTACCTGGCACAGCGCATAGGTTTTATCCTGTTGGGCCTGATCGCGCTGGTCGTGGTGATTCCCATCTTGCTCGTCGTCGGTGCTATTGTGATACGGGGTCTCGAGGCAATCAGTTGGGAGTTCCTCACTGCTATGCCCCGTGAGGGGATGAAGGCCGGCGGCATCTTCCCCGCTATCGTCGGTACGCTGCTGCTTACGCTGGGCACGGCGCTGGCGGCCATTCCGATAGGAGTGGGGGGCGCCATCTACCTGTCCGAATACGCCCGCGATACCTGGCTCACTCGTGCCATCCGCCTGGCCATCATCAACCTGGCCGGCATCCCGTCGGTGGTGTACGGGCTGTTTGGGTTGGGACTGTTCGTGCTCTTCCTGCAATTTGGCACGTCCATCCTGGCCGGCTCGCTGACGCTGGCCATTATGACCCTGCCCATCATCATCAGCGCCGCCGAGGAGGCGCTGCGGGCCGTGCCGACCGAGTTCCGTACCGTCAGCGCCAGCCTGGGTGGGACGCGCTGGCAGGGCATCCGCAACATCGTGCTGCCGCAGGCGCTGCCGGGCATCATCACTGGTATCCTCCTGGGGCTGCTGCGGGCCGCTGGCGAAACTGCGCCCATCCTCTTTACCGTGGCTGCCTTCTTCCTGCCGCGTTTACCGCAATCCCCCTTCGATCAGACTATGGCCCTGCCCTATCACCTGTACGTCATCAGCACCCAGGTGCCGGGCATGCCACTGAAGATCCAATATGGCACGGCCTTGGTGCTGTTGGCGCTGGTTCTCTCCATGAACCTGGTGGCGACAGTCATCCGCAGCTACTTCCGGCGGAGGAGGCAGTGGTAGATGCGCGAAGCGTGAAGCGTGAAACGTGAAAGAATCTAGGAATATGACCGAGAGCAAGATTCGTATCGAAAACGTAAGCTATGCCTACGACGGCAAGGCGGCCCTGCGCAGCGTAACCCTCGACGTGCCAGCCAATGCTATTACTGTGTTCTTGGGCCCGGCCAGTAGTGGTAAGACGACGTTACTGCGCCTCATCAACCGCCTGAACGATCTGGTGGAGGGAACCCAAATGTCGGGGCGTATTATGCTGGATGGGCAAGACATTTACGCCCCCAGCTTCGATGTCATCAACCTGCGACGTCGGGTAGGCATGGTCTTTGCCTTGCCTCTACCCCTGCCCGGCACGGTTCGCGAAAACGTCCTCTACGGGCCCAAGCTGGCCGGTCTTTCACCTTGGACCCGGCTGGAGGAAATCCTCGTCCGCAGCCTCACCCAGGCTGCCCTGTGGGACGAGGTGAAAGACCGGCTGGATGACCCCGCCAGCGCACTGTCGGGGGGTCAGCAACAGCGGCTATGCATTGCTCGCAGCCTGGCCCTGGAGCCCAAGGTTCTGCTCCTCGACGAACCCACTTCCGGGTTGGATCCCATCTCCACGGGCAAAGTAGAAGCCTCTCTGTTTGAGCTGAAGAAAAACTACACCATCGTCATCGTTCCTCACAGCATCCAGCAGGCCGCCCGCGTGGCCGATTATGCCGCTTTTTTCCTGATGGGCGAGCTGATCGAGCATCGGCCCGGCCGAGACATCTTCACCACCCCCCGCGACCAGCGAACGGAGGATTACGTTACCGGCCGATTCGGATAGCTCAGTGAAACGTGAAACGTGGACGAGATATGACAAAGATCAAGGTAGAGCACCTCCACTTCTACTACAGCAACAAACTCGCCCTGTCGGACATCTCAGTTGAGATCGGAGACCTGCAGATCACGGCGCTAATCGGGCCCTCGGGTTGCGGCAAGTCCACCTTCCTGCGCTGCCTCAACCGGATGAACGACACCATACCTGGCACCAAGTTAAAGGGACAAGTGCTGCTTGACGGTCAGGACATCTACGCTCCCGACACCGATGTGGTGGACCTACGGCGGCGAGTGGGGATGGTATTCCAGCGTCCCAATCCCTTCCCCCAATCCATCTTCGACAACGTGGCTTTTGGCCCGCGTGTGCTGGGACTACATAGAAAGAATAACCTGGCCGACATCGTAGAGGAAAGCCTGCGCGGAGTTGCCCTGTGGGACGAGGTGAAGGACAATCTCAGGCAAGACGCGCTGAGCCTCTCTTTGGGCCAGCAACAACGGCTGTGCATAGCCCGCGCCAGCGCCGTCAGACCCGAGGTGATCTTGATGGACGAGCCCTGCTCGGCCCTTGACCCCATCGCCACGCTGGAGATCGAGGAATTGATGCAGAAGCTTAAGGAGCACTATTGCATCGTCATCGTCACCCATAACATGCAGCAGGCGGCGCGCGTCTCCGATTGGACTGGCTTCTTCTGGCTGGGCGAAATGGTCGAGTTTGATGCCACCCAGACCATCTTCACCCATCCAAGCCAGCAATTGACAGAGGATTACATCACCGGGCGAGCGGGATAGCAACGAACGGCCCGCTCCCCTAGAGGAGGGAAGGAGGAGGGAAGTTTCTATGCCACGAGAAACCTTTGATCGAGAACTGCAACGCCTACAGGACGAGATTCTGGCTTTGGGGAGCATGGTGGAGAACGCCATCACCAACTCGGTAGAGACGCTTAAACGGCGAGATATGGAAGGTTCCCGGCGTTTGATCGCTCAGGACCGCCTCATCAACGAGAAGCGCTTCGCCATTGAAGCCGACGCGCTGGTCCTTATCGCCACCCAACAGCCCATGGCCAGCGACTTGCGGATCTTGGCTGCCATCCTGATGCTGGCCACGGAACTGGAACGTATCGGGGACTACGCCAAGGGGATTGCCCGCATCAACCTGATGATCGGCGAAGGTCCTCTGATCAAGCCTCTCATTGATGTTCCCCGTATGGCGGAGAAAGCACGAGCCATGCTTCATCGGGCGTTGGATGCGTTTATTCAGCGAGATGTGGCTTTGGCGCGATCCATCCCTGCCGAGGACGATGAGGTGGACGCCCTTTACAACCAGGTCTACCGGGAGTTGATGACCTTCATCATGGCGGATCCTCGTAACATAGACCAGGCCAACCACCTGCTGTGGGTGGCCCACAACCTGGAGCGGGCCGCCGACCGGGTGACCAACATCTGCGAGCGGGTGATCTTTACCGTTACCGGGAAGATGGCGGAGATGGATGCAGAAGATAAGGGGCTTGAAAGCATTCACTGATCGGTCTAAGCCAAAACAGGGGTCTCCATGCCTATCCATGTCCAGGGCGCTAGTGAACACAACCTGCAGGGCATTGATGTTGAATTTGGCGATGGCCTGACCGTCGTGACCGGCGTCTCTGGATCGGGCAAGACCTCGCTGGTCTTTGATACGCTGTACCACGAGGCCCGCCGCCGCTTCCTGGAGGTTTTCGCTCTCGGCTCAACCAACCTGCGGCTGGCCCCGGCCAGGGTGCAAGCCATCGCTGGCCTCGGCCCGGCCGTTGCCGTAGGTCAGAATCTGCTCAACCGCAACCCCAACTCGACGTTAGCCAGTGCCACGGGCCTTCACCTGTTCCTCAGAATGCTGTATGCCCGTTTCGGCGAACGACACTGTCCACGCTGCGGCGCAGGGCTCACCGTTTCGACCGAGGACGAGATCGTCGAACGGCTGGTGGCTATAGCCCGCAGCGCCAGACCCTTAGGGTCTCGGAAGACCCTGAGGGTCTTTGTGCCCCTACTGCACGGCGCTCAAGGAAGCCATCGCACGCTACTCTCGTTGCTGGCCAATGAGTTTGGCGACGAGGCCGTGCTCGTAGATGGGCATCCATGGCACCCCCACGAGTTGGATGCCACGGAACCCCACGACGTTGAGGTCGAGATCGCACCCCTGGCTGGCGTGGTTTCGGCAGGGCACGTCCGTGAGGCGGTCCAAATGGCTGCGGCCCTTGGCTCGCAGGCCCTCACTGTCCGTAGGGATGACCAGGAGTTGACCTTCGCCCGTGCCCCGGTCTGTGTGCAGTGCGGAACCTGGTTCGGAGATCTCCGCCCAGTCCATTTCGGCACTCCTTGTCCCCACTGCAACGGAGAGGGTTGCCAGCGCTGTGGCGAGACGGGCCTGCACCCGGAAGCGGCCGCGGTTCGCTTGCACGGCCTGCGGCTGCCTGACTTGCTGGCGCGTCCTGTAGACGAGGTGCGTGCATTGTTCACCGAAATCGAGCTTCCATCCACTGCTGCTCGCCTGCAGACCGAGATCCAGCGACGGCTGGAAGCACTGGACAGAGTCGGGCTGGGCTATGTCACCCTAGATCGCCCGTCTCCGTCACTCTCGCGGGGGGAGGCGCAGCGAGTGCGGCTGGCGGTGGCCTTGACCAGTCGTCTTGAAGACATGTTGCATGTCCTCGACGAGCCGACCATCGGCCAGCATCCGGCCGACGTGGCCCGCCTGTTGCCTGCCTTCCGCGAACTGGCCGGCCCGGTTGTGTACGTGGAGCACGATCGCCTTGCAGCCTCGGTTGCGGATCAAGCCATAGACCTTGGACCAGGGGCGGGCCGTGAGGGCGGTCACGTTCTCTTCACCGGCACACCAGTGGAACTGTGGGAGGCGGACACACCAACTGGCCGCTACTTCAGCCTGCGGGAGCGCATCGTGCCTCCCAAAGCCCGGCCGAGGCCCCAGCGCTTCCTGACCGTGCGCGGCGCCCACCTGCGCAACCTGCAGGACGTAGACGTGCCCATTCCACTGGGCCGCCTGACGGCCATCACCGGTGTCTCAGGTTCGGGCAAGAGCACGCTGGTCGAAGACGTCTTGGTTGCGTCTCTATCCGGCCAAGCGCCAGTCGGCTGCCAGGCCATCGAAGGCCCGCCCTTGAAAGCCGTGCTGGTTGATCAAAGCCCCATCGGGCGCAATCCGCGCTCTAACCCCGCTACGTACACTAAGCTGTCTGACATCGTCCGCGATCTCTTCGCTGCCGTGACCGGACTAACGGCCTCGCACTTTTCGTTCAATCGGCCAGAGGGCGCTTGCCCGGCCTGCAAGGGCATGGGCGCCATCGAGGTCCAGATGCGCTACCTGCCGTCTACCTGGATTCCCTGTGCGGCCTGCGATAGCCAGCGTTTCTCCGACGAGGTCCTGGCGGCACGGGTGCCATTCGGAGGGCACAGTCTTTCCATCGCTGATTTCTACGAACTCTCCGTGAGCGAGGCCCTCCCCCTGCTGGCTGAGGAGGAGCGTTTGCCGGAGAAGAGCCGGCTGCGCGCCCGTCGCATCCTGAAGGCCCTACATGACGTGGGCTTGGAATACCTGACCCTCGGACAAGCCTCACCCACGCTTTCGGGAGGGGAAGCGCAGCGGGTCAAGCTGGCCAAGTACTTGGGACGGAGCACGCTGTCCAAACAACTGCTGGTGTTAGACGAACCGACCACCGGCCTGCATCCCCACGACGTGGCGGCATTGTTGACCGTGCTGGACCGGTTGGTGCGTAGAGGCGCGACCATCGTGGTCGTGGAACATAACTTGGACGTCATCCGCGCTGCCGACTGGGTGGTTGACCTCGGACCAGGAGCGGGACCGGTAGGTGGCCGCGTGCTGTACGCCGGGCCACCGGGCGGTCTGACCCAGGAGGAGGAATCCCTCACTGGGCAGGCGCTGCGGGAAGAGGCATTTAGTCTGCCAGAGATTCGTCCTGCAGGGGCGATCCCTGGCGGTCGCCCTATTGGGCAAGCGCAAGACCTGCCCCTACCTAGTATCTCCATTCGAGATGCCTGGGTGCACAACCTGAAAGGCGTGGACGTTGACTTTCCCAAGAGAGCGCTCACGGTGGTTACCGGCGTCTCCGGTTCGGGCAAATCCAGCCTGGTGAAGGACGTGTTGGAGGCCGAAGCCCGACGACGCTTCCTGGAAACCCTTTCCCTCTACGAGCGGCAGGCCACACACGAGGGGGCGGAAGCCCTGGTCGGATCGGTGAGCGGCCTGGGTGTGGCCATCCCCGTCGGCACAGAGCGCCGCCTGCGGTATGATTGGCGGGCCTCTGTAGGCACGGCCACCGAGATCGCCTGGCACCTGGCTGTCCTGCTGTCCCTGATCGGTGAGCGGCAGTGCCTGGAATGTGGCGCCGCAATGGAACGCCTGCCATTGGAGCAGAGCAGCTACACTGGACAGTGGCGCTGCCCCACCTGCGGGGCGACCGCCCCAGTTGCCCAGCCCAGGCACTTTTCGCCCTCCACCTACGCCGCGGCCTGCCTGACCTGCCATGGCGTGGGATCCTTCCAAGCTCCCAGGCCGGAGAAGCTGATCGTCCATCCTGAGAAGCCACTGTGTGCAGGGGCCATGTATTCTCCGGGCTTTTTCCCCAAAGGGTTTCTGGGCAAGCCATTCAACAGCGGCTACGACATGACGCGCGCGCTGGGGGAGCGCTACGGCTTCGATCCGGCGACCACACCCTGGAACGAGATGTTGCCTGAGGCGCAGCAGGCCTTTCTGTTCGGCGATCCTGAGCCCCTACGGGTGACCATCCGCAGCCGAACGCGGACTGGGGTGCAGGTGCTCAAGTACCCCGGTTTCTACGGCTGGATCCGAGACTGGGACGTCGGAGGGATGTATACGGAGACAGAAGCCTGTCCAGACTGCAAGGGAGCACGCCTACGCCGTGAGTACCTGGCCGTGACCCTGAATGGCCATAACATGCACCAACTAAGCGAGATGCCCTTGTCGGAACTGGCTCAGGTTCTGGAGAGCTTAGAAACCGGGTTTTTAGGAAAAAACCCGGTTTCTGGACTTGCCCTCCCCAGCCTACGCACGGCCCGCAAGCGGTTGCGCTTCCTCGGGGAAAACGGGGTGGGCCTGGGATACCTGCATCTCAATCGCCCGGCAGGAACGCTCTCGGCCGGCGAGGCGCAACGGGTCAGGCTGGCCGGATTGCTGGGCAGCGGGCTGACCTCGCTGACCGTGCTGCTGGACGAACCCTCGCGTGGCCTGCATCCCTCCGAGCTCGAAGCCCTGCTCGGTGCACTGTTGCAGCTGCGCGACGAGGGCAACACGGTGATCGTAGTCGAACACGACCTGCTGCTGATCCGGGCTGCGGACTATCTGATTGACCTCGGACCAGGACCTGGCGTCCACGGCGGTGAGATCGTGGCTGAGGGCCCACCGCAGCAGGTCGCCCAAAGCGACACGCTGACCGCAGTCTGGCTGCGTGGTGAACGACGGTTCGACCTCCACCGCCAGCGTCGAGAGCCCCAGGGGTGGATGGAAATACGCGGTGCGCGAGCCAACAACCTGCGCGGTGAGACGGTGCGCCTGCCTCTGGGAATGTTGGTGGGCGTGTGTGGCGTCTCCGGCTCCGGCAAGAGCACGCTGCTCATAGACACGCTGGGGCGAGCGCTGGCCCCCAAGAAGTTCACCACTTCGGTGGCCTACGAGCCCATCGAACCCGGCGCCCACGATGCTATCGAGGGTGCGCCCGCCCGCACCATCCTGGTAGACCAGGCTCTGGCGGGCGTGACCAGCCCGGCGGACTTCCTCAAGCTAACCCAGCCACTGCGCAGACTGTACGCCGCCAGCGACGACGCCCAGGCGTTGGGGCTGGACGAGGAGCACCTGAAGCGATCATGTTCGGCCTGTGACGGAAGCGGTACGATCCGCATGGACATGGGCTTCCTGCCGAGCGTCCACACGCTGTGCGAGACCTGCCGAGGTACTGGCTTCCTGCCCGAAGCATGGGACGTGCGGCTGCGCGACCTAGCTTTGCCGGAGGTGTTCGCCCTGACCATTGACCAGGTATACGAACTGTTCGGCGATGTAGAGGCGTTGGCTCGACCGCTGGCAGCAGCGTGCGCCGTTGGGTTGGGCTACCTGGTGCTACGCCAGCCGCACCACGCGCTCTCCGGTGGGGAGGCGCAGCGACTGAAGATCGCCACAGAGCTGTGCCGCAAAACGCGGACCGAGACGCTCTACATCCTGGATGAACCGACGGTCGGCCAGCATTTGGAGGACGTGGCGCGGCTGACAGGCGTGCTGCACAAGCTGGTTGACGAGGGTCACACCGCCTTGGTCATCGAGCACCACCCCCACTTGTTGGCTTCATGTGACTGGTTGGTCGAGCTCGGACCGGGGGGCGGGCCAGACGGCGGTCGGATCATCGCCACCGGCACCCCAGAGGCCTTGGCCAGCACAGACACTCCAACCGCGCCCTATCTGCGAGAGGTTTTGGAGGCTGGACTGTGACCTGGGCTCCGCTTCTGCTAGCCGACCCTTCGCCGTGCCTGCGTTTACTGGTGTTGCGCGAGTTGCTGGGCCATCCACAGGACGACGCGGAAGTGCGGGAACTGCTTGGGCTGCGGGAAACGGATCCGCTGGTTGCCGACCTGTTTCGCCTGCAGGCCGAGGATGGCTCGTGGAGGAGCGTAGACCTGGGGAAAACGGCTCGGACAGGCCACGTGGTGGCCACGGCGCAGGCATTGATGCGGCTTGGCTACCTGAACTTCGGGCCGGAGCACCCGGCGGTGCAGCGCGGAGCAAAGTACCTCTTCTCCCAGCAGCGGGAAGATGGCTCGTGGCCGCTGCCAACTCTTCGGGAAGGGGAGGCCGAAGGCTACCAGATGATACCGCTGCAAACGGCCATCCCTCTGCGTGGCCTGGCAGCCTGCGGCTACGCCACCGATCCACGATCAGAACGGGCTTACGCATGGGTGCTGGCGCAGCGTTTGGAAGATGGCGCCTGGCCCACCGGGCTTGCTTCAGGCAACTACGGCGGTGTGGCTGGCTATCGGCGATTGCCACACTCGCGTTGGGGCTGCCGCTCGAACACCACAGGGTCTCTGGTCTGCCTGGCCCTACACCCACAGCGCAGGACGGGGCCAGAGGCCCGCCGGGCGTTGGATCTGCTGCTGGCGCGGGAAACGCGAGAGCGGCACGCCCTCGGCTTTGAGGTGGCCCGGCTGATCGGCGCCGAACCGGCGCGCGGCGTCTTCACCTACTTCGCCCGCTTCGACCTGGCGCTGGTGCTCGACCTGTGCTGGAGAGTGGGCGCCGGCCGCGAGGATGAGCGCATCGCGGAGCTGGTCGAATTCGTGCGCCAGCAGCAGGGTCCCTACGGGCTATGGGAATACACGCCGCGACCACAAGCCTCTCGTTGGGTCACTTTCGACCTGTTGCGGTCTCTATCTCGCCTGGACGAGGCCACCGGCTGGCTGAGCCTCGAACCGCGAACGCCTTTCAAGGCATATCCGAAGACGGTGAGGCGATACTGAGAAGGAGCCAAAATTGGGTCTTGACTCTCCCCTTACTGGATGGTGTATAATATACGTGAAGGCCTTCGATCAACAAGACGTGCACGGA
>CAYUPJ010000135.1:0-11796 GCA_964446635.1 uncultured Anaerolineae bacterium
TTATGCCATGAGAACCCCTTCTGTCAAATCGCGTAGCAAGTTTTGCGGTACTGCGTAAAAAGTATAACGTAATGATGATAATAAAGGGTATACTGTGAAACTCACAAATAGAATGAGCATCGGCAGCACGAAAATATATGACCACAAGTGCTTTTTGAACTTCCGTGCGATTTTGTTCATCTGGTTGGACGCATCCTAGATTTGGAAGATGGGATGTTGGGCTAACAACATCCCATCTTCCACGCGGACCGGCTTTACTTGTTTGGTTGCGTTACATAGTTTTTCATCGGATCCCAATCGGGAAAGATGAAATCCTGGATACTCACCTTGGCTCCGTCGGCCTGGGCTTTTTTGATCGCATCTTCAAATGCGGCTTGCTTGCGGGCATCCAGGTCTTTAAAGGCTTGCTGGGCATCTTTGATCTGGCCAGTGTAGATCCCTACCAGCACATCGCCTATGTCTGGCACAACTGTTTTAGGAAGCACGCTGGCTGTTTGTGGATTACGTATTACCGCAGCTGGCAAGAAACGCAGATCTCGAGTGATGGTTTCGTACGCTTGCCATTTCTTGGGGTTGGTAATGTTCTGGGGTGTATTTAGATCTGTGTACACTGAATATTCCAACCCCTGGGTGACCATGCGCGTGTGAAAACCACGCGAGGAAATCCAGTCTAACCACAGCCAAGCCTCATTGGCGTGTTTGGTCTGGGCTGACATATAGAAATTACCACCGTTGCCAATCACGTATGGCAGGCCGCCTTTACGCCCGCCATCCGGAGCAGGTAGCGGGACAATGCGGTAATTCTGGAAAGCTGGAAAATCACGAGCCAAGTTGTTGACAGAATATGAGCCGCTGACGAACATGGCGTATTTGCCCTGCCCGAAGAAGGAGTACATGTTGCTGTCGTCCAGAGCACCTTCGTTCGGGTACACGCTGCCATCGCTCTTCATGCCGAGCAGCAAATCAACAATCTGGGTATAGGTTGGATCGCCGCTGATATTGTAGCGCCCGGTACGGTAGTCAATCTCGAACGCGCCGGCTGCTCCACCCAAGCTAGCAACCTCGAACCACCAAGTCATGATTCTGGGGTCCTTGATACCGATGCCGATACCGTAATATTTTCCTTTGCCTGAGGCGGTGATTTGCTTTGCCATGGACCTCAAATCACTCCATGTCTGCGGCGTCTTGATGTTGCCGGCTTGATCGACCAGACCCGCTTCACGGAACATGTCTTCGTTGATAAACATGGCGCGGTTGAATATATTGGCCGTATGAGGAAAGGTGTATATTTTTCCATTCCATACGGCTTTTGTTTCTACGAACGAGCCTTCGGGGAATTTGGCCAGCCAGGCGGGAGTGATCCAGGGTTCCAGTGGCTGTGCCCATTTGTTGTCGTAAACCTGCTGCATCGTGTGGCGGCGCAGGAAGACGTCAGGTGCATTTCCCGACTGAAAGGCCAACGCGAGTGTCTCCCTGTATGCATTCTGGTTAGGATAATGCGAGACCTCAACCGTGATCCATGGATATTGTTTGTTGAAAAGCTGCGCTTCTTGTTCAAAGAAGTCTCCAAAAGCTCCGCCGAACCATTCCCAAAACTTGATGGTGACAGGGTTCGGTGTGGCAGTCGGTTCAACTTTCACTGTAGGAGTACCACCACCTTGCGTCGGAGATGGTAATACTGTCACAGGTGTTGAAGGGGACGTGCAGCTTGACACAACAGCGATGAGAAGAATCGCCACTAAGAGCATTTTCGTTTTCATTTTTCTGTTCTCCTTAAGTTTTTGTCGCGCATGGGCGCGGTATTTGGATCACAACGGCATGACGCAGAACTTACATACTGCGACACAAGTGTGTCGCCTAACACGGCCCTGTTCTGTGTTACCCGCCACTTTTTTGTCGTGTAACACGGAAGGCATATTCTCGCTCAACCTCGTTCATGGATCGTTCATCTTCGCCTCCTTACAACTTGAGATTGTCCAGCGGACTTTTGAACCATCCCAATGTAGCTGCTGTAGGTTCCCATCTTCCAAATGGACGGGAGGCTTCTCACCCGCTCAAGCAGGTATCTCATCCACCCAGCAACAGCTTTAGCTGCCGCGCCGTGTCCACTGCCTGGCCCTGCCAGCTATTATCAGCCCGTTCTGATCCTGACCCGCCCGGCTTCCACGATTGCCAGTTTACCAGGCATCTGAGCGACAAGGTCTTCCTGTTGCAGAAAGCTCTCCAATAGATTAAGGATGAAGGAGGCTGTTGCTGTCCTTGGGAGCTTCAGAACCACCATTCCTGCGTACTCTCCTGGTGGATAGTTGCGAATATCTGAGAAATCGAAATCACCCGTCACAAGGCACAGGCCTTCGCTCTGAGCATAAGCTGCAATCTGAGTATCCTTTGCTCCGCGAAGACCAATGTCGCGTACATCAACCGCCTCGTGCTCATACCGCCTTAGCAGATTGCCTGTTGAGCGAGGAAGGTCCTCATCAACTAGAAAATGCATAGCCCTATCCTGCTGGCACTGCCAGTGGGTGAAATTCCTCTGCCTCGATCAGCTCGGTGGCGTAGCTAAGAGCAGCCCAAATATCCTCTTCGGTCACTTCATACTCTTGCATGATCTCTTCCACCGTCATGCCACCAGCAAGCCCGCCGACTATGCGTGTGATGGGAACCCGCGTCCCACGGATCACCGGTTTGCCGTGTTGGATCTCTGGGTCTATGACAATTCGTCTGTTCATTCTTGCACCTCTTCTCTTGTATCTTATCCGCTCAGCAACAGCTTTAGCTGTCGCGCCGTGTCCACGGCCTGGCCCTGCCAGTGGTTGTTGCCAAGGGTCACTGCGACTTGATCAGATCCTCAATCTCTGCAACGACTTGCTTGAAAACCGTGAGTTTCAAGCAAGCAATCCGTTTGACAAGGAGCGACTGCTCTAGTGATGCGAGTGCATCCGCCTTGATTTTGCCTTTGTGCCTCAGCGTACCTGGCTGTTCGACGTCCGTGACACTGACGATGACTGAATAGGGCGTTGGTCTGAGATTGGTTGTAAGGCCACAAACCACGACATCGGCTGATCGTTGGTTGTATGCATCGTTCGACAGGATGAGGACAGGCCGGACTTTCCGGCCAGAAAGGTCAGAAAACGGGAAAGATACCAGGACAATGTCTCGCTGCCTATAGATACTCATTCCAGACTTCATCCTCCTCGTTATCCCAAAGTTTTGCGAACACGACTTCTGCTGCGCCCCGAAGTTGGTTGCGCAATTCTCTCTCATCTTCCTGTTCTGGAATTACAACCAGCACCACTATGTCTTTGGGAAGGTTGATGTCCTCGAACAATTCAATGACCCGCTCGCCTTTGTATATTGCAGAAAGTGTTTTCATCAGAATCTTCCTCCTTCCGGCTTGCTATTTTGTCCCAGCAACATCTTTCACCTCACTATTGCAAGTCGGTTATGCGGCTTTCGTTTGTATTGGAATACTTCCTCACGGCTGACTGTTGGCGTTTGCTCACCTTCTTGGATCGCGTACCCTAAGCCCATATCCAATAATGCTTCGCTGAGCAAGTCGGCCAACCAGTCTCGCCTTTCCTCGAAGACTTCCAAGACGGCTGTCTTGACCACGTCTTTCAATCTGGCTTCGTCAACTGCTGTAATAGTCATCGTAATCTCCTTCTCCATACTCTCACACTCGCCGGCCACCCTTGAGCTCATCTTGCAGTGCTTCAAGCTCATCCCACTTGCCAGCAGCCGCCAGGCTGGCCTGGTCGGGCCAGGTGGTGGGATCTGCCAGTGCGCTAAGGCCAGCCTCCGCGATGATCTCCTTCAGCCGGCTCACGTCGGTTGCCGCCAGTTGCGCAAAGGTCATGATGCCCGCTGCCTGAAGCAAGCTGGAGATCTTGGGGCCAATTCCTTCGATGACCTTGAGATCATCAGGCTTCGGCGCTTCCACCATAAGCGCCGGCCGCCTTGCCACGCCTTCCGGCGTCTCAACGACATGGGATGGGGCTGCTGCCTCAAGCTGGGCGGTCGGGACTGTTGCCTGGGGTTCGGCAGTTGTGACCTCTTTCTCCTTCTCCTTGGGGGCAGTTAGCCACAGCCAAATAAACACCGCTAATGCCACCACGATGACCAGTAGCCAAACCCACCAGGGGATGCCGCGGGTCCGGCTGGCCTCCTGAACCGGGCCAGAGCAAGCCGTTGACACCATGCCGGCTACCAGCAGACCGGTCAAGATATGGTATTTTTGTAACATGATTGTTCGCCTCCTTTTGAAATGATGTTTAAACCTACGTGAAACGTCAAGCGTGAAACGTCAAGCATCAAACACGACTCGTTGCCTCGTTACTCATTGACTCGTTACCTCTACCCCCACGCCGGCACGCGGTCGTGGACCAGGCTGCCGCGGGCGGAGCGATGCCCGATCTCCCAATAGGGTGTCCAGGCCAGGGCCACTACTTCGACCTGCACGTCGCTGCGGCGAGGCTTGACGGCGTAGGTTTCGATGTCATCCAGGGTGGCGGCCCACTTGTCGGTGATGCTCGCAGCTTCCTCCTGCATCTCCTGGCGCATGTCCTCGATCTCAGCCTGCAGGCGGGCGATCTCTTCCTCGGATTCCTTGATGTCGGCCTTGGCGGTGCTGGTCATCCGGCGCTTGCGGGCAGCTTTGGAGGCGGCAGTCGTGCTGCGGCGCCCGAAGATTCCCAGCAAGCCGATCACGCTTTCGCCAGCGGAGAGCAGTTCCTCGCGTTTGCGGCCTTCGTATTCAGCCTGGTCTTCCTCCAACTCCAGGTCCTCGCGAGCCAGGTGGGTCTCCAGGCGATCGAGCTTACTCTGGTATTTCTGGCGCAGTTTCTTCACCTCGACATCCCGGTTCTCCCGCGCGATTTGCTGCGCCCGGACCTTGAAGTCGCGCTCCGATTCGCCGGGCTGGGCGTAGAGGTTCAGTGTCGGGTTGTAGTAGAGGTTCAGCGTTTCCTCGTGGTAGAGGTAATCACTGAAGTATTTGCCAAAGGCCTTGATCTCGGAAGCAGTGTTGAGTTCGGATGGCACGGGACCAAAGAGGGCCTCGGGCTCAGGTTGCCTCTCCAGATCGTTGTGGTCCACGTCTATGCGATCGGCATCCTCCCAGCGGATCACCGTACCCAAGTCGCCAGGCTGAACCAGAAGGCCGACATCTTTGCTCTCGTTGACGCCGCGTGTACGGTCCACGAAGTTGACCCGTCCCAGGGCCAGCAGGCAGGGTTCGTAGACCAGGCTGGTTCCCTCCGCTTCCAGGCGCTGGCCCAGCTCCTCCTCCAGGCGGGCGATGGCCCCGTTGGGGGTTAGTCTCAGCGGCAGGAAGACCTGTGGAAGGTCGGGAGGCAAGGCCGGAGGGGTTTTGCAGTAAGCGGAAGGCTCGATGGCCATCGCGGGGGCGGCTGGTGCAACTGCTGGAGCAACCTCCGCGCCCAGAGCCGGACCGCCAGGTGCGGCGACGGGAGCCGGCACTTCGGCCTGAACCCCGGCCATCAGTTGGCGCACCTGGCTGCGGGTGAGGGGACCACGCAGGTAGCTCAGGGCCCAGCGCGTCTGGAAGATGACGGGCTGGTCTTCGTGGACGTTGTGAAGCAGGAAGACGCGGGAGTCCAGAGCAGAGATGATGCGGTCGAGCTCGCGGCGGTCGAGGGCCCCACCTGCCTCGGAGGTGGCCGATTCCAGGCCGTCCAGCACGCGCATTTTGTCTCGCTCGGTCTGAAGCCTGCCGATGAACCAGGTGCCGGCGTTGGTCAGACCCTTGTAGTCCAGGTCCACCGGGTTCTGGGTCGTGAGCACGACACCGAAGCCGAAGGCGCGGGCCTGTTTCAGCAGCGTGAGCAGCGGGCGCTTGGATGGGGGCTCGGCGACGGGCGGGAAGAAGCCGAACACCTCGTCGAAATACAGCAGGGCGCGCAGGCTGGTGGTGCCCGGCTGCTGCCGTACCCAGGTGATGATCTGCTCCAGCAGCAGGGTGACGAAGAACATGCGCTCAGGCTCGCTGAGGTGGGCGATGTAGAAGATGCTGTGCCGTGGCTTTCCTGCGGGCGTGTAGAGGAGGTTGGGGATGTCCAGGGGCTCGCCCTTGATCCAGGCTCCAAAGCTGGGAGCGGCGATGATGCTGTTCAAGGATATAGCCAGCTCGAACCGGTCCTTCTCGGGGAAGAAAGTGTTTACGTCGAAGACCCCCAACTGCCGCAACGGCGGCGATTGGATGGCGGTGATCAGCCGAGCCAGGTCCAGGTCCTGGCTCTGGCGCCAGAAGTACTCGAAGACGTTGGAGAGCAGGATGTGCTCGCGGCTGCGCAGGGGATCGGCCTCGATGCCGACCAGACCCAGCAGGGCACTGACCGTGCCCTGGATTTGCTCGCGCAGGGTCTCTTCATTGTCATCCCAGCTTAGGGCGGGCGCTTTGAGGGAGGCCAGGATGGAAATGGGCAGGCCGGCGTCGGAGCCAGGCGTGTAGATGCGGAAGTCCGCGCTTTCTTTCAGCATACGGATACGCTCAGGCCCTTCTTCCCAATCGGCCAGCCCGTTGCGCCAGGTGTCGGCGATGTAGTGGGCGTATTCGCTGATGCTCATGCCTTTGCGGCGGGCGTCGTCCACGTTGACCCACGGCTCGAAGTCTTCGGGGCGCAGGTCGGGGAAAGTGAGCAGCAGGTTGGTGAGGTCGCCTTTGGGGTCTATCAAAATGGCGGGGACGCTGTCAATGGCGGCCTCCTCCAGCAGATCAACGCACAAGCCGGTTTTGCCAGACCCGGTCATACCCACGCAGACAGCGTGGGTGGTGAGGTCACGGGCGTCGTACATGACCAGACGGTCCAGCCGTGTGCCTGAGGCCAGGTCGTATTCCTGGCCCAGATAGAAGGCGCCGAGTTTCTCGAAGGGTTGCATGGTAGCACCTCCACCTTGGGTATTGCAGTCAGAGGTTGCAGGGAGACCATGAAGCGGCCACCACTATTATATCACAGCTATCCAGTTCATGCCAATCAGAACAAACACCTTGACAAATTGCCGGGTTTCCCTTATAATACCCTGTAATTGTTTACCTGTGCTGAAGGGGGAGAAGATGCGTCAACGTTTGTTGGGACGGTTTACACTCACGGATCTCTTCGCGTGGGGGATCGGCGTGGCCATTGTAGCCGTCGCTGTCTGGGGCACGGTGGCTACACTGCGGTCGGGGGCGTACTCGCCTGTAGATTGGGCATCTTTCTTGATTTTTGGCTTGGCTCAGGGCGGGGTGTACGCCCTCATTGCATTAGGCTACACGATGGTGTATGGCGTTCTGTTCATGATCAACTTCGCCCACGGTGATGTATTCATGGGCGGAACTTACATCGCTTCTTACGTAGCTAATGCCTTTGATAGATCTGGCTTCCTGGATACTCATCCCCTCCCTGCCTTGCTGATCATATTTGCGGTAGCGGTGATCGTGTCTAGCATTCTCGCTGTCTTGCTGGAGCGAATTGCCTACCGTCCCCTGCGTCGGGCGCCGCGACTCGTTCCCCTGATTACGGCCATCGGGGCCTCATTTTTCCTGGAGTATGCCTTTGCTCGACTGTTCGGCTCAGGTATGAAACGCTATCCAGATGTAAAGGTCCTCAGTGGCTCGTGGCAAGTTGGCGAGCTCAAGATCCTGCACATGCACGCCATCATGATTATAGCGGCCATTATTATGATGGTTGGACTCTACTGGTTCGTCCAAAAGACGAAAACGGGCAAGGCCATCCGGGCCGTAGCCGAGGACAAGGATGTGGCGGCACTGATGGGGATTGATGTGGATCGGGTGATCGTCACTACCTTTATCGTCGGAGCAGCCCTGGCCGGTGCCGCTGGCGTGCTTTTCGCCCTCTACAACAAACAGGTTACCCACACCATGGGCTTCCTTCCTGGTATCAAGGCCTTTACCGCCGCTGTCTTGGGTGGGATTGGCAGTATTCCTGGTGCGATGTTCGGAGGCCTGTTCCTCGGCATCTTTGAGTCCGTTGGTCCGAGTCTATTCTTCAGCGGGTTGGGTGTCCCCAGCCCTAGCCAACTCAAGGATGTCATCGCCTTCATCATGCTGGTAGCCGTTCTAATCTTCCGGCCCACCGGTCTGCTCGGTGAGGTTCTGACCAAGAAGAAGGCGTAGATTCGTGGATTCGTAGGTTCGTAGATTCGTAGATTCGTAGAGAGGTGAGGGTATGGAATTGCAAAACGCCTTAAAAGCTAGTCTGAAGACGGGTCTCATCTTGGGCCTGGTGGCCGTATTCGTCGCCCTTACGGGCATCATCGTGGACTTTAACCAATTAGACATTGTTGGAGGTGTGATCGCCCTGGGGCAAGTCCTGTTACTGCTGATCAGCGTAGCCACAGGCTATGTCGCTGTCCGACGTCAGGGAAAGCTGGGCTACTTAGGTGCAGGACTCATGGGGGCCATCGCTGGTCTCGTGACAGGGGGTGTGCTTGCTTTATTGGTCCTGCTTATTCACAATGTCAACATACGGCCCGTCTTCGTAAATGCTACCGACGCCCTGGTTGGCTTGCTCACATTTGGGCGGAGCCTTGGCGTTGGTATCCTGCTTCTGCTAGCCGTGGACACAATCCTTGGCGCCCTGGGAGGGATCCTCAGCCAGTTGGCACCTGGCGTCCGCAGTCCGATCCTGGCGGGCGTAACTGGTGTGCTGCTTTTTGGCGTCTTACAGGAGATTTTCACCGTGCTCCTCTCCAGTTTAGGTTTGCCAAAGGATTTTATCAACTTCTTGTTCCTACGAAAGGGACTCACGCCTGTTGGTTCGCTCTTGCTTTTCGTCCTTTTCGCTGGTTTCTCCGCTGCCCGGCCAGTGGTTCGTCCATGGATAAACCGGTACTTAGAACCCATGAATTCGCGTCAAAAGACGGCCCTCCGCTTCGTCGCCAGCATGGCTGGCGTAGTTGTCCTCGTCTTTTTGCCTCACTTGCTCAAGCTCTACTGGACCGATGTAATTGATAACGTTGGCCTTTTCATTCTCATGGGCCTGGGATTGAACATCGTGGTCGGTCTGGCGGGGCTCCTGGACCTGGGCTACGTGGCCTTCTTTGCCATTGGCGCTTACACGGTTGGCTCGCTGACATCGCCCAGGTCCTTCTTAGGTGCGGAGTGGTCTTTCTGGCCAGCCTGGCCTGTTGCATTTGTGATGGCCGCTCTGGCCGGCATCATCCTGGGCGTACCAGTGCTGCGCATGCGCGGTGACTACCTGGCCATCGTCACCCTGGGCTTCGGCGAGATCATCCGTATCTTATTCCTGTCTGACCTCCTCAAGCCGTACTTCGGCGGAGCCCAGGGGATCCTGGAAATCCCCAAGCCCCAAATTGCGGGCCTGACACTATTGACGTCGCAGCATATCTACTATTTGATCCTGGCTGGCTGTCTGGTCACTGTCTTCATGTCCTGGCGTCTCAAAGACTCCCGGGTTGGGCGGGCCTGGATCGCCATCCGCGAGGATGAGGACGTGGCCCAGGCCATGGGCATCAACCTGGTGAAGTACAAACTCATGGCCTTCGCTATTGGGGCCCTCTTCGCCGGGGTGAGCGGGGCGATATTCGCTTCTAAGCTGAGTTCGATCTACCCCAACAGCTTCGACGTGCTCAAGTCCATCAACGTCCTGTGCCTGATTATCGTTGGTGGCGTGGCCAGCATTCCGGGCGTGATCGTAGGGGCGTTGGTTCTGGTTGGCCTGCCAGAGGTTCTGCGGTTCGCGGCCGAGTACCGCTATCTGGTTTACGGTGCTGCCCTGGTGGTGATGATGCTGGTCAGGCCCGAGGGCCTGTGGCCGGCGGCGCGGCGCAGGTGGGAACTCCGGGAAGAGGCGGAAATCACGGGAGGGGGAGAGTGAGATGGCTACGATTCTCAAGTCCAATGGCGTGACCAAGCGGTTCGGCGGACTGGTAGCGGTGGGTAATTTCGAGCTGGATATCAAAGAGCAGATGATCGCCAGCCTGATCGGTCCCAACGGCGCTGGCAAGACCACTTTTTTCAACTGCGTGACCGGTTTCTACCGGCCGGAGGAAGGGAGCATCCGATTCAATGACACTGAGTTGGTCGGCTTCTCTCCCGACCGGATCACCATCTTGGGCATCGCTCGTACCTATCAGAACATCCGCCTGTTCAATAATATGACCGCCATCGAGAACATCCTGGTAGGCCAGCATCACCAGCTTAGCTCCGGCGTATTGGGTGCTATCATAAGCGGTCCCGGTACGCGGCGGGAGGAGCGAGAAGCTCTGGGTGCAGCCCTGGAGATGTTGGAGTTCGTGGGTCTCAAAGGTAAAGGCGATTTCCTGGCTAAGAACCTCCCATACGGCGACCAGCGGCGGCTAGAAATCGCACGGGCATTGGCTAGTAAGCCAAGATTACTGCTCCTTGACGAGCCCACAGCGGGCATGAACCCCCACGAAACCCGCGAATTGATGGCCTTTATCCAGCGACTTCGGGATGGGTTGGGGCTGACGATCTTCCTCATCGAGCACGACATGAGGGTGGTGATGGGCATCTCCGATCGGGTGACCGTCCTCGATTACGGGGTTAAGATCGCTGAGGGGACCCCCGCCGAGGTGCAGCGAGATCCCAAGGTTATAGAGGCATATTTAGGCAGGAAGAAGGTGGCCTAGCATGGCACTGTTAGAGGTGGACGACATCCACACGTACTACGGCAATATTCAGGCCTTGAAAGGCATTTCGCTCCATGTGGACGAGGGCGAGATCGTGACTCTCATTGGCGCGAATGGCGCCGGCAAGAGCACGACTCTAAACACCATCTCGGGCTTGTTGAAGCCCCGTGAAGGGAGCATAAGATTCCAGGGAGAGCGAATAGATCAGCTTCCGGCCCACAAAATCGTGGGGTTGGGCATCTCCCAGGCTCCAGAGGGCCGCCGGATATTCAGTCGTCTGACGGTTACGGAGAATCTGGAGATGGGCGCCTACGCCCGCACCGACAAACAGGGAATCCAAGAGGATTTGAAGCGGGTCTTCAAGCTCTTCCCCGCGCTCAAGGAAAGGCGAAACCAGGTCGGGGGCACGCTGAGCGGCGGGGAGCAGCAGATGCTCTCTATTGGGCGTGCGCTGATGGCCAAGCCGAAAATCTTCCTCTTGGATGAGCCGTCCATGGGCCTGGCGCCCATGTTGGTGGAGGCCATCTTCGAGACCATACGGGACATCAACCAGCAAGGCACCACTATCCTACTGGTCGAGCAGAACGCTCTGATGGCTTTCTCGGTGGCTCACAGAGGCTACGTCTTGCAGACCGGGGAAATCGTACTCCATGACACAACGGAGAATCTGCAGCAGGACGAGATGGTGCGCAAGATATACCTGGGCGAAGAGTGAAACTTGACAAGATCACTCATGTTTGCTATGCTTTAGAGTGCAACGCACTTCGGCCGAAGCAAGAAGTGCGTTGCACCTGGTCTACTTGAAGATATATTACCTTGAAAGGAGTTGATTGGGCCTCAAAATACGATCTGTACAAAGAAGTCAGTAAACCGCAGTTGGTGTAGGGTTGGGCACCCGTGACGGGAAGAGCGCGTGTCAAGCTGGTGGAAGACGGCTTGGCATAACATATCAAACAAGGAGGAGATTAGTAATGAAAGGGAGGATTTGGAACATTCTAGCGATTGTCGTGGTTCTCGCGCTGGTGGTAGTTGGCTGCAAGCCAAAGGCGACACCTACGCCTACACCAGTGCCGACCAAAGTGCCACCCACGCCGACCAAGGCTCCGCCTACGCCGACCAAGGCTCCGCCTACGCCGACCAAGGCTCCGCCTACGCCGACCAAGG
>CAYUPJ010000136.1:0-11775 GCA_964446635.1 uncultured Anaerolineae bacterium
CCCGCAGTATACCTCAGATGTTACGCATAAGCAAATGGGTTAGTACGCATAACCGTTTATCCGCTTCCCATCCGTTGCCGCAAATGATCGGAAGGAGAACACTGTGCCACCGCAAGAAGTCCTCATCCTGGCCATGACCCAGATGCTCAGTGGCATCTGCACGGCCGGGTTCACTCGCGAGCCTGATCCTGTCACCGGCCTGCGCTGGGTGCGGCCGGTGCGCGACTTCGGCACCCTCTTGTCAGGCGACATGACCGACGCCGACGGTCGCCTGGTGCAGTGTGGCGACGTGATCGAGTTAAACCTGCTCGCGCCGCGCCCTGACCCGCCCCACACCGAGGACTGGCTCACTGATTTCGTCCGCCACCGGCCACGGCTACTGCGTCGCCTGGAGGGCGAGAAGCGGGCCAGCTTCTTCGCCAGGTATCTCGACCGCGCCCCGGAGGACGTGCTCATCCACCACACCCGCTCGCTCTGCCTGGTGCAGCCGGAGCAGGTGTGGGCGCGCTTCTCGCTGGATGCCTACTCCGGCAAGTACGAAGCGCGCATGGGTTTTGTGCTGCCAGGCGATGCCAACCACCCCCGGGCCACCAGCCAGCGCGGCGTCTCCGTGACCGACCTAAAGTGGCACTCACTGGGCCGGACCTGGCTGGGCGAGCGGGGAGGCGTCCTGAATCTGAACCACGATGAGCTCTTCGAACGGCTGAACGCCGAAACCCTCTACCTGGCCGTAGGGCTGAGCCGCGAATGGCAGAGGGAGTACTGGCTCCTCGTCGTCGGGGTGCACGTCGTGCCGGATTACGAGATGGAGATAGATGATGACAACCTATGACAATGGAAACACAGAATCTGTGCCATCCCGCCAATCTGCGTTAGATGGACTCGACCTGCCACCCGCACAGGCCTGCGAACTCTCTGCCAGTAATCGCAGCCGCCTGCTCAACTTCCTCCTGCGCTGGGACCACGTCGAAGAAGTTCACGCCTGCCTGGATGTCCTCCTCCCCCTCAACCCCACCCTCGTCTCGTTGCTCGACCTGCGGGTGCGAGCCTTCTTGGCCCAAGGCCGCCCCGACGAGGCGCTGACAGTGATGCAGGAACGCCTGCGATTCAAGACCTCCCTCACCGCCCACTCGCTCCTGGCCCGTGTCCACCTGACCCTCGGCGACGTGGATGCCGCCTACCAGATCGTTCGCACCCTCGTCGAGGAGAACGAGGACAGCGTGACGGCCTGGGGACTGCTGGGCGAGGTCGAGCTGGCGCGAGGGGACACGCAAGCCGCGCTGAACGCCTACCGCCGCCTGAACGAATTGCGTCCGCAGGGCCGCTCCTACCTGTTGGGGATGCTCTCCCTCTACCAGGCCCTTGACGATTGGGTGACCGCCAGCGGCTACGCTGTGCGCTTGCTGCGCACCGCCGACGAGGAAACGCCACTCTCCGTCACCTACTTGCGCCGCCTGCGCGGCTACTTCCGGGACACCGGCGAGGAAACTCGCGTCGCCGACTTGGAGGCTGAACTGGAGCGCCGTTACTCTGAAGAACTGGCGGAGCTGCAAGCTGCCCTCTCCCCAACCCCTCGAGCGCGGCCCGCTGTCCCCACACCACCCACCGCTGAACCCGTCCAGCGCGAGCCCGCTGAGCCTTTGCCCACCTTCGATCAAATCCCCGTCACCGAAGAGGAGCGGGCGCGCATCACCGAGGCCGTCAGGCGGCTCTTTGGCTTCGAGACCCTCCTGCCCGGCCAGTTGGAGACCATGGCCTGCGTCCTGCGCGGCGAGGACGTGCTGACCATCCTGCCCACCGGCGGCGGCAAGTCCCTCTGCTATCAGCTCCCGGCGCTGCTGGCCGAACAGGGCACAACGCTGGTCATCTCGCCCCTCATCGCCCTGATGAAAGACCAGGTGGACTCGTTGCCCGCAAAGCTGCGGCGTCGAGTGATCAACATTGACTACAGCCTGGAGAGGGACGAACAGCGTCGGCGGCTGGAACAGGCCACTGCAGGGGCCTACCGGCTGGTCTACGCCGCCCCGGAGCGGCTGCGTCAACCGCCCTTTCTGCACGGTCTGCGGCGTGCGGGCGTGAATCGGCTGGTGATTGATGAGGTGCACTGTGTCAGCGTGTGGGGCCACGACTTTCGGCCCGACTACCTCACCATCGGTCGGGCCCGGCAGGCGCTGGGCAGCCCGCCGTTGTTGGCCATGACTGCGACAGCGCCACCCCGCGTGCGGCGGGACATCCTCCATCACCTGGGCGACCCTTCGGCGAGCTCAGGGCGTAGCATGCGCATCATCGCCGGCGACGTGACCCGCCCCAACTTGCAACTGGAGGTCTTCCATGCCCGCACCGCCGACGACAAATTGCGCCACCTGCTGGCCTTCTGCCAGACTGAACCCGGCAGCGGCATCGTCTACGCTGGCACCCGCGCCCGCTGCGAGAAACTGGCTGCGCTTTTGCGACAGCACGACATCGTCGCCGACCACTACCACGCCGGCATCGCCGACCGGGCCGGGGTGCAGGACGACTTCATGGCTGGCCGCATCCGCGTGGTCGTGGCCACCGTCGCCTTCGGCCTGGGCATTGACAAGCCGGACATTCGCTTCATCGTCCACTTCGTCCCACCCCCGTCGCTGGAAGCCTACTATCAAGAGGCCGGCCGGGCCGGACGCGACGGGTTGCCGGCCCGCTGCCTGTTGATGTATGCCCCTTCGGACCGGGCCACGCTGACTCGCCGCGCCCGCCAGGACGTGCTGCCCATCGAATTCTTGCGGGCTATCTACGCAGCCGTCAAACACCGCCTGGGAAGTATCTCATCGGGCCGGGTCGCAGTGGCTGACCTGGAGCGCGACTTGCAGGCCAATGACACGCGCGTACGTGTGGCCCTGAGCCTGTTGGAGCAGGTGGGCCTCTTGCGACGCGGCCCCGACGTGCCCCGCGCGGCCATCGTCTGCCTGACCATCAGCGATGTGCCCGCGAACGCGCCCGAACTGGCTGCTTTCTGCCACGCTGCCCGGCTGCGGCCCGGCCAACCGTTGACTTTAGACCTGGTGGATGTGGCGCGGCAGGCCGGGTTGCCTCTTGACAACATCGAGCGACGGGTGTTGGACTGGGCCGATGCGGGTTGGTTGGATTATCGCCCGGCCGGGCGCGACCTGCTGCTGGAACTGCTACCGCCACCGCCGGACGCCGCCGAGCGAATCGCCACGCTGCTGGAGCGATACGAGACCATCCAGGCCCAGCGCGTGGACGAGATTACCGCCTACGCTCAGACCCGCCGCTGCCGTCACGGCCACATCAATGCCTACCTGGGCGGCCGCGTCATCGAGCGGTGCTCCGCCTGTGACAATTGCATTGAAATCCAGCCGCCGCCGGATGCTGGTCTGCCCGATGAGGGGGAGCAGTTGTTGACCATCCTGCGCTGTGTAGCAGCCGCGCCGTGGAGTTGGGGGCGGCTCAGCCTGGTGCGTATCCTGCGCGGCGACGCTCAGGCCTCGCCCAAGGCCCACGACTGCCAGGGCTTCGGCTCGCTGTCCTTCCGGTCGCAAACGGCCGTCGAACGTATGCTGGAACGACTGGAGCGCGGTGGGTTTCTGAAGGCGCGCCAACTCGACCACGGCGGTATCGTGCTCGACCTCACACCCACGGGCCAAGCGGCGCTGCAAAACCCAGCCGCGTTGGAGAGCCTGGTCCGCCCGGCGAAAGAACCGCTACCACGCAAGTCACCCCAAAAGGATGAGGCGGAGCTGGAGGTGGATGAAGCCCTGTTCCAGGCATTGCGTGCGTGGCGGCTGGAGCAGGCCCATGGGCAGGGAGTGCCACCCTACGTTATCTTTCACGACAGCCACCTGCGCGCCATCGCCGCGCACCAGCCCGTCACCCTGGAGGCTCTATCCGAGTTGAAAGGCGTTGGCCCAAGCAAGCTGGAGAAGTATGGCGCTGCGGTGATCGAACTGGTGCGCAAGCATTTGGACGGAGAGAGAAATGACGCCCAAACTCAAGATTAAAATGTTTTTGAGCGCGTGGAACGCACGGCAAAGGGACTGAAGCAGCCGATCCCACAGGCATGGTGAAGATCTGGGGTTGTTGTAGCCCCAGGGGTTTTTGCTTGCCAGGGATCGAACGACCGGGTACTTGACGTTTGGCGTGGCGCGTGGTATACTAAAGCCAGTACCCTGGTGGACAAGGGACTCATAAACAAGTTCGTGTGGTATTCTGGCGTTGGGGAGATGCACTCTTGGTCGCCAGGGGTTCACAGGAACTATGGAGGAAAAGAATGAGCGTAACGGAAATCAAACAGATCATCAGGCGTGAGTTACCGGCGATTATGCAGGAAGACGTGGAAATGCAGCAGTTCATCCTGCACCTGGCCCGCACGCAGTTTGCGGATAAGACGGCAACCGAGAGCCGCTTTGACCGTCTGCTGGACGAACTGCGTCGGGACCGCGAGGAGCAAAGCAGGAAGTGGGATGAGCAAAACAGGAAGTGGGACGAAAACCAGAAGGTGATCAACCAAATGCTGCAAGAGATCCGGGGGTTGTCCCGCAAGCACGACAGTACCATTGGGGCGTTGGGGGCGCGGTGGGGATTGCACACCGAGCAATCCTTCAGAGGCGCCTTGAAAGCCATCCTGGAGGAGTCCTTTGCAGTCGAGGTGCGAAACGTCGTCGAGTTTGACGAAGCGGGCTACGTCTTTGGCCATCCCGACCAGGTGGAGTTGGACATCATCATCAAGGACGGCCTGTTGATCATCTGCGAGATCAAATCCTCGATGAGCCGCAGCGATGTGTATGCCTTTGGCCGCAAGGTCGAGTTTTACGAGCAAAGGCATCAGCAAAAGGCTACCAGGAGGCTGATCATCTCGCCGATGGTGGACGAGTATGGCCAACGTGTGGCGAAAAAGTTGGGGATAGAGGTGTACAGTTATGCAGAAGCTGTGGAGGCGCTCTAGTCAGACTCAGACCCTTGGGGTTTCCAGAACCCTAAGGGTCTTTTGAAGATCTCCAAGTCGTCGAACTTGACAGATTTCCTTGGTTGCAGTATCCTCTAGGGGCAACTGAGCCAAGGAGAGAGACTTGCGAAGTTCTGTCCCAGTGCAGTTGGGCGAGTATCTGAAGATCGTTATCCTGCCTCTGGCGGTGGTCATCGTCACCGTGTTCCAGTTGCGGTTTGTTCCCCTTGAGGTTGTAGACCTGATGACTACGCCGACGGCAACAGTGACGCCGACTTCGACGGTGACTGTCACCCCAACACCGACCAGCACTCCCACTCAGGTTACATCTTATCGCATCCTGTTGCCTCAAGTGAAGGACTCCCTACCGACGGTTCGGCCCAACCAGCTCTTTTTGCCCCAGGTCGGGCACTCCCCGCCCGCTACGCCGACTCCTACCCCAACCCGCACTCCAACTCCTACGCCAACTCCCACCTTCACCCATACACCAACGCCCACCCTCACCCCAATTCGCACCTCCACGCCTACTCCCATGCCCACGCCGGATGGAGTGGTGCATGAAGCACGAGTGCCTATTCTCATGTACCATCACGTCGTCGTCCCCCCGCCCGATGCCGACGATGTCCGCCGCGATCTCTCCGTCTCACCTCAGGATTTCGAGGAGCAGTTGCGATATCTGACCAAAGCTGGCTATCACTCCATCACCTTGCACGATCTCATCTACTATCTCACGATAGGACGACGCTTGCCTCGCAAGCCGATTATCCTCACCTTCGATGACGGCTATCGGGATAGCTACACCCATGCCTATCCCCTGCTCAAAAAGCATGGCTTTGTGGGGACTTTTTTCCTGATCACCGCCCCCATTGACCAGGAGAACGAGGATTACATCTCTTGGGATCAGGTCAAGGAGATGAGTGCCGGTGGTATGGAGTTCGAGCCTCACACCTATACCCATCCCGACCTGGGGGGGCAGCCTGTTGATTACATTGTCTGGCAGATCTTGGCCTCCAAGGAGGCCATCGAAGAGCGCACGGGGAAGACGGCACGTTTCTTCTCCTATCCGTCGGGCAGGTACGATCAGCAGGTGGTGGACGTCCTGCGCTCGGCTCACTTTTGGGGAGCGGTCACTATCAATCAGGGTGATCTGCAATCCTCCGAGCAGCCCTTCGAACTGAAGAGAATCAGGATCAGAGGGAGCGATGCGCTGGACAATTTCGTTATGAAGCTGCACCTGGATTGGGAGAAAGAGGTTCCGGTTCCAGAGGAAGAGCCCCCCTTCATGCCCTTGATCCAGAAAGACCTGGAAGATGTATTTTGATGCCTTAACCATGGCCGCCGTAGCCGACGAGCTGCGGGCTCATATCCTAGACGGGCGGGTGCAGAAGGTTCTCCTGCCCGATGAGCTTTCGGTAGGGATGGAAGTCTACGCCCACGGGGAGCGCAGGTACCTGCTGGCCTCGGCTCATGCTGTGTACGCCCGATTGCACCTGGCAGGGGAGAAGCTGCGACGTGGAGTGGAGAAACCCTCGCCGCTCCTGCTTCTGTTGCGCAAATATATTCATGGAGGGCGGATTGCGACTATCGAACAGCCGCCCTTTGAGCGGGTGCTCTACTTCGGGGTGCAGCACCCAGAGGGCAACACCATCCTGATCATCGAAGTCATGGGTCGCCACAGCAACATCGTGTTGGTGGCCGAGGAGGGCCTGATCCTGGAGTCCATTAAGCGGGTAGGGCCGGAGAAGAGTCGCTATCGTACCATTCTGCCCCAACGCCTCTACGTTCCCCCGCCACCCCAGTCCAAGCTCGACCCCACCGACGTTACCGAATTGCGCCTCAGGGACATCCTGTCCGATGCTTCTCCTGAGTCTTCTGTTTGGAGAGCATTGGTAGATGGCATCGGGGGTGTCAGCCCCCTTTTGGCTAGAGAAGTCGTCTATCGGGTAGTGGGAGATGCTGAGGCGACCATCTCCCAAACGGTAAGGATCTCCCCGTTGCTGGAGGCTTTTCAGGAGATGCTGATGCCGGTTTGGGAGCACCGCTGGCAGCCATGCGTCGTGAAGAGAGGCGAGCAAGTGGTAGCTTTCGCTCCCTATCCCCTGACCCAGTATGGCGATTGGGAGGAGGTGGAGAGCATCAGCCAGGCAGTGGAGGCTTATTATGGGCAGATGGTGGGCGAGAATGTTTATGCGGCAGCCAAGCGCGGGGTGCGAGATGCTATCTCTCAGGCCAGGGAGAGGGTGCGGAGGAAGCGAGAGGCTTTGAAGAGGTCAAGGGTCTCTCAGGCGCAGGTGGAGGAACTGCGCCTCAAAGGAGAAATGATCCTGGCCTATGCTCATCGCATTGCGCTTGGACAGCGGGAGTTGGCGGCCCCTATCGAGCCCGATGAGCCGCCCCTGCTGATCGAATTAGACCCGCATCTCTCGCCGGTGGAGAACGCCAAGCGTTACTTTGAGAGGTACAAAAAGGCCAAGAGCGCTGCCCGGGAAATCCCTGCCTTATTGCAACGAGCGGAACTGGAGGAACGTTACCTCGATCAGTTGGAGGCCGACCTGGACCTGGCGGCCAATCGGCCTGAGATTCAAGAGGTCGAGGCCTGTTTGGTCGAAGCCAGCTATATCAGAGAGAGGCGCCGGCAACCAAAAGTGGGCCGCAGTCAGCCTCTGGCGGTGAATTCTCAGGACGGCCTGCTCATCCTGGTAGGCAGGAACAGCCGACAGAACCAGGAGGTCACCTTCCGGCGGGCTGCTCCTCACGACCTGTGGCTGCACGTCCGGGGCGTGCCCGGCGCTCACGTCATCATCAAAACCGGAGAACGGGAGGTGCCGCAGGCCACCTTGCAAGAGGCGGCTCAGTTGGCGGCGTACTACTCCCAGGCGCGGGATTCGGCCCACGTGGATGTGGATTACACCGAGCGGCGATACGTGCGTCCCATCAAGGGGGCTGGTCCCGGCCTGGTGACGTACACTCAGGAGGAGACGATCCGGGTAGCGCCACGAAAACCTGCCTTCTCTATTCCACTTTGATCTTCGTGGTCTTCTTCTTGGTTTTTTCTTCTTTTTCTTCGACGTATTCGATGGCTGTGTCTACCAAGCTGCGCATGGCAAGTAACATTTCCCGACGGGCGGTTCTGGTATGTTGGAAGAACTCATCAGGTAGGAGTGCCGGATGTTTCTTGCAGCTTGCCCTAAAGCCCTTGATGCCCTCGGCTAGCCAGTCCTCAAAGAGGAACTCTTTCTCTTCCGCCATGCTTCTCACCTCCCTGTGTCAGATGTTCTTGTTGGCAAGGTAATTATACTACGATCTGTTTCAGCAGTCAAAGACTACCCCGTTCGCCGATGCTTTTTGCGTTGTTATCAACCTTTCCGCTGCTTTCAGCACCTGCTCTATGGTGATGTTGCGCACGCAATGGTGCTGGTGCAGCTCGGCGGGGTCGTAGTCCAGGCGGTTGCAGGGGATGCAATCCATGTCCGAGGTGACGACGATGTGGTGGGCTGGGTCACCCCAGGGACCGAAAGTGTGGCTGTCCACAGGGCCAAAAAGATGCGCCGTCGGGGTGCCCATGGCCACAGCCAGGTGCAAAGGTCCACTGTCCACTCCGAGCACCAATTGGCAGCGAGCCATGACGGCTGCCAGCCCTCCCAAACTGGTCTCCCCAGCCGCCACGATGGGCTTGGCGGTCATCTGTGCTGCGATGGCTTTGCATAAGGGTAATTCCTCTGCCGAGCCGGTTAGAATGACCTTAACTTGGCACCGCTGAGCCAGAGTATCAGCTACTTGAGCCCACCCCTCATTCCTCCACAACTTAACCGGCGCCCCGGCACCGGGGTGAATACACACCAGCAAATCGTCGTCCCCAACACCGTGCCTGGCCAGGTAACCTTCAGCGAACGCCTCATCTGCAGCCGACAAGCTAAACTCCAACGCCGTCCTCGTTACTTGTAACTCATTACCCGTTACTTGCTTCACCAAAGCCAGGTTTTGCTCCACCTCATGACGATGGGGTGAATGCGGGACGATGTCGGTCAGAAAGGGCCTAACCTCGGCGATGTCGTAGCCCACTCGGCGGGGGATACCAGCCAGATAAGCCAGCAACGCTCCCCACCAGTGGTCGAAGCGAAGAACGATGGCCAGGTCGAAACCCTGTTGCCTCAACTGTTTGGCGTGCCGGAAGAGGATAGCATAAGGTTCGAGCAGGGATCGTTTCTTCTGCCGGGTGAAGCCGGGGAAGGAGCACAGGGTGATTTCGTCAATGTGGGTGTTGTTCTCGACGACGGCTTTTGACCAGGGGGCGACGAGGTAGGTGATGCGAGCCTGGGGGAAGGCTTCTCGCAGAAACCTGAGGGCGGGGGTGGTGAACAGGAGGTCACCCAGGTGGTCGGGGCGGATGAGGAGGATACGGTAAACGGATGGGAAGCGGATAAGCGGATGACTCCTTAGCAGCTTCAGGGGCCAGGTTAGATAGGGTATGAGGCGCAGCAGAAGCAGGCGGATTCGTTGGCGTGGTGTTCTTTTTATGGAAGTTGGAAGTTGGAGGTTGGATTTCCTGTCTCGTAATCTAACTTCCAATTTCTAACCTCCAACATCCAGTTTCTCATAGATCTGCTCTAATCTGGGGACGATGAGCCGCCAGTCGTACCGCTCCTCGACGAAACGCCGCGCCGCCTGCCCTAGCCTTTCCCTCTGGGAGGCGTCGTCTAAAAGCTCGATCACCTGCCGGGCGAACGCTTCCGGGGTGTTGGCTAGGAGCAACTCTCGACCAGATACGAGGCCCTCGAAGCCCTCGCAACCCAGCGAGGTGGAGACGATGGGCTTGCCCATGGCCATGGCCTCTAGCACCTTAAGGCGGGTGCCGCCTCCGATGCGCAAAGGCACCACGTAAACCGAGGCGCCAACGATGTAGGGGCGTACGTCGTCCACGCGGCCGGTAACGGTCACTGCCGGATCTTCGGCCAGGCGCAGGACGCGCGGATGGGGGCTTCGGCCCACGATGTAGAAATGCACGTCAGGCATTTGCGTTCGTATCAGAGGCAATACTTCCTGGCAAAACCAAACGACGGCGTCCACATTGGGGCGAAAATCCATCTTGCCCGTGAAAACCAATGAACAATGATCAATGACCAATTGGGATTTGGTCATTAGGAATTGGTCACTGTAGAATTCGGTGTCTACTCCGTTGGGGATGACAGTCACCTCTAGTCCAGGCACCAGGCGCTGCAGGGCCTGTTTGTCGGCCTCGGAGACGGCTACCACTCGATCGGCCAGGCGGCAAACCCTGGCCTCGTAACGACTGAGCTTCTTCCATTGGATCAACGAGTAGAGGGCCGCAATCCAGCGCCTGGGTTGTCGAATATCGGTCTCAAAAGCTCGCTGCTGCAACACGTACTCGGCGTTGTGATCATCGAAGATGGATATTGGATATTGGATATTGGACGTTTGACGTCTGACGTTTGACGTTGGCAATCCAGTCCCGCAATCCAATTTCCAATTTCCAACTTCCAACATCCAATGTCGCGCCATCTCGATGCCTTCGATCTGCACCACATCGAATGGCTCGCGCTCCAGGCAGCTTCTCAGCTCAGCCCTGAATTCCGCCGACGGCAGGCGCAGGGCCATGTCGGGCAGAGGGGAGAGAAACAGCGATAGGAAGCGTTTCCATGGAGAACGGCGGGGGGCCAAGACAGGGATGATGTTACGACAATGTTGGTGTAGGGGAGTTACCCTGTCTATTTCATCGAGAGAGTGCACGAAAGAAAGCAAGTGGATCTCGTGGCGCGAGGCCAGGTTGGCTATTAGGTTATAGTTCCTTAGGGTCGTTCCCTGGTGAGGGGGATAGGGAAGCTGGGGGGTGAGAAACAGGATTCGCATCAATCGCTCTGGCCGACGCGTTGGTAAAGCTCCAGGGTCTGCAGCGCCGTTTTTTCCCAGGAGAAGCACTGGGCTCGTTTTAACCCCTTGGCGATCAAATCGGCTCGCAGGGCCTCGTCGGTCAAGATTCGCCAGATGGCCACAGTGAGCTCTGAGACATCCTCAGGATTAACCAAGAGCCCGGCATCACCCACTACCTCGGGTAGGGATGAGACGTTGGAGACCACCACCGGCGTGCCGCAGGCCATGGCTTCCAGGGGTGGCAGGCCAAAGCCCTCGTAGAAGGATGGCTGCATCAGAAGTTGGGCGGCGTTATAAAGATGGAGCAAATCCTCGACCGGCACCCGGCCAAGGAACAGGACATTGCTAGTTAGCTTCAGTTTGTCCACGAGGGTCAAAACCTCCTCAGAGAGCCAACCTCGCCGGCCCACTACCACCAATTTCACAGCGGCCTTGTAGCTGTCCAACAACTGACGATAAGCCTTTAGCAGCGTGGGCAGGTTCTTACGTGGTTCGATGGTACTTACGAAGAGGATAAAATCGCTCGTGATGTGATATTTGCTCTTGGTCTGCTTTAGGGCTTCCTGGTTGTTGACAGGCCGATAGATGGGATTGGCCGATTCGTAAATGACCGTGATCTTGTGCTCAGGTGCGCCCAACAGGCGGATGGTGTCTTGCCTGGTGCTCTCGGAGACGGCGATGATGTGATCGGTCCGTTTCACAGCCTGATCAATCTGGCCGTAGTAACGGGCACTCTCCTTGGTGAGGAAGTGTGGGTACAGGAGGAAGGCTAGATCGTGGATGGTGATGACGGACTTGCAGTTGCGGTGGAAAGGAGGTATGAAATCGGGGCTGTGCAGTACGTCCAGGCCGAGGCCTGAGATCTCCATACGTAGGGCGTACTGTTCCAAGCGATGATGGCTTGGCGTCCAGAGGGACACTCGCTTGAAATTGGGCTTATCAAC
>CAYUPJ010000137.1:0-11720 GCA_964446635.1 uncultured Anaerolineae bacterium
CTTTTAGGCGCAAAAACGGCCACAAGGGCCTATACTACGGCAATTCTGCAACGCTATAGCAATGACATAGAAACCGGAAATTCTTTTGATCGAAGAGGTCGCGGTAGATTCATGACCGAGATAATACAGGATGCATAGTATACTACTTATCAGCAACGATGTCATCGGGGAGAGGATGGCCGGGCCTGGAATCCGCTTTTGGGAGTTTGCCAAAGCCCTGAGCCACGACTTCCAGGTCAGTCTGGCAGTGCCCAATAGGGATCACCCTGCTGGCGACGGCTTCGTTGTTTGCTCATACGCTCAAGGGGAGGGACGGCTGCGCGAACTGGCCAGCGCTGCTGACGTAATCGTGTTCCAGGGCTTCATCCTTCACCACTACCCCTTCCTGACGGAGCTCAACGTACCCCTGGTGGTGGATGTCTACGATCCCTTCATCCTAGAAAACTTGCGCATTCACTCCCACGAAACGATGCTGGAGAGGGAGAGGATTCACGGGTCCGATCTGACGGTTCTGAACAGCCAGCTTTGGGCGGGCGATTTCTTTCTCTGTGCCAGCGAAAAACAGCGCGATTTCTGGCTGGGGATGCTAGTGGCCCTGAACCGGGCAAATCCTTACACCTACGACAGCGATGAGACGCTGCGCGCTCTCATTGACGTGGTGCCTTTTGGCCTGCCCTCCAGCCCGCCTGAGCATACCAAGCAGGTTCTGAAAGGGGTTTACAAGACCATCGGCCAGGACGACAAAGTCATCCTCTGGGGAGGGGGGATATGGGATTGGTTCGACCCCTGTACCCTGATCAAAGCGATGGCCAACATCGCGGCCCACCGTGAGGACGTGAAGCTATTTTTCATGGGGATCAAGCATCCCAATCCTTTGATCCCGCCGATGCAGGTCGCCGGCCAGGCCATCCAACTGAGCAAGGATTTGGGCCTCTATGATAAATTCGTCTTCTTCAACGACTGGGTTTCCTACGGGGAGAGGCAAAACTATCTGCTGGAGGCCGACGTCGGGGGTAGCCTGCACCTTGATCACCTCGAGACCAGGTTCTCTTTCCGCACCCGCCTCTTGGATTACATCTGGGCCGGTTTGCCCATCGTCACCACCACAGGCGACGCCATGAGCGAGCTGGTGGAGCAGGACAGCCTGGGTAGGGTGGTGGATTACGGGGACGTTGGGCAGGTGACCGATGTTCTGATGGAGTTGCTGGAGACTCCGAATCTACGAGAGATGTATCGTCCTAGCTTTGAAGCGGTGAAAGGTCAGTTCACCTGGGAGAGGGCAGTGGAACCTCTGGCCAGATTCTGTGCTCACCCCCGCCTTGCGCCCGACAAGGCCGCTCCCGGCATCCGCAACTGGTTCCCCTTTGCGGGCCAGAGTGTTGTCAGGCCGACCCCCTGGTGGGCTCTGCCGGGCAGGGCATGGTGGATCTTTAGAAGAGGCGGCTGGGATGCCATACGCAGGGAAGCGAAATCGTACTGGCGCTGGAAATTTGGTAGTTAGCAAGTAGGGCAGAAATCGGGGAAGAACCTATGACAGCGAAGATACTCGTGGCCGAGGATGACGAGTCCTTGACTTCGTTCCTGCAGCCCATGTTGAAACGAGCCGGGTTCCAGGTAGTCATCGCGCGAGATGGCGAGGAAGCCCTGGCGCTGGCGGATGCCGCAGAGCCCGACTTGGTGGTGCTGGATATAAGGATGCCGAAGCTGGATGGCTGGGAGGTGTGCAGGGAGCTGCGGAAGCGGGAGCGGTATATCCCTATCATCATGCTCACGGCGCTGGGTGAGACGGCGGAAAAGGTCAAGGGCCTGAGCATCGGAGCCGATCATTATCTCACCAAGCCATTCGACCCGCACGAGTTGATTGCCCAGATCGAGGCTACCCTGCGTACGGTACGCGAGAGCAGGGAAGCGCCGCGCACCCATCGCCTGGTGTTTGACCGCCTGGAGATTGACCTGGAGAAACGCAGGGTTTGGGTTGGGGGGCAAGAGGTGCAGCTCACGCCGACCGAGTTCAATCTACTGCGCTTCCTGGCGGAACACCCGGGCCAGGTCTTCGGGCGAGAGACGCTCTTGGACAAAGTCTGGGGATGGGATGTGGCCGTTGACTCCAGGGTGGTGGACAAGAACGTCGCCGAACTGCGCCGGAAGTTGGAGCCCAATCCCATTGTGCCCCAGTACATCCTGACCGTGCGGGGCGTCGGCTATCAGTTCAGGGAGCGCCCCCCCTCTTTCCCCTCCAGGCTTGCCCTGAGCAAGGTCGAAGGGTTGGGGGGGAGGAAGGAGGGGCGATGAGGGAGCCGGTGATCCACGTCACTTTCGACCTGATAGGGGCAGCCATCATCTTGGTAGTGCTTCTGCTAGTCGCTACAGGACTCATGCTCCTCACCGCGTGGTATGGGAAAAGGCGACTAGTTCGTCCCTCTGCGGTGAGGCCATTGGAGGCACTACTGGACAGCCTGCCCGTGGGGCTTTTGCTCACCGACCGACAGGGGCGGATCCTTTGGGGCAACCCGGAAGCCTACAAATTGCTTTCTTTGGATCGCGTTTCGCCTCGGCTGGAGAGGCGCCTGGCCTCTCTCGTGAACCGGGTAGCTGAGTCCTGTCAATCGGAATTGCACGAGCTTCAGCCCGCCGCCGATGTGCGGCTTCAGTTGCGGGCTATGCCCCTGGACGGGCCGGCTTCTTCTGACAGGGTGATCTGCATGGTCACGGATGTCTCAGAGCGACGCCATCAGGAGGAATTCTACCGCAGCTTCATCCAAAACATCTCCCACGAGCTACTGACCCCGCTGGCCGCCATCGCCGGCCACGTGGCCAATATCAAGGAATGTTCCATCGAAGAAGTCGAGAGCTGGCGGCACTCGCAGAACATCATCGAGCAAGAGGTACGGCGACTCACGGGCCTGACCAGCAATCTGCTCCTTCTCTCCCGATTGGAATCGGGCATCCCCTTGCGCTTAGAGCCAACCAATATCGGGGTGGTCATTGAGGAGGCCGTGGCCGGGCTGCTCAGGGTGGCGCAAGCGAAGGGGATCGAGCTATCTATCCAGAGCCTACCTCGGCTACCCCGTATCCCCGCTGACCGCGATCGGATCAAGCAGGTTTTCATCAACCTGCTGGACAACGCGGTCAAGTACTGCCCCGAAGGAAGTAAGGTCCAAGTCCGACTAGAGACGGACGGAGAGAGCATGATCGTCGAGGTAGCCGACAACGGGCCGGGCATCTCACAAGAGGACCTTCCCCACATCTTCGAAAAGATGTATCGGGTGGAAAAAGAGCAGACCAGGGCTGTAGAGGGAAGTGGCTTAGGGCTGTCTATCGTGAAGAGAATCGTGGAACTGCACGGCGGGCAGATCGCAGTGGAAAGCACCGTGGGGGAAGGGACTGCGTTCATGGTAAGGTTGCCGTTGGCTGAAGCCAGCCCGTAACTACTCCCGCTGTCATTGCGAGTTGGCCATGGCGCGGCCGCCATTCTAAAGGACAGAAACACCGCCCATCCTGTCATTGCGAAGGCGCGGTGTGTGCGCCTGAAGCAATCCCCAATTCGCGAGATGGGGATTGCTTCGGCGGAAGAGCGCCGCCTCGCAATGACAGAAAGAAGTTTCTGAGTAGGAACGAAGTGACGAAGCAATCCCCCCCATTGCTCAGAGTGAAGACGGGAGATTGCTTCGCTACGCTCACAATGACAGATGTGACATTGTAGAGGTAGTGACGCCAACTCTTCTTGAAGAAGGGATGTGAAGAAACGGGGACAATACCGTTACAGATCCGTAACATTTGTCAACACAGGCGTAACCATTTGGTGGTAGAATGGGGATGCAAGTAGAGAAGAAACGCGGGATTGAGAAGAGCGGGAAGGATAGGGTAAGATTGGCTCGGGTCTTGATTCTCATCCTTGTAGGGGGTCTGGTCCTGACGGCATGTGGACACATTTGGGTGGATCTGGAGATAACGACGCCTGATCTCAAGGCGACCGAGACGGCGATAGCATGGAGCGTCGTGGCCACGCTCACGGCGCAAGTGCCCAGAACCACCCCCGCCAGCATGCTTACCTCTACACCCCCTGGCCTAGTCTACGTCCCTATCGTAGTGAAGGCTCTGCCCCGCACGCCCACGCCAACCAAGAGGTCTACAGCCACATGCACGCCGACCAAGACACCTACAGTCACATCTACGCTGACCAAAACACCTGCAGTTACATCTACGCCGACCACGCCTACATCAGAACTGCCATTGAAAGCGACTCAAGTCCCTTGCCGATTGAGCCTGGCGAGCCCGCCTTATGGGGCATCCTTTGGGGGCGAAACGAGTGTGGTGACGTTACAATGGGAACTCAACAGAGCGCTGGCCCCGGACGAATACTTCTTCGTCAACGTAACTTACCCTCACGGCGGACAGACCTGGTACGACGGCACGTGGAGCGACCCGGCTCGTCAAATCCCCTCAGGGACACGGGAAACGAAATGGCAACTGCGCGACTACCTGTGTACGGAAAGCCTATCGGACAGCGGTTGCTTCAGTTGGAACGTCGCCATCAAGCGCAGGAGAGGGGACAAGCCAGATCTGGGCGACGAAGTCGAGTGCCTCAGCCCGACCTGGTCCTTCTGCTGGTCTGGGTGCAAGGTAAAGCCAACGTCTACATCTACACCGCTGGAACCCACACCAACGCCCGTGCCGCCAACGGAGACGCCGACGCCACCACCGTATCCTCCACCGCCCACGCCGACACCGCCACCTTCACCTTATCCCATACCACCCACATCCACGCCGCAAAGTTAGTGGAGCAACTCACAGACAACATCCGTGAACGCAACGCCAGCCAAGGCAGTGCTTTCGCATGCCCTGAAGCTGGCGTTTGCCTTTTCGTTGAGAATAGTGTGAAAGGAGATTAAAGATGAACGAGAAGAAGCAAGTGAACGGCCTTCCGGCTAGGACGATGAGGCTATTGGGGTCTGTGGCCTTCGTAATCCTTACAGCAGTGGTCTACCTGCTCCTACTTGATTCCCCTCTCTTGGCTTCCCCTCCAATGCCCAACGGGACGGGAGAGCCGGCCATCATCAGCCTCACTGGCCTAGGCGAGGGCGAGATTCCTCTCGACCTGCAGAATGTCCAGTTTGTGGGCACATTCGAGAATTCGCAGGTGGCTAGCGACGAGAATGGCTCGGCCATATACGTGAAGGCCGACGCCACCGGCACGAACAGTGGCACCTCCTGGGCTGACGCCTATACCGACCTGCAAACCGCCCTAGCCGCTGCCCATAGCGGCGATGCAATCTGGGTCACGGCGGGTACCTACAAGCCCACCACTGGCACTGACCGCACCGCCACCTACCAACTGAGAAACGGTGTGATCCTCTACGGTGGCTTTGCAGGCGGGGAGACCTCTCGCGACCAGAGGGACTGGGAGGCCAACGTGACCATCCTAAGTGGCGAAGTGGGCGTCGTTGGGGACAATAGCGACAACAGCCACACCGTGGTCACTGGCAGCGGCACCGACGAGACCGCCGTGCTCGACGGCTTCACTGTCACCGGCGGCAACGCACGCGACGGGAGCGGTGGCGGGATGTACAACAACGGCGGCAGCCCGACGTTGGCCAACTGCACCTTCACTGGCAACTCCGGCAACTATGGCGGAGGGATGTACAACTGGTACAGCAACCCGACGCTTACGAATGTCACCTTTAGTGGCAACTTCGCCCGTTCTGGTGGCGGAGGGATGTACAATGATGAGAGCAATCCGGTGTTGACAAACTGCACTTTCAATGGCAACTCTGCTACCTACGGCGGTGGGATGCACAATAAGAACCGCAGCACTCCTACATTAACCAACTGCACGTTCAGTGCGAACTCTGCCGGAGCTGGCGGTGGGATGCACAACAGCTGGACTAGCCCGATATTGACCAACTGCACCTTCAATGCCAACTCGGCTCACCGCGGCGGCGGGATGTACAGTTTTGGGAGCAAGCCTACGTTGAGGAATACGATCGTGGCCAACAGTCTCGCCGGCGGTAATTGCTTCGGTTCCATCACTTCCGAAGGATACAACCTGGACAGCGATGGTACTTGTGGTTTTACCAGGGAGAGCGACCTCTCTAACATTGACCCCTTACTCGGCCCGTTGCAGGATAACGGCGGCCCCACCCTCACTCATGTCCTCCTGCCTGGCAGCCTGGCCATTGACGGTGGCAATCCCGCTAGATGCACTGATCCTTGGGGAAACCCCCTAGCCACCGACCAGCGCGGGCGAGTTAGACCAACTGATGGAGATTACGACGGCATACCCGTCTGTGACATCGGGGCATATGAGGCAGATGGCCAAACCGTCGGTGAATGGAGGGATACAAGGGACACTACTATACAAGCAACCGGTGCCTATACAGTGTGCCTCCCCCTGGTTCACAAGCACCGTCCACCAGAAGCTAAACTGGGGGTGGATTTCGGGGAGGCTTGGGTAGTGGTCCCCGAAGTGATTGAGTACGATTTCCCCGTCGCCAGAGAAATGGGGGCGGGTTGGATGCGAGTCTTCCTGCCCTGGCTTGGAGTAGAGACATCGCCGGGGGAGTATGATTGGGACAAATACGACCCGGTATTTAGCCGTCTTGGTGAACTGGGGTTCGATGCCATAGCCGTGATCTACGGCGCACCAGACTGGGCAGCCGAGGAGAGCTGCGGCCCTATTTCGGACACAGTTGCTTTGGAGAGCTTCCTGGAGGTCGCTGTGCCTCGCTATGCTGAGGTTGTAGATGCCTGGGAGTTTATCAACGAACCAGACGGAAGAGCGCCCAGGCCCAGCTATGGGCCAGCGGTAGGGTGTTGGGGGCTTTATCCCGCTGAATATGCTCGGCAGTTGGGGATATTCTATGCCACGATCAAGAACCTTGACCCTGATGCTTTGGTTTTCTTCGGTGGCCTGGCCTATGATTACTGGGAACGTTTTGAAAAGGACTTTTTTGAAAAGGCATTGCAAAATGGTGCCGGGCGGTATTTCGATGGCGTTAGTTTGCATCATTACCCCGTCAATGAGGCCGAGTTTCCCACGATGGCTAGCAAAGTGAATGAGATCCGTGATACCATGTCGAGGAATGAGATCTATTGGAAGAGGATTTGGATAACCGAGACGGGCCAGTGGGTCAATATGGGTCGGAGCGTGGAGCTTCAGCGCGATTTTATCGTTCGCGAACTCACTCGTGGCTTTGGGGCCGGGGTAGACAACATCTTCTGGTTTGATCCCAGGGAACATGAAGCATGGCCGTGGGGAGGTGAAGTGGAGCGATATTTGATCAGTACGAATCACGAACCCATGAATGGCTACACCACCTTCCAGCATTTCGCCAACAAGCTGGAGGGGATGCATTGTTTGGGCGCCTACCAGGATGTCCCTGACGGAATTGAGGCTTACAAGTTCGTTGGCACCAAGGGCTTGCTTTACATTTTATGGTCGAATACGATCACCAAAACGGTAGGACTCCCTTCCGCCGCCAATGCCGTTCTCACCAACCGAGACGGGGATGAAACGGTCATCGTCCCAGCTCAGATGGGGATGGTAGAGTTTGAGGTAGGAGTGAAGCCCGTATTCGTCGAGATGGCCGACTCGGAGCAACAGGGCAACCAATAGGGTTGTTCGGGATACAGCAGCGCCCTTTCAAAAGGGCTAAAAGGCAATACCCGCTCGGGTATTGCCTTTTGTTATTGCCAAGCCAGTCGAAATCTGGTATACTAATCTGAGCGAGTGGAATCGAATATCCTGACTTTGCCTGGGAGCCGATTCTTGCTAAGCTGGGCCAAGTTGATCTTCTGGCTGAGGTGCGCGACCACCCTGCCGGCGAGCAAATCCGCCGATTGGCCGGCGACGAGCCCCTGGTCATCATCCTCGACGATCTGTACCGGCCGGCGACGTAGGACCACAGTTCGACAAACTGCGCCAGGTGCCCAAATCTCGTACCTCCGCCGTGTTTGACGACGAAGGGTGCTACGTTCGGAGACACTACCACTGGAGTGTGCAAGGCCAGCCTCAGACGTGACTCACGGCATGCTGTCGCTAATGGAGTGTCTGGTGCAATAATGGGAATTCGTCGGGGCTAACACATCGCAACGTAGGAGGCACCTTTTGCACATCGAGGTTGACCAGAGCGGTAAGCTCGAGCAGACTGACAAAGACACCGCTTTGGCTTTTTCAAACGAGATCAGCTACGCTCCTTAACCTGATCTGGCAACACCGTCCCACCTACCCTGCAGGCAACGTCATTTTTCTTTGTATTGGCAAGAAGTCTCCCGCTCACAAGAAAGCCCTCGCCACGTACCGAGGAGTGGTCACGCCCGATCGGACGTTGAAAGTGGGGGAGCTCCTGGTGCCCCTGGTAGGCGAGAAACAAAAACGATCGGGGAAGCCCTTTCGTGGTGGGCCTTGATGCCAGGCAATCATCCGTCCGGTTAAGGATGGGAGCGGCCTAGCCACCCGATCTTGCTTATATGATACCACACTGGAAGCCGTTTGTCAAATCCAAGAGAGGCTGAATCAGGAAGACCAGCATGGCCAACATCGAACACGATTTCCCCATCGAAGGTTTGAACAAAACCGCCCAGAATGAGGGCAACGCCAAGAAGCCCATCTACCAGATGCACAAGTGGTGGACAAGGTAGCCGCTTCGAATCTGGCAATTAGCCAGGATGGCCGCTGAGGGAGAAAGCCACCTGTGTCAAACGCACCGGCGGCTTTTTTGCTGTTGCCAAACGAGCCGAAATCTGATATACTATGCTCAGCGTACGGGGAGAGCATCACGACTATGAGGCCCGAAGAGAAAGCCAGGCAACGCATTGACAGATTGCTCGATGCCGCAGGCTGGAGCGTGCAGAGTATGTCACGGCTCAATCTCAGCGCTTCGCTGGGCGTGGCAGTTCGTGAGTTTCCTGTGGAGTCCGGCTTTGCCGATTATGTGCTGTTCGTGGACCGCCAGGCGGTTGGGGTGATTGAAGCAAAGCCTGAAGGCACGACCTTGAGCGGCGTGGCCGAGCAATCTACTGCGTACATAACAGGCTTTCCCGCGCACATTCCCCACGTGCACCTTCCCCTTCCTTTTGCCTACGAGAGCACAGGGGTAGAGACCTTCTTCCGCGATGGGCGGGACCCCGAAGCTCGCTCCCGCCGGGTGTTCGCCTTTCACCGTCCGGAGACGCTTCAGGAGTGGCTTTCACAAGAGGACACGCTGCGAGCACGGCTCCGGCTCGTGCCGATGTTGAACACCAAGGGGTTGCGCGATTGCCAGGTTGAAGCGGTAGTCCATCTGGAAATGTCGTTCGCCCAGGCAAAGCCACGGGCGCTCATTCAAATGGCGACGGGCAGCGGCAAGACCTACGCCGCGGTGAGTTTCATCTATCGCCTGATCAAGTTCGCCAATGCGAAGCGGGTGCTCTTTTTGGTGGATCGCAACAACCTGGGACGCCAGACCCTGCGGGAGTTCCAACAGTACGTGACGCCCGACGATGGCCGCAAGTTCACCGAGCTCTACAACGTGCAGCACCTGACTTCCAACACCCTCGACCAGGTCAGCCGGGTGGCGATTACCACCATCCAGCGGCTCTATTCCATGCTCAAAGGCGATCCCGAATTCGACGCCGAGATCGAGGAACATTCCCTGTTCGAGATTGGGCCGGAGGATGCGCCGCCCAGGGAGGTCACCTACAGCCCCCAAATCCCCATCGAGACCTTTGATTTCATCGTCACCGACGAGTGCCACCGTTCCATCTACAACCTCTGGCGGCAGGTGCTGGAATACTTCGACGCTTTCATCATCGGCCTGACCGCCACCCCCTCCAAGCAAACCCTCGGCTTTTTCAACCAGAACCTGGTCACGGAGTACAGCCACGAACGGGCCGTGGCCGATGGAGTGAACGTCGGCTACGAGGTCTATCGCATCAGCACGCAGATCACCGAGCAGGGCAGCACGGTGGAGGCCGGCTACTACATTGACAGGCGGGACAGGCTCACCCGCCAGACCCGCTGGGAGTTGCTGGACGAAGACCTGGAGTACACGGCCCCCCAGTTGGACCGCGACGTGGTGGCCGTGGATCAGATTCGGACGATCATCCGGACGTTCAAGGAGCGACTGCTGGCCGAGATCTTCCCCGGCCGCAGTGAAGTGCCCAAGACGCTGATCTTCGCCAAGGATGACTCGCACGCCGAGGACATCGTCCACATCGTGCGGGAGGAGTTTGGCAAGGGCAACGAGTTCTGCAAGAAGATCACCTACAAAACCACCGGTGAGAAGCCCGAAGACCTGATCGCCAGTTTCCGCAATTCGTATTTCCCCCGCATTGCGGTGACAGTGGACATGATTTCCACCGGCACCGACATCAAGCCGTTGGAGTGCCTGCTGTTCATGCGGGGCGTCAAGTCCAGGGTGTATTTTGAGCAGATGAAGGGGCGAGGAACACGCACCATCTTGCCCACCGATTTGAGAGCCGTCACGCCCGACGCCGCCCACAAGACCCATTTCGTGATCGTGGACGCGGTGGGGGTGTGCGAGGACGATAAGACCGATAGCCGTCCTCTGGAGCGGAAGCCCAGCATACCTTTCGATAAGCTGATCCGTAACGTGGCGTTGGGAGTCCGGGATGAAGACACCCTGACCTCGTTGGCGGGCAGATTGGCCCGGCTGGATCGGCAGATTGACATCAAAGATCGCCAGGCGATTGAGGCTGTCGCCAGCGGCAGGACTCTGAGGCAACTCATCAACGACCTGCTGGATGCGGTGGACCCGGACACGCAGATAGCGAACGCCAGGGAGATGTTTGGGACGAAAACGCCAACCCCTGAACAGGTGGAGCACGCCACGGAGGAACTGGTCAAGGCCGCCTGTGCGCCCTTTGACGATCCAGACCTGAGAAACACCCTGATCGAGGTCCGGCAGCGCCAGGAGCAGACCATTGACACCGTCAGCGCCGACACGGTGCTGAGGGCGGGTTTTGACGATCAGGCCAGGGAGAAGGCGCGCACCATCGTGGATACCTTCCAGCAGTTCATCGAGGACAACAAGGATGAGCTGACCGCTCTGGAGATCATCTACAGCCAGCCCTATCCGTTGCGGCAGGTCACCTACGAGCAGATCAAAGAGCTGGCCGAGGCCATCGAGAGGCCGCCCTACCACCTTACGCAGGAGCAGTTGTGGCGGGCTTACGAGCAGTTGGAGCGAGCCAGGGTACGAGGGGCGGGGCCGCAGAAGTTACTGACCAACATCGTATCCCTGATCCGCTTCGCCGTTGGGCAGAGCGACGTGTTGGAGCCCTTCCCCCTCACCGTGGAGGGGCGGTTCCAGCTCTGGTTGGCGGAGCAGGTGGAGGCTGGCCGCCAGTTCACGACTGAGCAGATCGAGTGGCTGACCAGCATCAAAGACCACATCGCCACCAGCCTGCGCATCGAGATGGAGGACTTCGAGTACACCCCCTTCCACGACATGGGCGGGCCGATCAGAGTGTACCAGCTCTTTGGGGCGGACTTGGCGAGCATCATGGGAGAGCTTAACGAGGTGTTGGTGGCATGACGGAAGAGAGAAACGGCTTGCCCGAGCTGCCCAAGGGCTGGGTGTGGACGACGGTTGAGGAAATAACCCAACCGATTGGGAAGGTTCAACCCAAGGAGAATCCAAATACCCAATTCACTTATCTCGATACTGTACTTTCGCGTAAACGCACTGGCCAAATTGCGAATTATGTGCTATCCTCTG
>CAYUPJ010000138.1:0-11703 GCA_964446635.1 uncultured Anaerolineae bacterium
AGAGCATGAAGTTGGAGACGACGAGGTAAACCAGCATCCGCCGGTTTTCTTTCAATATTTCACTCATGGGATTAACTCACCGGCGATCATTTTCTCCTCTGGGGGCAAGCTTTGGGGAAGTGTTGCCACGCGGTTGCGGCCGGCTTGTTTGGCGGCGTACATGGCGGCGTCGGCGCGATTGAGCAAGGTAGCGACATCCCCATCAGGTTGAACACTGCTAGCCACGCCCAAACTGGTGGTGATAGCAATGTCACCTCGTTCAGTCAGGATAGGGGTATCAGAAATACATTGGCGTAGACGTTCAGCCATACTAACCGCCCCTGACAAATCGGTTGCCGGCAAGATAATCGCAAACTCTTCACCACCATAACGCCCCAGGATGTCAATGTCACGGATGCTTTCACGGCAGCGCTCGGCCAGGACACGCAAAACCTGGTCACCTACAGCGTGGCCATAGGTGTCGTTGACCTGCTTGAAGTGATCCACGTCGAGCATGATGGCAGACACCGTGTGCCGAAAACGGCGCGCGCGGTTCAATTCATTCTCGGCCAACTCGAAGAAATGGCGGCGGTTGTACATGCCGGTCAACCCGTCGGTGATGGCCAGGCGCTGCACCTCCCCGAACAAGCGGGCGTTCTCCAGGGCGATGGCGGCCGCGTTGGCCAGAGGTTGCAACCGTTTGACGTCCTCGGCCGAGAATTCGCCGGGAGTATCACTATCCAGCCGGAGCAGCCCCAGAACACGGTCGTGCAGAAAAATGGGTACCACGAGATACGACCTGATCCAGTCTGTCTCAGGGAATACCACCCAGCGTGGTTCTTGACGTGTGTCGGGAATGACCACTGGTCTCTGCAGGCGAACAGCCTCGGCATCCACCAGAAAGTCATCCAATGGCTGTAGCAGGTTGGAGATTAGCTCCCCGGTACCAAATGCCTCGTAGCCCTGCCAGTGAGCAATACGCAGGAAATCGTCTTCCAGCAACGCGATGTTGGCTGTGTTGTAGGGGACAATGCGCCGCACTTGGCGCAGGATCTCGTCCAGCACAGCCTCGTGACTGGTTAGCGAAGTGAGGGCCAGAGCCACCTCGGCCAGGGTTTCGGCCAGGAGCCGCTGCTCGCGTTCGGCCACCAGCAGACGTTCCCGTTCCGCCTCCGCTCGCTTGCGGTCGGTGATGTCGCGGAATATCCCAAATGTGCCCCTGAACTGCCCATCGTGGTCGTATTGAGGCCTGGCCGTCACGAGCAGGCGCCGTCTCTGCCCATCGGGGCGGATAATGTCCATTTCGTAAACACTTGCCTGGCCCACCTGACGCATTTCCGTTTGTTCACGGACGGTAGCGGCACCCTCCTTATCCACGAACTCCTCCAGGTTCCGTCCCACGAGACTCCCAGGCGGCACGCCAAAGATCTCGTGTGCTGCCGGATTGGCAAAGCTGAAACGCTCTTCTATATCAACAATACCAATCCCTTCGCCCTGATGCTCAACGAGGTTCCGGTATTGCTCCTCGCTCTCCCGCAGCGCCTCCTCGACCAGCTTGCGGTCAGTGATGTCGGTGTAGACAGCGACTGCCCCGATGAACTCATCCCCCACCAGAATCGGAGACCCGGCCACGATGACGTCTACTGGAGAACCATCCTTCTGATAACGGACGGTCTCTACGGGAGGCACTTCCCCCCCGCCCATGACGATCTGCGTAAAACCGACCGCCTCCTCAAAGGTATCGGGGCTGGTGACCAAATCGTCAATATTTTGGCCGATCACCTCTTCTCGTGAATACCCGAATAGCCCCTCTGCGCCCGCGTTCCATTCTACGACCCGATGGTGGGCATCCAGGGTAACGATGGCGTCGGGGGCGGCTCCTAGTACCCCTTCCAGATACATCCGGCGCTCTTCGACTTCGCGCTCCGCCCGCTTGCGTTCGGTGATGTCTCTGAATACGTTCACAACGCCTCCTACTTTGCCGTTCTTCTTAATGAATCTAGTACCCACTTCCACGAAAACTTTACTGCCGTTTTTGCGTTTGATTTCTAGTTCAACCATCCTCACGGCTTCACCCGCTCTAATCGTATCTCTGAAAAGCCTAACCATTTTGGGTAAATCCCTCAGCCCAAGCACCCCGAGCCTAGCGAAGTTCCTCCCGATAACTTCATCCCGCTTGTAACCCAATAGATCCTCCACCCGATCGTTTACGTCGAGTATCCTGCCGTGTGTGTCTACGTAGGTAATCATGTCAGTAACTGTTTCAAAAATCGTTCTAAATTTCGCCTCGCTCTCCTGCAGTGCCTCCTCCACCTGTTTGCGATCAGCGATCTCTAGACGAAGTTGCTCATTAGCCGTTTTCAGCTCGGCTGTACGCTCCTCCACCATCTCTTCCAGCCGCTCTGAGTACTCCTTCAGCGCCTCTTCCGCCCGCTTGCGCTCGGCGATTTCCTCAAGAAGTTCTTCATTGATCTTTCTAAGTTCGGCGGTGCGCTCTCCTGCCAACTCCTCGAGGTGGTCACGATGTCTCCTCAACTCTTCCTCTGCACGCTTGCGCTCCGTGAGTTCCCGTTTTACCTGCTCACCCAAGTCGCGTAGCCGCCCAACCACAGCGCCGAGCAACACCATGAGAACAGAGCCTAGCAGACCTCCTGGGGTCATCATACCCCAGACGGTGCCCGTGACCAGGGTCGTAAGCAGCATGTTCAGTGGGAAAATAAGCAGGCCGGCAAGCAGCCCGGCCCGCATCCCCAAGGCCCAGCCCGTCACAACCGCTGGTAGTATGGCCAGCGCGGGCACTATCGCCCCCAGCAGGCGATAGAGCGGTGTGAACGCCAACACGTACGCGACCCAGGCCCCTAGGGCGAGTGTTGTCCTGCCACCTAGCACTCGTTTAATCCTGGACATCAGCTCTACCCTCCCGTTCCTCTAAGGTGCAACGCACTTTGGAAGTGCGTTGCACCTACACACCCGCTGGCTTCAGTTTCAGGTCACCGTACAGAGCGTTGAAGTCGAAACGCTCGCTGAGCATCTCCTGGAAACGCTGCACCTTCTTTTCCTGATGGAGGCGGGTCTTGCCAAAGAACTGCTCGATGATCTCCACCGTGGTCAGGGTGTCCTGTTTGGTCAAGATCACCGGCACTCCCACCTCTTCGGCCCGGCCAAGGATGAGGGGACTGGGGGGTAGGTTGCCTGTCAAGATGAGGCACTTGGTCGAGGTCTCCAGAGCCGCCAGTTGGATGTCGGAGCGATCGCCGCCGGTGATGACGGCCTTGTTGGGCTTGCGGCGGAAGTAGGTGAGAGCTGAATCCACATTCATCGCCCCCACCATCAGGTACTCCACTAACTCCTCGCTCGCTTCGGGACAACAGACGATTTCGGCCCCCAGGCAGTCGGCCAGTTGGCCCACGCTGATGGACATGAGCAGCCTCTCCTGGGGCAAGACGGCGAAGACCTTTACGCCACGCTCCTCCAGATAAGGCTTGGCTATCTCCTGAACAAACCGCATCCGTTGGCGCGGCACGGCGTTGATGACGACTCCCAGCATGGAATCCCCGAACAGCACTTTGGCTCCCAGGGCCTCGTCCACCACCAGGTCGCTGGTGTATTTGATTACCACCAACTCTTGCGCCCCCAGGAGGTCAGCGACCAAAGGGGCGGACAGGTTAACCAGGGAACCCTCCAGGCAGTGAGCCCCCCCCTCCAGGATCACCACGTCCTTCCCCTGGGCAACCTTAGAATAGGCCTCCCTGAGCTTAGCCACGAAATCGGTCTTCTCTTCGCCCGTCAATATACCCTCCACTACTTCAGGCATCAAAGCAATGGGGGCCATAGCTTCCAGGGGCTCGGCCAGATCGAAGGTCTGCCGAATGAACTCGGCGTCCTCGTCCACGATTCGGCCAGCTACCTTCCTGGCCGTGGTGCTCACCGGCTTCATGTAGCCGATGGTGAAACCGTCGCGCTTGAACCTGTTTCCCAGACCAACGCAAAAAGCCGTCTTGCCCGAAAAAGTTGCTGTTGAAGTGACGTATAGCACTTTCATGTTTCCTCTCCTTATTGGTCTGATGGTCTATGGTCGGGGGTTAGGGATCAGGGACTAAGCGGCCCCTTATCGCCTTCCTTTCCCCGACCGGTCTCTGCCCCGAAAGTAAAATATACCTCGCGCTGTGATACAATTTGACATGGTTTTGAAAAGCTGGTATACTATTCACAAAAGTAGATCGTTCACCCGGGATGCCTCTCGCTGCTGGGAGGAACTTCCCGGGATGGGCGGTCTGCTTTTTGCTTTTCAGGTGCCCAACGCCAGATGGAGACATGGGACGCGATGATCTCGAACAGTCCCCGCTTCCGCTCGTTCCCCGTCTCTACCCCAAAGACCGTCCCGCAAATGAGATCGGAAACCTGCATCAAGTCATCCCGATGAGAATCGATCTCCTGTAGTGCTCCGACTTCGGTTAGACCAACAGAAAGCCGCTGCAGTAGAGCGTCTCTCCCCTTGCCTGGTTTCTCGTCCAGGTACAGGTCCCCACCTCGCCACAAGTCCGCAGTGCGTACCACCGCCAGTTCAGTGAAGTAGTCGCTCAAGACACGCCGTGAGAGACCCAGGTGCTCAACGGCTGTCTCCTTGTTCGCTATCAACACCCATACATCAATATCGTGTTGCATCACTTCGGTCAGAACGTCTCGGTAAACTCGCCACCGCAACGCGGATGTCTTGGCCGATTTCATCTCGTTGCCGAAGTGGTGCTTATCACGGACCGCTTTGATTGCTGCCCTCAATGTCTCGACATCATTGACCACGAAGACACTGACCACGACGATCGGGGATTCGGCATCTATCCCTGCCTCATCTATGTGTGTTTCCTTTGTCACTTATTCCTTGTCCTAATCCCTTATCCCTTTCACGCCGCTAATACCAGTCGCATGTCAACACCTACCACTCCCCGGCCAGCCTCGAAGACCACGAGCGGGTTGATGTCCATCTCCATAATTTCAGGGAAGTCGGTTACCAACTGCGAAAGCCGCAACAAAGTGTCCACGATGGCCTCTATGTCCGAGGGCTTCTCACCCCGTACCCCTTTGAGCAGGCTGTAGGCGCGGATTTCCGCGACCATCTCCTCGGCCTCCTGCCGGGAGAAAGGCGCTATGCGGAAGGTCACGTCCTTGAGGGCCTCGACGTAGATCCCACCCAGGCCGAACATCATCAGCGGGCCAAATTGGGGGTCGCAGTTCATGCCCACGATAACCTCCTTGCCCCCCCTCACCATCTCCTGCACCAAACAGCCCCAGATCTCGGCGTCGGGCATGTAGCGGGTGGCCCGGTAGATCAACAGATCGAAGGCATCCCGCACGTCGGTCGCACTGGTGATACCCAGCTTCACACCGCCGATGTCGGTCTTGTGTAGAATATCCGGTGAGGCAATCTTCATCACCACTGGATAGCCAATCCCCTCGGCAAACTCCACGGCCTCATCGGCCGTAGTGGCCAGCTTGGACGCGGGGATGCGGATGCCATAGGCTTGCATTATATCCCGCGCCTCAGCGTCACCGATGGCCTGCCGTCCGTCGGCCCTCACCTGGTCGAAGATGCCCTTAACCTTCTCCCGATCAACATCGAACTTCTCAATCTCCAAGGGAGGACGCTCCAGCCAGTGTCGGTAGACCAGCATAGCCTTCAGCGCTCCCACCGCCCGCTCAGGAAAGGGATAGTTGGGTACTTTGTATTGGTTGAGCACCTTGATCCCCGGGCCGACCTTGGCCTGCCCCATGAAGCACCCCAGCACGGGCTTGTCTTGGCGAGCAACGACTCGTCCCACTGCCTCGGCGGTCTCCTCGACCTGGGTCATCACCTGGGGGGCGAGCATTACGATCACGCCGTCTACGTTCTCGTCCTGGAGGGCCGCCTCGAGGGCCAAGACGTAGCGGTCAGTCAGGGCATCACCCAGGACATCTATCGGGTTGTAGATGTTGGCGGCGGCGGGGAGATTGGCCCGCAGGAAGTCAATGGTCTCTCTGCTCAACGAGGCCAGCGAGAGGCCCTCCCGTTCCAGGGCGTCGGTAGCCATCACCCCCGGCCCGCCGGCGTTGGTAACGATGGCGATGCGATCCCCTCGGAGCACTGGCTGGTAGGCGAAGGCCAGGGAATAGTCGAACAGGTGCTCGATGGACTCCGCCCTGAGCACCCCGCTCTGGCGGAAAGCGGACTCGTAGGCTCGCGCCGAGCCCGCCAGGGAGCCGGTGTGAGAAGAGACGGCTCGGGAGCCGGCATCGGTAGACCCGGATTTCACCGCGATGACCGGGATGTGCTGGGTGACCCTACAAGCAACCTCCATGAACTTCCGGCCTTCGGAGAGGCCCTCGATGTAGGTGAGAATGACCTTGGAATGAGGGTCGTCCTCCCACGCTTCCAACAGGTCAACCTCGCCGACGTCGGCCTTGTTGCCCAGGCTTACGAAGCGGGAGAAGCCGATCTCCGCCGCCAGGGCCCAGTCGAGGATGGCGGTGCACAGGGCGCCCGACTGGGACATAAAGGCGATCTTTCCTTGGGGAGGCATCCCGGCGGCGAAAGAAGCGTCGAGGGGGCAGATGGTATCTATGACCCCCAGGCAATTGGGGCCTATGAGCCGCATCCCATACTGCTTGGCGATGGCCACGAGCTCCCGCTCCATCCTCACCCCCTCCAGGCCGGCCTCGCGGAAGCCCGCACTGATAATTATAGCTCCCTTGATACCCTTCTGGCCGCACTCCTCCAGCGCGGCGGCAACGTATTTGTTGGGGATCACAATCACTGCCAGGTCTATGGGGTCGGGAACATCCAGGACGCTGGGATAACACTTGAGGCCCAGAATCTCATCGGCCTTGGGGTTGATGGGGTAGACCCGGCCTGGGTAGCCATGTTCGATGATATTTGAGAGCACCCCATGCCCCAGCTTTTCCTTGTCGTGAGAGGCACCGATCACTGCCACCGCTTGGGGGCAGGAAAACATCTCCAGCATGTTCATCTCCACACGTGAAACGTGATGCGAGATTGACGTTTCACGTTTGACGTTTCACGCTTCACAATGATATAACACAACTCCGAAAATGGCAAATCCAAACACCTAAATCGGGCGTAGCCAATCCTCCTTGACAGAAACCCGTGGACATGCTAGAATAACTGCAGACGCTTGGCGGAGGAAGAAGGATGGAAAGACCACTGAGGACGATTTATCTGGACCACGCTGCCACCACCGCCGTTGATCCGCGGGTGGTGGAGGCTATGTTTCCCTATTTCAACCCTAAGTACGGCAATGCCTCTAGCATCTACAGGCTGGGGCAAGAAGCGGCCAAGGCCATAGACGAAGCCCGGCGCACAGTGGCCGACATTTTGGGTTGTGAGCCCAGAGAGGTGATTTTCACCAGTTGTGGCACCGAAAGCGACAACTTGGCCCTGCGCGGCGTGGGCTGGGCGCGGCGCAACCTGGGAAAAGGCAACCACATCATCACCTCCCCCATCGAGCACCACGCCGTGAGCCACACCTGCGAGCAGCTGGAGAAGCACTTTGGCTTCGAGGTCACCTACCTGCCCGTGGACAGGTACGGCCTGGTTGATCCGGACGACGTCGGCCGAGCGATCAAGGACACCACCATCCTCGTCAGCATCATGTACGCCAACAACGAAGCGGGCACCATTGAGCCCATCGCCGAAATCGGCAAGATCACCAGGGAAATGGGCGTGCCTTTCCACACCGATGCGGTGCAGGCGGGCGGCTCTCTGAACCTGAACGTAGACCAGTTGAACGTTGACCTCCTTTCCCTGTCGGCGCACAAGTTCTACGGCCCGAAGGGAGTGGGCGTGCTTTACGTGCGCAAAGGCGTGCTCCTACTGCCCATCCAGACCGGTGGTGGCCACGAGGGCAACCGCAGAGCCGGAACCGAGAACGTGCCCTACATCGTTGGGCTAGCTACCGCCCTGAAGATAGCCTGCGAGGAGCTAGAGGCCAACAATCAACGCATCGCCGCCCTACGGGATGGCCTGATCAAAGGCATCCTGGAGAGCATAGATGAAGTGGAGCTTACCGGACATCCCACGCGCCGCCTGCCTAACAGCGCCAGTTGTGTCTTCAAGTATATCGAGGGAGAGTCCATACTGCTCAATTTAGACCTGGCGGGGATCTATGCCTCCAGCGGCTCGGCCTGTAGTTCGGGGGCCCTGGAATCCTCCCACGTGCTCCTGGCCATGGGCATCCCTCCCGAAGTAGCCCACGGCAGCTTGCGTCTGACCTTGGGAAGGGAGAACACCGAGGAGGACGTTGACTACGTGCTGGAGGTGTTGCCCGGCATCGTGCAGAAGCTGCGAGCCATGAGTCCATTGTATAAGGCAGCGGCTAGCTAAGGGCGTGAAACGTGAAACGTGAAACGTAAAACGTGAAGCGTGAAGAGCTATTCACGTTTCACGTGCTAGTTGGACTAGCCCAGCGTTTTGTGCTATAATCTACGCTCGGAAAGGAGAAATTTACGCATTGAAAGTTGAGACCGAGAGACTAGAGAATTGTCAGATGGCCTTGACCATCGAGGTTGAAGAGGAGCGGACCCAGCAGGCTCTGCGCAATGCTGCCCGGCGCATCTCGCGGCGGGCCAAGATCCCAGGCTTTCGCCCTGGCAAAGCGCCTTACAATATTGTTGCGCGTTATTTTGGCCAAGAGGCGCTGTATCAGGAAGTAGTAGACGAGCTGGGAGCGACCTTCTATAAAGAAGCTTTAGAGGAGGTCGGTATCGAGCCATTCGGCCAGGCGACGCTCACCGATTACCAAATCGAACCCCTGGTGTTGAAGCTGGTGGTGCCCCTACCCCCGGTAGTTGAACTGGGAGACTACCGACAGATGCGCCTGGAAACCGAAGAGGAGACCATCAGAGAGGAAGAAGTCAATGAAGCCCTCAAGAGAATCCAGCAGGAGAATATCTTCTGGGAACCCGTAGAACGGTCCGCCCAATGGGGCGATCTGGCTATCGTGGACATTGAGGGCACAGTTGAAGGAGAAACGGTTGTTGAAAACGAGAGGAAGGAGTTGATCCTAGAGACGGATTCCTCTGATCCACTGCCTGGCTTCAGCGGTGAACTTCTGGGCATGACCATCAACGAACAGCGGGAATTCACGCTGACTTACCCTGAAGATTTCAAAGATGGGGACCTGGCTGGTCAACAAGTTCACTTCAACGTCTACCTCCAGGATTTGAAAGAAGAAGTAGTGCCCGATATTGACGACGACCTGGCTCGTACCGTCGGCAGCTACGAGACTCTGGAAGATCTCAAAGCCGAATTGCGCCGGGACCTGCAGGCCAAAGCCAAAGGAGGATTCGCGGACCGAGCCTTGGCAGCCCTGGTGGAGAGATCCAAGATCGAGTTCCCGCCTGTGCTGCTGGAGGAGGAGCTTGACAACTGGCTCGAAGAATTCGACCGGGGGCTCAAGCGGCAGGGTTTGAGCCTCGAGAATTACCTGAAGATGAAAAAGCAGACCAATGAGGATGTTCGCAAAGAGATCTCCCCCCAGGTCAAAGAGAGGCTTAAGCGCGGCCTTGTCTTGAGCAGATTCATCGAGTTAGAAGGATTAGACATCGAATCTGGCGGAGCAGTAGATAAAGCCTTGGAGCGCCTGGCAGCCATTGCCGGGGGCGAACTGGAAGGAGAGCCTTCGCCAGAGGAGGCTCTCTCTCAGGAGAAGGAAGAGAGCCCAGACCAACAGGTAGCAGAGAACGAGAGCGAAAGGAGCGAAGCAGAATGAAGTCTTTGATTCCCTATGTCATCGAGAGCACAGGCCGCGGTGAGCGGATGTACGATATCTATTCCCTGCTTCTCAAGGAGCGGATTATTTTCCTCGGCACGCCCATCAACGATCAGGTAGCCAACGTGGTGGTGGCCCAACTGCTTTTCCTGGATCGAGAGGACCCGGAAAAGGAGATCTCCCTCTACATCAACTGCCCTGGCGGCGAGGTATATCCCGGCCTGGCCGTCTACGACACTATGCAGCAGGTGCAGGCTCCTATCTCTACCATCGCCGTGGGCTGGACGGCCAGCCTGGGCACTGTTATCCTGGCTGCCGGCACGAAGGGCCGTCGCTACGCCCTGCCCCACGCCACCATCCACATGCACCCCGCCGGCGGCGGAGCACGGGGCTACGCCCCCGACGTGGAGATCCAGGCCCGGGAGCTATTGCGCATGCAAGACCTGCTCAAGAACCTACTGGCCCACCACACGGGGCAATCGGTGGAGCGAATCACCAGGGACTTCGACCGAGATTACTTCATGAACCCCCATGAAGCCATCGAGTACGGCATCATTGACGAGGTGTTGACCCCTCGCAAGGTTACAGAAGAGCCAGAAGAGCCAGAAGGGGCAGAGGAGAAAGCTGAGGAGTAACCGTTAGAGTTTCGGGTAAAGAAAGGTGGGCCAAGATGGCCAGAATGCGACGAGACGAACAGTATTGCTCTTTTTGCCGGCGAGGTCAGGATGAAGTCCCTCGGCTGATATCCGGCCCTGACGGAGTCTGCATCTGCGATGAGTGCGTTTATCTGTGTCAGGAGATCTTACTAGAAGAAATCCCTGAATCACCCGAAGAGGATTTCTTTTTGGAGACGATTCCCTCGCCTAAGGAGATCTACGCACGCCTGAACGAGTACGTGGTCGGCCAGGATGAAGCCAAGCGGGTGCTTTCGGTGGCGGTGTATAACCACTACAAGCGCATCAGCGCCGGAGCCAAAACCGATGATGTAGAGCTGGAGAAGAGCAACATCCTGCTCATCGGGCCCACCGGCTGCGGCAAGACGCTACTAGCTCAAACCCTGGCCAAGATCCTGGATGTCCCCTTCGCCATCGCCGACGCCACTGCCCTGACCGAAGCGGGCTACGTGGGCGAGGATGTGGAAAACATCTTGCTGCGCCTGATCCAGGCTGCGGATTACAACCTGGCTCGCGCCGAGAAGGGCATCGTCTACATTGACGAGTTGGACAAGAAGGCTCGCAAGACGGGGGACAACCCCTCCATCACCCGTGACGTCTCAGGCGAGGGAGTGCAGCAAGCCCTCCTGAAGATCATCGAGGGCACGGTGGCCAATGTCCCTCCCCAGGGTGGTAGGAAGCACCCCCATCAAGAGTTTATCCAGCTTGATACCACCGACGTCCTTTTCATCTGCGGCGGCACTTTTGATGGCCTGGAAAAGATCGTAGCCGAGCGCATCGGCACGAAAGGGCAGATAGGCTTCTTGAAGGGAGAAGTGGCCAGGCTGCAGCGGGAGGAAGAAGGAAGGAGAATCGCCAAACTCCTCAGGCAGGTCGTTCCCGATGACTTGATGAGGTATGGCATGATCCCGGAGATAGTAGGGCGCCTGCCGTTGACCATCAGCGTTGACCCTCTGACCAGAGAGGACATGATCGAGATCCTGACCCGGCCCAAGAATGCCGTCACCAAACAATTCCAGCGGCTCTTAGCTCTGGACAACGTCGAACTGATCTTCACCGAAGAAGCCCTGACCACGGCAGCCGAGGAGGCCATGAAGCACGAAGCTGGGGCCCGGGGCCTGAGGACCATCATCGAGAGGGCACTCCTGGATGTGATGTATGAGATACCCTCGCGGCGCGACGTCAAAAAGTGCGTCATCAGTGCCGAGGCTGTCTTAGGCAAAACCCCCCCTCTGCTCCTCACTCAATCGGAGCGGCCCATTGACTTGAAAGAGACAGCCTGACGCCTC
>CAYUPJ010000139.1:0-11693 GCA_964446635.1 uncultured Anaerolineae bacterium
ATGCGGCGGATGGGGGTGTTCATGGGGTGCTCGGCGCAGCCGCAGTCCACCCCGACCACCTTGAGCTGCATCTCCATGGCCCACTTGAAAAAATCGGGAGACGGGCCGGGGTGCCTGACCAGGAAGCCGAATTCCTTGGACTCGACCCCGCCCTGGGCCTGCGGGTTGTAGACGTCCGGCTGATCCCAGGAGTAGCGGTGGTAGCCGGTGTTGATGATCAGGATGTCGCCCTTTTTGACCGTCGCCTTGCTCATGATCATCTCCGGCGTGTAGAGGCTATAGTCGGATACCAGGTCGGAGATGTCCACCACCACCCCAGGCCCGCACAGATCCCGCAGCGGGACGTCGGCGATGGCCCTGGCCCCGGAGTGGAAGGCGCGCTCGCCCACCAGGTGCGTGCCGACCGTGTTGCTCCAGTTCAGGATCTGGCCGTTGGCGCCCTGTCCCCCGCCATAGGCCCCCGTGACTCGCTTGAAGAAATGGATCTCCAGGGCCTTTTCACCGGGCCACGGCGGGGTGAAGATACTGCAACCCTGGGTCAGGTCGTACAGCTTGGCGTTGTCCATGATTTTGATGAATTGTTCGCGGTTCATGTTTTCCTCCCTTTCAAACTTGTATAGGATATTGGGTATTAGATATTGGGTATTAGATATTGACGGTTTGGAGCCATTGGAGGTCCTCTTCGGTGAAGAGAGGGAGTGGGAGGTCCGCTGGCCACGCGGTCACGTATTCGGTGGTAGCTTCGCGCATTGTTTTTGGTTGTGGTTGACTGCCTTGACGTTTGGCCTTCAGGTCGGCGGCGAAGGCGTTCAATTGACGCGCCAGATCGGTTAACTGAGAGGCGTACTCCTGCACCTGAGTGGATGGCATCAACTGGCGCTCTCGCGCCCGGTTGAGCCAATACTTGGTCTCGAAGAGGCTGCCGCGGGCATAATACAGGAACTGAAGCTTCTCCCCGTAGTGAAAGCGCCCATAAGCCTCGGCAATGTTCGCCCCGATGGAATCCCCAGCCTTTGCCAGTTGCCCACCGACCACCTCACGTGCAAAAACGTCCCACCGCACGACCTGCCGCCAGATCTCATCCGCCACAGCTTCCGCCGCCTTCAATACCCTCAACTCCTCAAACGTCAGTGCCATCCCTGCTCTCCAATCACCAATATCCAATATCCAATATCCAATATCTAATATCTAATATCCATAGCGTTCAGCAAACGCCACCAACGCCTCCTCAAACATCGCCATCGGCGGCCTCACCAGCCCGGCGCCAATCTGCCCCACGCCAGCGTCCTTGTGGGCAATGCCGGTGTTGACCCTCGGCGTGATGCCCGTTTCCACTACCTTGCGAATGTCAATGCCCGTTGGCGTGCCCCGGAAGTCCAGCGGGGGGATGGTGAAGTACTTGTGCTCGGTGTAGCAGATCTCGTACATCTCCAGGGTGGCATTGATGGCATCCTTGGGCGTGCCGCTGACGAAGGTGACGATGGCCGGCGCGCAGGCCATGGCGAAGCCGCCGATGCCCGCCGTCTCGGTGATGGTGCTGTCGCCGATGTCGCCGCTGGCGTCCTCGGCCTTGAAGCCGGGGAAGTAGAGGCCCTTCGGGGTAGCGACCGGGGCGGTGAACCAGCGGTCGCCCAGCCCGCTGACCCGAATGCCGAAGTCAGTGCCGTTGCGGGCCATGACGGTGACAATCGTACTGCCCTCGACACCGTGGGCGGCATCGGCCATGGCCTTGCAGGCCGCCATCACCGGGTTGAGCACACTCAGGGCGTTGTCGCCCAGGAACTTGAGCACGTCGGCGGCGACGCCGGGGTTAGGGGCCGCTTTGGCGATGAATGGCGCCAGTCTGGCCGTGTACAGGATGGAGCCAGCTTTGTTGCGGTTGTGCCCTTCGTCGCCCATCTGCAGGGCCTCGGCCAGCAGAGCGCGGATGTCAATCCCACCGCTGGCCTCGATGGCCTCGGCCAGGACGGGGGCCATCACATCCTCCATCCAGCGCAGCTTCGTCAGCACCTCTTCGCTGTACGCGCCGTAGCGCAGCACCTTGCCATAGCCCTCGTTCAGGCCTGAGAAGCTGCGATTGCCGCCTGTGGTGAGCCCAGTCGAACCGTGGGTCTTGTTCTCGATGATGTAGACCGACATGGAAGGCGCGATGAGGCCCGCCATCGGCCCGACGGCCCCGTGGTGGTGGCAGGGTTCCAGCTCGACCTCGCCCGATTCCACCAGGGCCTGGGCTTCGGCCTCGTTTTTGGCCTTCCCCTCGAAGATCAAGGCCCCGGTGATCGCCCCTCGCATCGGCCCGGAGGCCCGCTCCCAGTCTTCGCCCTGAGGGGCACCCCGAAGGGTCAGGGGCGGCCCGGCGTGCAGCAGCAGGTTATCGCGCATGCCCGGTATCACATCCCGCGCCTTGCCCAGTCCCACCAGCACCGGTCGGGCCTCCATCATTCGCTCGGTGGCTTCTGTGTTTGCTTTTTCGATGTCCATAGTTGTTCTCCTTTCCATGTTTTTTCTTGGCGTATTTTCAACTTCGACGTGCAATAGCGCGGTCGGGTGCATGTACTGGTCAGGCCGCGCCCTGCAGGATGCCTCACCCCCCGCTATATGCTGCGCACAAAGTCCGACATTCTGTCACGCAGGTAATCTGAGGGATCCAAGCCGCGAAGCTTCATAATGACCATGTTCTTGAGATCGTCATCAGTCAGTATCAGTACCCCACGAGCCTGCGCGAAGTTGTGAAACAAGGTTCGGTTGTAGGCGTGTATCTTGCCTGGTTGCTCTGCTCTGCACACCACAAAACCCCACAGCCCCAGAGCGGGCTTAAGGTAGCAGTACGTCTGCCTAAGATTGCCACGAGTGAGAGATTCTGTGTTCTTTGCCTCGAACAGTATCTCACTGCAACTATACTTGTCTTTAAGATCCCTCCAAAATCCGGCCTGCGCTCGGTTCTGACATAGAAGATCCCGAATCTCACAACCCTCGTTCCCCGGTTCAGTCCGCTGCTGGGCCACAGCCTCTCCTAGACTCCCTATGAAGAGGAAGTTGATGACGACTCTCACGAAGTCTTCGTACTTGCGGGCGTATTTGCGGGACAGCTTCCCGCCGACAGGAATGGACTCCGTTACACTCTTCACCTCGGACCAAATCACCTCCCCGTGCAGCTGAGACGATCCCGCGAGCAGAATAAGGACGTCTTCTCGTGCCTTTTCGGCAGTCCAGTACTCAGGATTGCTGCCTCCCTTGATGAAGTAGATGGTTCGCCCCTCCCATCCAAGCATCGTCTTGTGAGGTTGCTGTGCAAGCCCCCGCATGTTCTCTAGAGAGAAGTGCGCCCAGTCCGGTTTGACTCGGCCCATTCTTCTTAGGAAATGCTCCCACGTCACTTGCGAGTTGACTTCGAACTCATCACTGTGCTGATCATCGTACGTGATCAGAAGGGCAGTAACAAGCCCCGGCACTTCATAAACTTCATGCTTGTAAAACCAAGTTGACCACAAGGTCCTGTGCAAGGCCTCATTGACATAGAAGGCGTATTCAAGCGTGAAATGCTCCAAAGTCATCACCTCCACTATCGTTCAAGACAATCATCCCAACTACAGTCAGGCGGCCTAACGACTTGCGCATCAGCCGCCAGGCGGATGCGGGAAAGCACCTCCGCCATAAGACCAACTACAAAGCGCGTGGAGCCGTTGTTGTGTGCCGAGATTAGCCAAGCCGGGCGAAGCGCTGGTTATGCGACAGTCTCCCGTTGCCCTATAACTCTTGAAGGGCAGAGAGAGCATCAAGGAGCATAAAGGCCTTGAGCGAATGAATTGGCCTATCATACTTTAACGCTACGCCGTGCGAGACAGTATGCCGCGTCACTTGCCGTCTGTTAACCGACTTTTTAAGCTCACTCTCGAAGTCAGTGAAAGCATACGTATTGCTTTGAAGCTGGTACAGGAGGGTAGTGGCAATCACCCACTTAGACAACCCGTATTCGTCTACATCGCCGATAGCCGCTTTGTATACCTGCTGGATCTTGCCGAACTTTGCGACCAGTCCATTGGCAAGCACATAGTCATTGAGAACACCCTCTATTTGTGGTATGAGCGCTGGAACTGAAAGCGTATAGAGGTCTCGGCAATGAGCTTGCAGGGCATCCTTGAGTATATGCATCCGTGAGGCGAACAAAGGGTGAGATTCCCAAGACTCAACGGTTTCAACCAAGTGTTGATGATTGTCTCGTTGATAATAGCCCATTATTGTTCTGCTAATGTACCGCGTTTTGCCCTGCTTGTGCATAGCGACGACGCGCTCTCTCAATTCGGGCGGCATTGAGGGAGCTATGGGCCAGCCAGCCGCCTTGAAAGCCTCGGCTGAATCCTGATGAGCCTGGACTAGCTGTATCAGATTGTCGAAAACACCCAACGAGATTGTTTGTTCAACTGAGAGAGCGGCAGCAGCTAGATCAGCCGACATGCGTCGAGTGATATCATCAAGTCCACGGGTCATCTCTTGGACTTGCTTTGCCAAGGCTTCCTGCACCTCGAAAACGGGTTGGACGAGTCTAACAATGCTGTTTGAGACATCGAGCGCTCTGGCCCACGAAGAAGTATCTATGGCAGGCAATTTGAAATCAACTACGGGCACTGGGATAGTCAACCTAGAGAATTGCTCGATTATCTGCTGGCTAATTGAGGACGTCTTTCCCATTCCACGGAACATGTTGCCGAAAGCGTCATGAAATCCTTGTGTGAGCATTTCTAGGTTCTGCTTAACAGCGGCACTCAATCCCTCAAAGAGTTCCTGCTCATGTCTGAGATAGGCTTTGAAGAATCTCTCACGTACAGGGAGATTCGCTGAAGTTTCATTGAAGTGCTCGCGGACTTGCAGCCTGTCAACTGCGATATCAACCACAGCGACTAGGGCATTGATAGGCAAGTTGCCTATATCCTCAGGGGTCTTTTGTGGTTCAACGAACATACTGGCGAGAACAAAGTTAGTAAAGACATTGGCGCGATCACTTTCTTCAGCTTGCTCAGCCTGATCATGAGCTTCGATAACCACGCCCCATGTTATAGAGCCAAATGTCACTATACCAAGTTGAGGAATATCTTTTCGAATTAAGTTCCTCATAGCTGTTCCTCTCTGGCTTGCAAGCCATCACCTGGCTTTGATGCAGAATTGCTGAATAACTCGTCATTACGTGAAAACTTTCTACCCGAATGGGAAGATGCCCTCGCGGGAAGGGTGCGTGATGCGCCGCTCAGGCGCATGCCGGCCTGGAAGTCACCGCACTTGCTAGCTGGCGGCTTCCTCGACGATTCGGATCTCGTCCTCCGTCAGGTCGTACAGTTCGTACACCAGCGCGTCAATCTGGCGGTCGGTGGCTTCGACCTGCCGCTGGTACAGCTTCTTATCGGCGGGGATGGTGGCGGCGGCGAGTTTGCGGTGCAACTCTAACATGCGCTCCACCAGGGCGACCATTTTGTCGTGGCGGGCGGCGTCGGCTGGGTCGTCAAAGTTGATGGTGCGAATGGGAAGTTTAGCAAGGAAAGATATGGGGTATCTCAGAGAACCTTCTGGAATTCTCGCAGAGTAAAACTGAATTAAATGAATCCAATTAAACAGCTTAGAGTTCAGCAGTCCAAGCAAAAGCTTGTTATCATATCGCTTCCCTATTACACTATGAACTGCTACAAGAATTCCTACCCCTTCTTCGTCAAGCGTGGCGGTCAGTCTTCGGGCAACACCGCGAACGACGATTTTCTTCTGTGCGAACAGTTCAAGCGTATTATCACTCAAAACGTCACAGTCTGGAGCTAACCTCGGCTCAAATACATTGCGTTTGTAAAGGCGAACTTTCTTTCCCCATAGGAAAGCATATCTGTCCACATAACTATTCGTGGCAATGCGTCGTCCTTCATTGGTGTCTGAAACATACTTGTCCATCGCCCAATAATCAAATCCCATTACTCCGGTTCGGACCTGGGCAACATCTGATAGTGGTTCACTTTGTTCTGACAGCCTTGACAAGATAGCGTTTATCTCGGGGGTCTGATAGACGCGAATTATTTCTTCATCTGTCACGATCTCATTTTGCTGAATGATGTTCGCTGGCACCTCCAAAATCTGCCGCACATTGCCGTCTGAAAGTATTTTTAGATTCACTTGCTTCAATGGTTTGGCTCTTGCGAAGAAAGTTATAGCCGTCGAGATCAATGCACCGGCAAAAACGCTCCTGCACTTTCCAAGGTCAGCAATTTCAACAATCGACGCGTTGGTCAGGAGATGATGCCGAAGTTTCTTGGCATAGTCTGCAACGAAGTATTTGTTAGGCGTAATGAAGCCAACTATTCCTTTGTCATGAACCAGTTCGAGAGCTTTTTCCATAAACAGAATGTAAATATCGTATGCACCAAAAGCTGAGATGAATTTATCTTTGTAGTAGTTCTTTTCAGTTCTCATGCGAACTGCACGCACATACGGCGGATTCCCAATCACCGCATCAAAACCTCCTGCCGCCGTCGCCTCCGGGAACTCGGCTTGCCAATCAAAAGGGTTGATCCGTCGCATCTCGGCTTCGTCAGGCATCAGTTGGGCCTCAAAGTAGTCCAGCCCGATGAGCGAGTTGCCGCACTTGATGTTGTTTCCCAGGTCGGGCAGGGCACGCTCGCGCCACAGAGATAGTTGCTGGCCCAACGTCTCGTCGGTTTCGCCTTCCAGCACTTGCAGCAACAGGCTCAGCTTGGTCACCTCCACCGCCTGCCGGTCGATGTCCACGCCGTAGATGTTATTGAGCAGGATGCGCTTCTTCTCGGCACCGGTCAGCCGCCACTCGCCCCTTTGCCCCTGGTAGACGGCAGGCTGCTTGCGCTGGGCGTGTTTGGCCGGGTCGTGATCCTCGTACCACCGCAGGTAATAGTCCAGCAGGTATTGATACGCGCCCAGCAGGAACGAACCAGAGCCGCACGCCGGATCGAGGATCCGCAGCTTGTTGATCTGCTGGGGCGTCTTGCCTTCGATGAGCTGGCCCACGGTCTGCCGGACGATGTAATCCACAATGTAGCTGGGGGTGTAATACACACCGCCCGCCTTCTTGACCTCCGGCTTTTCCTCGACCTTGGCCCGATGGCCGTGAGTCAGGCGAATGACCTTGCCCAAGAACTGCTCGTACACCTGGCCCAGGATCTCGACAGGCAGCACCGAGAACTCGTAAGGGCAGCGGGGGTAGTAAAGGCCAACCAGGATGGGCTTGAGCACTTTGTCATCAATGACCAACGTTCCGGTCAGAGTGTCGGTCCGAAAGTCAAACAGTCCCGCGTTGTACTTTTCGTCAGCCCGCCGGTAATAATCGCCTAGCCGGGCGTAGATGTGGGGACCGTTGGTGAGCGCCAACAGTTGCGCGTAATCCTCGATGCCCCGATCCTCGCACATGCGCAAAAAGATGATGCGGTCTATGGTGCGCTGCACGGCGAAGTTCAGCTCGTGAACCGATAGGTCTGTGTTGCGCATGGCAATGTTGCGCGCCAGCGCGTCGCGCCAGCCTTCGATCTCTTTGAGAAGCTCGGCGTCCACCTCGCTGGTCCCACGCTGGCCCTTGATAGCTTGCGCATAATGGTCAAGCGAGCCTTGCTGCACCGACTCTTTGGCAAACATGCTGTAGATTTCGTCAAAGCGGTCGAGGTACTGGTCAAAGGTCAAGTACATCAGCCGGCCCACGCTGGCCTTGTCGGTGGCTCTGGGACACTGGCGGCAGTCATAGATGGCCAACTCTTCAAAATCGGTGAGGACACCCAGAGGCAGTTTGACGCTCCAGGAATAGCGGCGCAGTTGGTAGGCCGGGCCAATGTCGCCCTTGAGCGATACCGACGGCTTTTTGGCTTCCAGAAAGAACTTGCGCGCCCCACCGAGGCGGAAGGAATAGTCGGGCGCGCGTGTCTTGCCGGCCACGGTGATAGCATCCTCGTGAATCACATCCTTCGAGTGCTCCCTTTGGCCCTGCACGTTGCGCACGTCCCAACCCAGGGCCTCGAAAAAGGGATCAATGAAATCAATGCGCACGTGAGCCTCTTTATAGCCAGCACGTTTGTACAGAGTCAGGTCTCGGTCAAAAAGCTCGACCAGTTCCACAACCTTTGGAGGTACAGCCATGTTTTTCTCCTCAACCCCTGGCAGTTACCGTCCGAGTGAGCCTGTCGAAGTCACGACTGGGCTGTTACCGGTTAGCAGGTGACAGCTTTGCAGGGCACACCGGCGAGTTGTTAGGCGCGCCACCGCCTTCTTATGACTAGTTAAACATCAATGATAGCTACAACAGGGTTATGGTCGCTAAGCTCCCAAATCACCGGGTCATTGACAACGTCGCAAGAAACAAGTCGCTTGGCTACCTCCTCGCTTACATGAATATAATCATTTTGCCATGGAATGCTACTTCTAGGATGACGGTTAGTCTGCACGTGCTCAGAATGAAACTTGGCAGTGCAGTTTATCAACCCAAAATCCTCCAATCGCTCAAAGAATATCCCGTGAGATGGGTCCTTGTGTCCATAATGCTCATCCCACTGCGTACTGACGTTGTAATCTCCACCAATCACGAAATCGCGCCTGCCCATGCGCCCATGCAACAAGGGAGTCAGATCAGATAACATCCGGTGAAGAGTGGTTGTTGCGTATCCATTCTCATCAATCAGCCCATAGAGGCTGATTACAGTCAGCAGCCATCCGTCCGGCAGCGTCACATCAGCTGCGACGACGGCGCCGGGATGATTGTTATTGAATTGCACTTCTTGCACCAGAAGACCTCGCGTGATTATGGCAGATCCCCACCTGCGAGTGCCACCGATCTCGCGATAAAGGATATTAAGATGGTCGTCATGTTCAGCAAGCAGAGCGAATTCTTGCACCAGGGCGATGTCTAGCGCAAGCGTCTGGGTAAGGTAATTCCAAGCAGCTTCGCGCTGATTCTTATTGCGTTTCCAGTAATCCATATTCCACGTCGCGATAGATATTCTCATAATTGGGACCTCCACTGGAGAACCAAGCATTCTGTCCATGCTTGCTCAGCCATGCCGATGTGCCTAACTATAGTTGTGCCATACGGCAGGTACCTGTAGAATAAGGGGTTGAAATCCCGAATGAAACGTTTATACGAACTGCGTCCTACTCTTGGCGTCCTCAGGGATTGCCCAGACTGGTTACACTCCCACGGCCTGACACGTTCTGTTTGACCGTGGGAGTGCTGTAATACTCCATGCTGCCAAGACCGGCAACAAGTTGAATCTCGATTAGGCGGTCGGGTTCAGAGAGTTGTCAGCAAGCCCCTATTCAGGGCCCATTTCAGCTCTTTCTAGATTGATTATCAGGTTTTCTATTCGGTCAAGCAGGTCGTCGTAGGTAATCACTTTAACACGCCGATTGTGGTTAAGGTTTAATAGTCTACGTTTAGCATCTTCATCCATGTTAGCACTTCGGCCAATCACAACCAAACCTTCAGCAGGTATGGAGCTATCCAAAAGGGCAGGGACTTTGGAGGGATTCTCTCTCCACCACCTTAGCCAGTCTTCAACTTGTTGAGTAGCGTGGGTTACCTCAGCCCTAGGTCTCCTCTTCTTGGTAAAGATTGGCAGATTAGCCCTCTCCAACTCAATCAACAGAAGTTGCTTATCTGTGAAAGCATACTGTACTACCAAATCCACACGGTAATCTTGGCCTAGTTGGACCTCTGCTTCAACACGTAAACCGTAGATGTCCAGTACAATAGGGTGCTCCAAGAGAAACTTGTGAAGTTGGTTTTCCTTGGTGCGTGTATCCTGTATGAGGCTAGAGAGACTCAGAAAAAGACTGTACAACCTGAGTACGGCTCCAGATATCGGCTTTTCTCTTAGGCGGCTTTGTAAAAGGAAGTCCTTAAGTTCTGGAGGAAGTGCACTATAGTCATCATCATGTGCAACGGTCACAGGTGGTATCAGCTCCGTTCCTCCAACCTTTGTCGGTGTGGCAATCCCTTTGGGGAAAGGCCCCATTATCACAACTGGTACTTTTCGATGCCCGAGCTTGCGATGTGCAAGGTAGTATGGGTAACTATCGCTCATAATGAATGCATTGTTGTGCCAATACACAAGCAGCCTGTTGACCAGACCCATTTGAATCTTCCTAGCCAGTTTGTCTATCACATCCATGGGATACGAAAGACAGAAATCGAGGTCATAAGGTTTAACCAAAGACAGCGCAACTTCTGCTTCAGCACAAGATATCTTGTCAAGAGTAACTAACTTGAGAAGTACTTGAAATCGCCAGTCCGAGGGTGGCTTGGTATCCTGCCTTTCACTGAGTTTTGCTTCAGGGAGCTCTTCCCAAGAGATAAGAGTCTTGGAACGGTTTTGGTTCACAAAGTTGAGTACCTTGGTCATAAAAATGGCGAATGGACTACTTTGATAACTACTCAAGCTATAGCGTCTGTAGCCACCTTGACCAAGTACAGAGAAAGCTGGCTCTGGTACAACTTTGCTCGCACGAATCTCTGAGCGACCAGCAAGCTGATCTGGGAATTCCGATTCGTCGATCAGCGTCACTACATACACGTATCCACCGTCGGCAAGATCCCTGCAATAGACGAAAACCCCTAACGTGTGTGGCAATGCTTCCGGACAGCCCCTAATCTCTAGGAAGAAAGGTTCTTCTATAGGGTTTTCTTCTAACTCATCCAGTAGCCCCTTTAAGTCAGTTGGTTCGTTCAATTCGTCGAACGTAGTCGAATTGGCCTGATTGATATGGAGGAGTAGGCCGAAGAGCGTGCCGATTTCTGTGTTCGAACGATATTGGCCAATGACATAATGTCTAATCTGTTGAGCATCGGGGAGATATTTGTCGCTTCCGACTATTTGTTCGAATAGCTTAAGCTTGAGGTGGCCCAGCAGACTTTGGTCAAGATGCTGTCTAAAATGGTTAGGAATTTCTTGCATACGATTTCATTTTCCGGGCAGAGAGGAACGATACATCAAGGGCTTGCTAGCAAGTGAGCGTACAGAGTCTTTCCGCATAGTCCCACAAGTCAAGCATTTATGCGGATATCCGTCCTACTCTTGGCGTCCTCAGGGATTGCCCAGGCTGGTTACACTCCCAAAGCCTGAGATGCTCTTCTTGACCGTGGGAGTGCTGTAATACTCCATGCTGCCAAGACCGGCAACAAGTCGAGTCTCGATTAGGCCATCGGCTTCAGCGAGTGGTTAGGTGGCCCCGGTCTGTTGCGACACTTGACAAAGAAACATTTGTTTGGTATAATATACCTAAATTAGCTATTTTGGACATTATCTAAGGGGGCGTGATGATTGCTAAGAAGATTAGTTCCACTCAAGCGCAGAACAACTTTGGTCAAGTTCTGAATGATGTCACCCAGAATCATACTCGCTATATCATCGAACGTCACGGTGTGCCTCAAGTTATCATACTCGGTTTTGATGATTTTGCCCATGTGTTGGATGACGAAAGCGAACGCCAACAGATGGAATCTATCCTAAGAGAACTCCGCCCCGAATATCACCTGGGACAAGTTATCAGTTCAACCTCCGATACGAAATAGAAACCATCAAACTGGAGCACTCAAAATGACACGATTGACAGGTTTGCGAGACAGGGAAGCGAAACAGTTAAGATTGTTTGAAGCCATTAGTGTCAACTTAAGCCGATTTTGAACTTGGCCTGGCAGCAGACAGAGC
>CAYUPJ010000140.1:0-3132 GCA_964446635.1 uncultured Anaerolineae bacterium
GACGATGACCTGCACGAAGACCCTGATGTCGTCGAATTCTTACGTCAGAACCGAATAAAACTCGCGCATGTGGGAACCTTTATGCGCATCCTGGCTGGGGGCTGATTCTTGCTGCCACTCCTAAAAGGATCGCGCTTCACTCCTTTTCAGCGTAGGCGAGAAGAAGCGAATCGCCACCGTTCTCTCCATGAGCCCGGAAATCCTGGTCATTGACGAGCCAACCAGCAACCTCGACCCCCGAGGCAGGTGGGAGTTGATCGAGCTGCTGCGGGAGCTCCCGCTGACCAGGGTAATCGCCACCCACGACCTGGAGATGGTGAAGGCCCTCTGCCAGCGGGCCATCCTCTTGGACAAGGGACAGATGGTGGCCGACGACCTCACCCACCGCATCCTGTCCGACCTCCCCCTCCTCGCCTCCCATGGCCTCGCCCCGCCGATGGCGGGGGAAAAGAACCAGAGAGGCCTGGAGAGGCCATGAATCATCTTGTTCACCGCGATGGAATCACCGCCCACCAGCGTCGGCGACTGATTGTCCGCCTCTACACCTCAAATCTGTGTCCCCCCGGCACAATAATCAAGCCAGACTAGGCCACGGACATGGGGTTTTCAAAATGTCTGGGCCAAATATGGCAGCTTGACGGGCGCATTGGACAGTGGTATAATAGCAGCAGTTGTAGGTGTTACACTTGTATCCCGGATCTGGAAGGAGCAATGTGATGGTCGAGCTACGCGAGTTGATCCACGACATAGGCGTCATCGAAAAGCAGATGTACCGCTTTGAAAGCAAATATGGCGTTCTATCCCACGAGTTCTATCGGGCCTTCACCAGCGGTGAATTGTCCGAGTTTGACGCCTACGATGAATACCGCATGGACTTCCTCGAATGGGCGGCACTCTGCCAGACGCAACAAAAACTGGAACAAGAGTACCAACGGTTGAGTGCTCGCCAGCCGGCCGCCATGCGCCTTCGTCTGCAACTCGCGACAGCGTAATGCCTGTGCCTGACAATCCCCTGCGCACCCGCGCGACGTATGAGCGATTCCTGTACACGTTGACCGCGCAGTATCCCAGCATCAGGCGTTCCACGCTGGTTTACATCCCCTCCGGCGCGTATTTCGGTCGAGTCGAGGGGTTTTTGTTATTCGATGCTCACATTGTGCTGTGCGTCCTGGAACATCTCACCTTTCTCCCTCACGGGGAGATCGAACACTACAGTTACGAAGTATCCCGCAGCGAGATGATGCTCGACCAGCTTGTTGAATTGTTGGCCGCTGAGTATTGCGCAGCGGCATATCCCCACAAACAGAAGCTGTACTGGTATGACTCCTTCGCTCACCCGAATGATCCATCGCTAGCCGGCACTCATCCCCACCACAAGCACATTCCTCTCGACATCAAGCGTCATCGCATCTCCGCCCCCGACCTGAGCTTCACCCGCCCCAACCTGCCGTTTCTCGTCGAAGAAATCGAGCGTCAGGTGCTGCAACAGAGCGAAGCGTAGGAAAGAAACAAAGGCCACGAAAGCATCTCGTGCCTTTCGTGGCCTTTCGTGTCTTTGGTAATTCAACCCATCCACTCACCCACAAGTCTCCCCCCAGTGCTTCACCACTAGCATGATGTCCACAACAGTGATGATTCCATCGCCATTGAGATCATAGCGTGGATTCCAGTCCGGATCCGTGTCTGTCATGCGCCAGCGACTAGCCACCCTCATGATGTCCGCCACGTTCACAACGCAATTGAAATCTAAGTCACCGGGAAGTGACCATGTCCAATCAAGCACCCTCTCTATGACTAACTGACGATCAGCAGCCGAGTTGATGCCCTCGAAGCCGAAGGAGAAGAAGACAACTTTGTAGATGCCAGTGTCCACCCGCAGACCGCCCGCGCCTGATGAGAAGATGCCCTGCAGGCCAACCGCCAGTTCGGCCTTGACTGGTTGCTCCGGTGGCTCTTTAGGCTTGTCCCACAGAGCAGGAATGGGAATTGTGCCCAGTTCGCCGCTTTCCTGTTTGGGTTGGGTCACTTCGGGGCTGACCGGTTCAGCCAAAGCCGTCGTCGCTGCCGTGTCGTAGGTGAACACCGTGACCGCCGGGTTCATGGGGTCAATCTCGTCCGTATCGTACTGGTTGTTGGCCCCATCACCGCCGGAGATGCTCAACGCCAGCCCGTCGCCGATCGGGTCCCCGGCTGTCCCGTTCAGCGCGTAGAGATTGGTGTCATTCTGCACATGACTGGCGTGCAGGTAATCGCTCAACAAAGTGGTGCCGTCGAGGCTTTGAGCAACATTCTGACCAGTAATGAACAGCTTGCCGCCGGCATCCAGGTAGGCTTCGATGGCAGGTTGCACGTCCCAGTCATCGAAATAGCCCCAATAGGGTACAGCCCAGATGACTACACTGCTGGTGTAGAGGTCGAGGGTAGCGCTATCGGGTGCTCCTCGCAGCCCAGTATCCCAAACGTCGTGGCTGTAGCCTAGAGAGTCCAGAGCATCAGTGAAGTAGGGCCGGAACCAGTCGGTGCTGTTGCCGCCGTAATCCGGCACGAACAGGATGTCCGCCGTCTTAACGAAGGGCTCCAGCGACTCAAACTGCATGGGGTACTGAGGGGCCAGGATGGCGTTGCCGTCCATGTCGGTGACCGTGACTTGGTACTCGATAATGGTTCCGGCAGGGAAGGGACCGATCTGGACGCCGTAGCAGCCATCGTTGACACCGTAGTCGTCGTGGGCTCCGTCGTCATACATTGTCACATTGGCCTGGGGCGTGCCATCCCTCGACCATTTGAGGGTGACACTGCTGATGCCTGTCTCGTCAGACACCCAAGCTCGGATGGCCACGGTGTCGTTGGCATCGGGGTTGGGCCACGGGTCGTGCTCAATCCAGTGGAGGTACGGCGGGGGGCTGATATCCTCCCGCTCTCCGAAGATGCCGAACCAGATGTCCTCGTTGGCTGCCCGGTCGGAACTCCAGGCCACGGCGACCGAGCCATCGCTCATAGCCGCCACAGCCGGGAGCCAGTCGGTTCCCACGAAACGCGTCCACTGCTGCGGTGCTGACCAAGTAACGCCACTGTCGCTACTGGTCTTGTACCAGATATCCTCGTTGCCAGAGCGGGATGACGTCCACACCA
>CAYUPJ010000140.1:3232-11651 GCA_964446635.1 uncultured Anaerolineae bacterium
CCCACAACGTGCCGTCAGCCGCCTGGGTGATGGCCGGTAGCCACTCAGTTCCAGTAAATGTCAACTGGGTATCGGCTGACCAAGTGATGCCACCATCGCTGCTAGTCTTGTACCAGATGTCTTCACCACCGGAGCGTTCCGAGATCCACACCACCCACAACGTGCCGTCAGCCGCCTGGGTGATGGCCGGTAGCCACTCAGTTCCAGTGAACGTCAACTGGGTACCGGCTGACCAAGTGATGCCACCATCGGAACTGGTCTTGTACCAGATGTCTTCACCACCGGAGCGCTCCGAGGTCCACACCACCCACAATGTGCCGTCAGCCGCCTGGACGATGGCTGGGAAGTAGTCATCCCCTGGGTCAGTGGTGAATTGTGAAGCTGCTGACCAGGTAGTGCCACCGTCGGCACTGGTCTTGTACCAGATATCGGCGTTGCCGGAGCGCCACGAACTCCACACCATCCACAAGGTGCTGTCAACCGCCTGAATGATGGCTGGAGTGTCGTCCCAGTCCGAATCGGTGGTGAGTTGGGTAGCCACTGACCAGGTGGTGCCACTGTCGGCGCTGGTCTTATACCAAATATCGCCATTGCCGGAACGCTCGGAGACCCACACCACCCAAAGCGTGCCGTCGGCTGTCTGGGCAATGGATGGAGTATAGTCCCAGTCCGAGTCGGCGGTCACCTGCACCAGCGGCCCGGCGGCCCGCACCTGCCACGCCGTAGTCCACGGCCCATCAGGCAAGGCCCGCACTCGCCAGTACCAGGCACCCAAGGTTAGAGTCGCCGTGTAGCTGGTGCTCGTCACCGTGTCGCTGATCAGCGCCGGAGAGGTGAAGGCCGTCGTAGTGTCAATCTGGATCTGGTAGCCAGTGGCGCCAGCCACCGAGTTCCAGGTGAAAGTGACATCGCCCACTGGTACCGCACTGCCATTGGCGGGGCTGATTTGCGTCGGCCGAGGCAGCACCCCCCGCAGCCAGGCCAGCACCCGCTCCATGACGACAGCCCGGTCACTGGCTCTGTTGATTCCCTCAAAGCCAAAGGCGAAATAAACGACCTTATAGGTGCCGGTGTCCACCCGAATTGCCCCAGAGCCTGAACTAACCACACCCTGAAGTTCAGCCGACATCCGCGTTTGCTCAGGCCCTTTACGCTGCGTCGGTCGTCTTTCCGGGACAAGGATACCTGGCTCGACGAAGTGCTCAGGCTCTTCAGTACCCTCGAGCAGCGGCACCTCGCTCCGACCAAGAGCGCCTCCGATGTACGTCAAGATTGTCACCGCTGGCGAAACTGGATCAATCTCGTCGGGTGAGTATTGGTTATTCGCTCCGTCACCACCCGTGATGGACAGGCTCAAGCCATCACCAATGGGATCGCCAGCGACGCCACTAAGGGCGTAGAGACCAACGTTGTCCTGCACGTAGTTAGCATGCAAGTAATTCTGATAGAAATCCGTCCCAGCGAGACTGCGGCCAATGTTCTGCCCCGTAATGAATAGATTGCCACCGTTGTCCAGATAGCTTTGCAGCACGTCGCGAGTGGAGGTGTAGTCGGTGACGAAACCCCAGTAGGGCACAGCCCAGATGACAGCACCATCTATATATTGATTCAAGGTCATCGAGTCGATCTCACCTCGCTTGCCGGTGTCCCAGACATCGTACTGGTACCCCTGCGTCCCCAAGGCGTCTTCGTAATAGCCCCTGAACCAGCCCGTGTCATACCCGCCATAGTCTGGCACAAAGAGAATATCGGCCGTCTTGACGAAAGGCTCAAGCGACTCGAACCAGATGGGATACTGGGGCGCCAAGATGGTGTTGCCGTCCACATCGGTAATCTCGACCTGGTATTCGACCATGGTGCCAACAGGGAAAGGGCCAATCTGAACGCCATACCAGCCATCGTCTGCTCCGTAGTCGTCGTGGGCACCATCGTCATACATCGTCAGATCGGCCTGGGGTATGCCGTCCACCCACCACTTGAGGGTGACACTGGTGATGCCTGTTTCGTCGGACACCCAAGCTCGGATGGTCACGGTGTCGTTGGAGTCGGGGTTAGGCCAGGGATAGTTCTGGATAAAGTTCAGGTGCGGGGGCGGGTTGAGATCACTGTGGACGCCAATGATGCCAAACCAGATATCGAAGTTCACGACCCGATCTGAGTGCCACACCAGCGCAACCTGATTGCCGGGCAAAGCAGCCAGTCCCGGATAAAGATCAGGCCCCGTGAACTTGGTGAACTGCTGATCAGCAGACCAGGTGGTGCCGCCATCGTTGCTGGTCTTGTACCAGATGTCCCAATTACCCAGATCCCCAGACCATGACATTCTAGCAACCCAGATGGTGCCATCGCTAGTCTGGCCGATGACAGGCGCGTAGTCCCAGTTGGTGTCGGTACTAAACTCGGTATCGGCAGACCAGGAAGCGCCCCCGTCCGTGCTTGTCTTGTACCAGATGCCTGGATGATCCGAGCGCCAGGACTCCCAGACCACCCATATCCTGCCATCGCTGGTTTGAGCAATAGTCGGCCGATAGTCGCCCTCTGGTGCCGTTGTAAGCTGGACGGCCGAGGACCAGGTGGCACCACCATCGCTGCTGGTCGTGTACCAGAGGTCGGCGTTGCCAGAACGGTACGAGTACCAGACGACCCAGATAGTGCCGTCATTGGTCTGCGTGATGGCAGGGCTGTAGTCAGAGCTGGGGTCAGTGGTTAGTTGAGTAGCAGCGGACCAGGTGGCGCCACCATCGCTGCTGGTCTTGTACCAGATGTCCGCGTTGCCGGAGCGCCAGGAGTACCAGACGACCCAGATGGTGCCATCGCTGGCTTGCATGATGGCCGGGTCGTAGTCCGAACTGGGATCAGTGGTGAGCTGCGTATCGGCAGACCAGGTAACACCGTTGTCGTCGCTGGTCCTGTACCAAATATTGTCATCGGAGCGCCAGGAGTCCCAGACGACCCACAGCTTGCCGTCACTGGCGCGGGCGATGGCTGGCCGCCAGTCATCTGCGGTGTCGGTGGTAACCCGGTTGATGTCGGACGGCGGCACAGTAGTGACCAAATTCCAGGCTGCTGGCCCCCAGGTAGGCGCAATCTCGTTAGCTGTCAGCCGTGGCTCACTGAGCAACCGCCCTGGTTCGCCACCGGCTGAGGCTGCGTCAGCGTTGACCCATACGACAAAAGATTGCATCACTGGCTGATCTACCGCAACTGTACCTAACGTCCAACACACCTGTCCAGGCTCCACTATACCACCGCCTGTTATGCTTGCAACTATCACGGTCACACTGGTGGGCAGGCTGGCCGTGATCACAGCACCACTGAGCGGCACTCCAACCGTGTTAGTGAAGTGCAGCGTGTAAGTCAGAACATCGTTCGGGTGCACAACTCCCATAGGTGAAACCCGGTAATCGAGCCATGGCCCAGGCAGCCCTACTTGCAACGGATCGGTGAAAGCGATTGCTGAAGCCCCGTTGGCGCTCGCCGATCCATGTACCAGGTAGTTGCCGGGGGCTAGTGTCGCTGACAAGGTAAAGGTGATTGCGCCGGTTGCATTAGCGGTAACGCTAAACGATTGGCTCTCCGTGTATACTGTAACTGACAGGGCATCGGTCACGCTGATGGCCAACGTGCCCGTGATCGCGCTGTCACTCAGCCAATTGGTCAGAGTGATGGCAACAGTAGAAGTGCTGCCAGGCAACACATACCCAGGAGTCGCGTAATCCAGCGTCAGGGGCCAGATGGCCTGGAAGGTCGCGACATTGGAGTCGGTTGTCAGCGGTTGTCCGTCCAACGGGTTGACCAGGCTGAGGGAAGCAGGCGGCAAACTGTTTTCGGTTCCCGGTGTGGCCGGGAACTTGAAGGTAAAGGTCACCACGTTCAGGGCGCTGGATTCAACGACCGTGTTCCAGGTGAGCACGTTGCCGTTCTGAACGGCTCCACCCAAGTTGAGCAGAGTAATGCCCTGGGTCAGTGCTTGAGTCACGGTCACGGCCATCGTGCTGGTGAATGGGTTATTGATCCAGAGTTGCGTCTCATGTTTTTGGGTCCAGGGAGCTGAAAGCACATAGGTAGTCAGAGGCAGGTCAATAGTAGTTAGGCTATCCGCTTGTGCAGGAGCTCGTGCACCTGATAACGTTAAGCGGCTAGGTTGCCATATGCTATAGTCATGGCCGATATAGTAGGTGCCTGCATCGTTCGTAGCTAGGACATCAATGGTGATGTCTGATGCGGGCGAACAACCTGCAAGTGGAATGCACGTCTCGGTGCGCGGTGAGAAACCTTTTGTACCATTGCCGCGCTTGTAATCCACGCGCACAGTGCCGCTGGTATGAGGCGCCAGGGTAATTGTTGGTTCCTCTACCAAATTCATAGTGGCCCAAGGCACGCCAAAACGGGTAGTATCGGCAAGATAACCGACCAGTACGCGGAAGGTAGCCTCGCTGTTTCCTGTGTTGGTCAGAGACACCTCACTCCAGGACGCGGTTTCGTTCCAGAATGGCCCCCAATAACCACCTCGGCTCCGGTGAGCCACGCTGTTTATTTGACCCGTTGCACGATCAGCAGGAAGACCGCGAGCAATACGGTCCAGACCACTATAGGCAGTACTGTAGACCTGACGCAAAGCATCAGGTGCACCCAACAACCCGCCTGTAGCCAGGGAATACATTGACTGGGAATCTTCAAGTCGCTTTGTATCCATGTAATAGTCGAATCCTGCGAACGTGCCACCCACCGCTACTGCGCCCGGGCCGTCAAAAGCAGCCGTTGCTACACCTTTGGCGATGAAGCGCAATACAAACACCTGAAACCCATTGTGATCCTGTCGTGACTGTCGGAAGTTGGCCAGTGTCCATCGCTCATCCCGGAGTTGCTGTCCCAGCACTATCAGAGCCAACCTGCGGCCAACCAGATCGCCCATGTACGCGTTTTGGTTCTCGGGTGTTATGGAAGGTAAGTTGGCTAATAGGTAATCGCGCTGCACATTGAGCAAGGTCTTTAGTTCTTGCACAGCATCGCGTACTGCTGGGTAGGCAACTCCAGTCATGCCATCATATCGGTCAGCAAAGATGATCTTGGCATCCTCTCGACTCTCCCACTTTGCTACTGCTTTGAGCCCCGAGTCTCGTAAACTAGCAGCAAAGAACTTGGCCCCGGTATAGCCCAATTCTTCAGCCATACCCTCTTTGGTACCGCCACGCAATAGATACCAGACATCCGTGCGAAATAGACGGCTGGCGTCGGGGTAAGCTTCATCCTGAATGATGTTTCGCCACCAAGGGCCATCCGTATACTTCATACCTGGCAGACCTACCCCTATGCCTTTACTTACCTTATACCAGTCGGTCGCACCGGCCACGATATCAGATGCATTAAAAGCCAAATCAATAACCCGTCTGGCTCTATCTTCGTCCATGGTGCCACGGAAGTAGTCACCTTCGTTGGCGATGGCTGCAGCGTCTTCATCGATCTGTCTCAGGCTGTCATTCGCCCTATCAACAGTCTGGTTAAGCTGGTACAGAAACTCACCGCTAGGCGGTGTGTACGGCTGGAGTGTTACACTTGGTTTACTGGATAGGAGCACGCCGTCGTCCAGCACAAAGGCAGATATGGTTGCAGTGCCGGCCGTGCTGGAGCGGATAGTGCCGGTCGTCCTCCCGTCGCTTCCCGTCACGGTAGCAGGTTGCACAATATCATCCAGCGCGCCACGGCTGGATGAGAGACGCACGGTCTTGCCCCAGGCTGGCTCGCCACTGGCACTGAGCAATTGTACTGTGATAGTCGCTGAAGTCACGCCATCGGCCGGCAGAGACGTGGGCTGCGTGCTGATGGTCGAGAGATTCGGATCCGGTCGCGGGCCTGAGGTATATCCCCCCACACCCAGCTTGATGACGAAGACATCCGCGCCGCCGCTGTGGCTGGTGTCAAAGGCTCCTGGCGAGGTAGGGAAGTTGGACGAATAGGTGCGTCCTGCCACATACGCCGCTCCTGCCGTGTCCACAGCCACAGCCAGCGTTTGATCCTGGGCGGAGCCGCCGAAAAAGGAACTGTAAACCAAGCTGCTTCCATCCGGGTTCAGCTTGACCATGAAACCGTCTTCGTTTCCGTTATAGCTGAGGTCGAAGCCGTTGGATGTCGTTGGGAAATCAGTAGACGACGTGCGTCCGGCCACGTAAGCCACGCCGGAAGCATCTGCAGCGATCTTGCACTCACGTTCGACTCCCGGTGTTTCGCAATCGTAACCGTTACCCCCGAGGTAAGTACTGTAGATCAGCGTGCTTCCATCAGGACTAACCTTGGCAACAAATCCATCCCAGCTACCGTTGAGTGTTTTGTCATAAGCGCCTGCCGTTGTGGTAAAGTTGGTTGAGCCGGTCTGCCCAGCTATGTAGGCAGCCCCGAACACGTCCACGGCGACCGCCTGCGCCTGATCGTCAAAGCCACCGCCCAGTAAGCCACTATAGACAAGACTGCTGCCAGAGGCGTTCAACTTGGCAACAAAGGCATCCTGCACTCCAGCGAAGGTAGTGTCAAATGCACCGGGCGTAGTTGGGAAGGAGCTGGACTGCGTCAGCCCCACTACATATGCCGCTCCGTAAGCATCTACAGCGACATCGTTAGCAACATCCCAACCGGGGCTACCGAGAAACGTGCTGTACTGTAATTCACTTCCAGCAGGGGCAAGTTTCACGACGAAGCCATCGCCACTGCCACCATAGCTTGTTCTGAACACGCCCGGTGTGGTGGGAAAGTTGGAAGACGCAGTGTAGCCGGTAACACAAGCCGCGCCGGCTTCATCCACAGTCAGGCCAAAGCCTTGGTCGGTGGAAGCCCCTCCAAGGTAGGTGCTGTAGAGCAAGGCGTTACCGGTAGCATTGAGCTTAACTGCCACAACGTCGGTGCCACCATTGTGGGTAGTGTCAAAAGCTCCCGGAGTGGCAGGAAAGTTACTGGAAGACGACTCTCCAGCCAGGTACACTGATCCAGCCGCATCCACAACTATATCATTTACTCGATCGGTTCCGCTGCCACCAATGAACGTACTGAACGCCAGCGCGTTGCCGGCGCTTTGCAGTTTGGCCACAAAGATGTCGCGGCCACCACTGAAAGTCGTGTCGAAGGCGCCAGGAGTTGTCGGGAAGTTGATTGAATCGGTCTCGCCTGCGATATAAGCAATGCCGCCACTTCCTGCGGCGATGGCATTAGCAGCGTCAAAACCACTGCCGCCGAGAAACGTGCTGTAGACCAAATCGCTCGAACTACTGCTAGGATTGGTGACTTGTCTAGAAGAACTACCTGGCGCGACACCTAGTTGAGAGGAGGGTTTGAACCTGGCAGTGTTACCCTCGATGGCTGCTTGCATGAGTACCTGACCGCGTGCGGTCCTCACAACCGGACCGGAAATCTTGCCCACGGCGGTCTCCATGCACAGACGACCATAGTCATCTACAGCCACCGTGTCGGCGCCTTCCACGTGCAGGCGCACCGCATCCAGACTGGCGACATCCTGTGCCACCATCCGCCATGTCCACTGGTTATTCTCACCACTGATCTCTAAGTCCACACCCGGGTACAGGGCCACGTAGCGCACGCCGCCCCAGATTGGCACGTCAGGTTGCCATTTGGCCGGGTCGTTGCCGATGAAGTAGGAGACGTGCGTTTCCAGCGGGTTAAAGGGTTCCAGGTGAGGGTGAGGGTTGGCACCGGGGAATGTGAGTTTGATGTTGACACCCTGGCGTGGCTTGTCTTGCTCAGACACGTTCAGGGGCCCAGGGGTTGGAGCGGGCTGAGGTTGCTCCGTCTCAGCCAGAGAAGGCTCCAATAGAGTCACCCATAGCGCATCCTCTGCCAGCCAGATGGTGCCGGTGGCGCCACGCACCTGGAAGCGGGCGCCATCAGCGAACTGACCCACGTTCTCGATGAACATGATGGGTGCACTGCGCAATGCGGCGGAGATGCGCGTAGTCGTGCCGGGGGTTTGAACCACTGATGCTGCTGAGGGAGGACTGAGGGCACTTAGGGTAGCATTACTTTCAGTGGCCTCAGTCCTGCTCAGCTCGGTCAGTGATTCCAATGGTTGCCGCTCCAAGTCGGGAGCAGCGGTCCCCGTCAGGGGCAGGACGGTGAGGGTGAGGAGGGTTAGGGCCAGGGCACCAACTGTCAGAACTGCGTTAATGCGTCTTCGCTTCATCGCAAGACTCCTTTCTGTCTACCTGCGTGTAAAAACGCCAGCCTCAGGGCACGCAAGAGCACGGCCTTGGCTGGCGTCGGGGTTGGGGGGTGGGTTAGTTGTGTTGGCTTGGCGCCACCAGGGGCGAGCTCTTGCGCCCTATCTCGGCCAAATCCTTGGATTGAGCTTGTCGAAATCACCAGGCATCTACAATTGGAGGTGCCTGCGTTTGTTCCTCGTTCGTCCCCTATATTA
>CAYUPJ010000141.1:0-11636 GCA_964446635.1 uncultured Anaerolineae bacterium
GATGTCGCTCGTCAATGCTATCGGCCACCAGCGCGTCGCGGGGCGCGGTGCGCACACCCTTGCCCACCCGGTCGGCCCAGCGCACGCCGGCCACCATTCCCCATGAGTTCGCCGCGTAGAAGAAGGGCTTGACCAGCGACGACAGGCCATACCCGGCCACCGCCAGCCACTTGCGGGCCCGCAGCTTGTCCGACAGCCAGCCGGAGAACAACTTGAGCAGGCTGGCCGTGGCCTCGGCGATGCCCTCGATGAGCCCGATGACGTTGGTCTTCACCCCCAGCACGTTGGAGAGAAACAGCGGCAGGATGTTGATCACCATCTCGCTGGAGATGTCCATGAGGAAGCTGGTCAGACTCACCGCCCACACGTTACGCGGCAGTGTGCGCAGTCTGACCTTCTGTGAAGTAGTTGCTTCACCTTCCATATTGCACCTTCACCCTGTTTCAAGTTTCGGGTCTCATGTTTCAAGTTTGAGCTGGTGCTGGCACCAGGCATAGAGCGCGTCGTAGATGGCGAAGCCGTGGGCCAGCCGCTCCTCATCGGAGGCATCCAGGTAGTGGAAGCCCTCAGCGATGGCTCGCAGCCCCGCTGACTGGGGCGTGCGATCGCGGTCGGCGGTGTCGGCCCCGTGGACGATGTCGGCCAGCAGGCGGAGAGCCGGATCGTCCAGGCTGTATTCCTCCATCAGCATTTCGAAGGTGCACTTCCCCTCGCGATGGTCGTATTGCCCCTGGCCCCGGGCGTCGTAGGAGATAGCCCCCTCTCGTTCGGCCACTTCCAGCACCGCCTCAGGGGGCACGAACAGCAACTCTGCCTCAGGATCAATGAACCGCTTGATGAGCCAGGGACAGGCCACGCGGTCCACTTTGACTTTTTCACGGGTTACCCACTTCATCACAACCTCCTTCAGAGAAACCAGGTTTTTTTCTGAAAAACCTGGTTTCTGGCTCCATGCACCAGGGCGGCGAAGAGGGCGGCGCAGACGGCCAGCAGCACTGCAATCGCCGCGAAAGCCGGGCTGTAGCCCCAGGCCGCCACTAATATACCAGTCACCATCAGGCCGGTCGAGTGACCCACGTCCATTACACTGGAGAGCACTCCCAACGACGCACCATAGGCAGCGGCGCGGCTCAGGTCGGACACGAGGGCCGAGGTCGAGGCAGTCACGGCGGCCACGCCCAGCCCGAAGAGGGCGGTCAGGGCTGCCATCGGCCACCAGGCGCGTATCCACGGCATAGCCGCCATCGCCCCAGCCCCAACCAGAAGGCCAGCTACGATGGGCCACCTTCGGCCCCATCGGTCGGAGAGGCGACCCATCGGCGGTTTGGTCACCGCCGTCACCAGCACCTGCGCGGTGAAGAGCGGCCCAATGACGCGCGGCTCCCAGCCCAACCCCTTGAGGTAGAGCGGCAGGAAGGTCTCCACCGCGCCGAAGGCGAAATATTGCATCGCCTCCACCCCGCTGGTGAGCAGGAGGTTGCGGTTGGTGAGAATGAGATGCAGTTCACGCCGCATCGTCACCCAGCGTGTGTCGCGGACTTTCGGCTGCGCGACCGGGTCCAGTCGGGGCAGTTGCAGTGCAGCCAACAGCGCCAGCAGACCTGCCACGCCGCAGCCCAGGTAGACCCAGCGGAAATCCTCGCCGAAGATGAGCAGTCCACCGACGGTGGGAGCCAGAAAACGACCGACCATCGTCGCGCTGGAGTACCAGCCCATCCGCTCGCCGCGTCCCTCTCGGAAGGTGTCGGCGACGGCGGCCAGCGCCACCGGCCCTAGCATCGCCGTCGCCAGTCCGTGATAAACCCGCACCAACACCAGGTGCCAGGGGGCGCGCACCAGCAGGTAGAGGAACGGGGCCGTGACGAAGACGGCCATGCTGAGCGTGATCACCCGCCGCCGGCCCCACAGGTCCGAGAGCACGCCCGCCGGCAGGCTAGCGACGACGCCCACGACGGTCGAAGCGGCGGCGATGAAACCCAGCGTCCTCTCATCCACCCCCAGGCTGTGGATGAAGAGCGGCAGGGCGGGATTCTTGCTCATCGTCGAAGAGAAGATGGCCAGCCCGCCCATCAGGCACAGCCACAGGAAAGGAGTCATGTTATCGGGACTTCTAATAGCGCCGACGCCCTTGCTCGCGTTTCCTCGGCGGTCGGGCTTCATCCACGCGGATGTTTCGGCCCCCTAATTCGGCATCATTAAGCCCATCCTTGGCGCGTTCCGCTTCCTCGCTGGTCTCCATCTCGACAAAGCCGAAGCCCCTTCCCTCGATGATGCTGACCGAGAGGACATTTCCGTAGGCGGAAAAGGCCTCTCTAAGCTCGTCCTCTGTCGTTCGGTAGCTCAGGTTCCCTATGTACAGTTTATTTGTAGCCACTCTTTATCTCCTTTTTGGATTCGGAAAGTATTTGCCGAAATAGTCAGCCCAGACTTGGGCGTCATTGGGCCGACGGGTGTGCACAACCACCTCCTGGGGCAAGTCACAGCTCGAATCGGTCACGACTTTTATCATCTCATCAGCCTTTCGTCAAGCGCTCTTCACTCCTATCGCTGCCATCAACCTTGGCCCGGCATGGCAGGACAAAGTCGGGCCGATTTCCGCCACTGGGATTTGGCTTTGAAACTCCATGCTTTCTCCCAGACGCTCAGCCCAAGCTTGGGCGTCCAGAGGCCGACGGGTATGCGCAACCGCCAGGCGCTCAAAGGGCTGGAACTCCCTCATCAGTTGTTCTACCTTCTTCAGAGCAGCCGGGAACGTCCGTGCCTGTCCCAGCAATTTCAGTTCTCCTTCGACAAACCGGATGATGGGTTTAACCTGCAGAAACCGCATCACGCGCGACAAGATGGGGATAATCGCATTTGCCCTGCCGCCCATTCTCAGGTATTCAATCGTATCCAGCACCAGCAAGATGTGTGTCCGCCCTCGCATTTCCTCTAGCAAAGCCAGTACTTCGCTCAAGCTGGCGCCTTCCTGGGCAGAACGAGCGGCGGTTACAGCCATGAATCCAAGACCTAGAGAACATGACCAGGAGTCGAAGACGCTCGCCGCCTCACCAAACCGCTGCGCCGCGGCCCACGCGCTGTTGAACGTGCCACTGTGCTTGCTGGTCACCGTGACGCAAGCCACCTCGTTCCCCTCCTCAACAAGGGGGGCGAACACGCTCTCAAACGCCCCTAGCGAGGGCTGAGACGTTTGGGGGAAAAGGCCCAGGGCACGTGCAGCCTCCACCTTCGCCCAGAATTCATCCGCGCTCAAGTCGGTTTCCAGGAACTCCTCATTTCCGATGCGTACCACCAGAGGCACAACTGCGATCCCTAGCTCCTCCAGCACCTCGGGAGGCAGGTCACAAGTAGAATCGGTCACAATTCTTATCATCTTGTCCTCCTCTGTCATTCGATGGGCCACGATGGAATCAAGTCGTCAATCTCCTCCATCAGGCGCATGGTTTCTTTCAGCGCGACGACGATTTTCTGGTGGTGGAAGAGGTCATCGAAGGTGAGCTTGCGACCCTTGCGGTCTTTGAGCCACTTGTCCAGCACCTGGTAGCCGCCGATCTGGAACTCCCAGACCTCAGGCTCGATGCCCTCGAAGTACTGGGTTTTGTTGATGTAGACCCGGCCCCTGGGCCTGGGTTCTGGCTCGGGCGGGATCTCTACCTGCGTTTGGTGCTCGAAGACGAGAGGTAACCTGCGGTTGAATACTTTCACTGACGAGGGAGAGGCATCGGTGAGGACTTTCTTTTCCTCTGTGACCTTCTCCACATAGCTCACCCTCCCCACCTCATTGGAACCAGGCACGGGGAAGTGGGTAATCAGTCCATTCAATTTGGGTGTCTTCATTAGGTGCAGGCTCACCAGCTCCTCGCCCTTCTCCGCCAGGGCCTTGAACAGCGCCCGGTCGGAGGTGAGGGGCAGGCGTGGGAAATCAATCTTGAGGAACTCAGCGTAGCGCTCGCGGTAGGTGGGGGAGTGGAAGATGGCGTAGGCGTAGTGGAGGATGTCCTCCGGGCCGAAGGTGCTCTGCAAGTCCCCCTTGCCGTCCGGCACGAAGTCCAGGCCCAGCTTCTCCTTGACGGCGGCGATGAACTCAGGCGAGAGGTTGGGCTTCCGGGTCACCTCTTTGGCGGGGAAGAGTTCGCCTGCGGTCTCCTCGGGGGTGGTGTAGAGGTAGAGGGGGAAAACATTATACGGGGCAAAAGGCTGTGAACTAATTTCGGTTATACGCTGAGTAGCAAGCAAAACAAAATGTTTACGAGCCGCAAGCTGCCTTGCTGCAACTAACGCCACGTTCTTGTGCATCAAGTGGTACATTACTTCAAATCGTGGCCACTCGACAACATTGCGGCTGTAATAGATAGAACGAATATCGAAGGGGCGATAAAGGCATTGTGTAAACTTATCTTCCCATTCCTTGTCGCTTTGGAGTCCCTTCCGAGCTTCTGAAAGCTTCCAGTCACGAGTGTCCTTCAGCCCGAATCGCTCCCTCACCTCATCATCGGAAAGGGCCTTGTCCCAGAAGGTAGCAATCCGTGCTCGCAAGCGCTCTTCCTCGAAGTCAATGACGAAATGGTCACGATGAGTTTTGATGCCGCTAGCGTTAACTGGGAAAATATCCGTGACGCTCCATCCCTTCTTGTATTCCTTTTGCAAATCAAGGGCTTTCGGCACAAAGAAGAAGTTTGGTGTAGCTGCCGGATCAAGTTCCTGCCAGTCGGTAGTGCTAATGTCGTTCTCCAGTAAGTAGCGGTATTTGCCCTCCCTCAGGCCCCAGAGGTCGGCGTACTTCACTTGAGCTAGGCCTTTGCCATCCTGCTTCTTAACAAAGAGAGAAATCGCTACCCCTTGCTTGATGTCGAAGACATTCTTGTCTGGACCGCCATCAGGCGCAGTCTCCAGAGCGCTGCCATGCAGGTTCAGCACGTAGATTTCATCAAAGGACTTCATCAACTCCTCTCTCATCCCTCGGTGGATCAGGCCGGAGAGGTAAGAGTGGTTGGTGATCATACCGATGACGCCGTAGCCGGTGCGCTCAATGCGGTCGTGGGCAAAACGGATGAACTTGATGTAGTCGTCGGACAAGGGCTGGATGTTGCGCTCATCGCGGACAGCGGCCTTGTAGCGCTCCATCAGTTCCTCAATGTGCTCTCCTTTGTTGGCCGAACTCACCGAATAGGGCGGATTGCCCAGCACCACCATGATGGGCTTGTCCCGCTTGATCTCCGCCGCAGCGTTGGCCTCATCGGTGATGAACCGGGCAAAGCCCAGGGTCTCGGCCCTGGTGATTGCTTCCTCCAGCGAGTTGGTCAGGTAGATGCCCAGGCGCTGGTCGCCCGCGAAGTTGTAGCCGGTCTCCTGCAGAAGGATGCCCAGCTTCATGTGGGCCACGGCGTAGGGGGCCATCAGTAGCTCGAAACCGAAGACGCGGGGCAGGAGATGGTTTTCGACGTAGTCGTTCCAGGCCCCAGCCTGGCCCATCGCCAACAAGGTCTCGTGGATTTGCTGGATGACGAAGTAGAGGAAGGTCGCCGTGCCCACGGCCGGGTCGAGGATGAGGGTGTTGGTGTCGGCCAGGCCCAGGGGACGGTTGAAGCGGGTCTTCACGATGTGATCGAGGGAACGGACGATGTAGGAGATCACTGGCTCAGGAGTGTAGTAGACACCGCGGGTTTTGCGCATCTGGGGATCGTAGGCAGCGAGGAAGGTCTCGTAGAAGTGCACCACCGGGTCTTCCTGCCGCGTCCGCCTGCCAAAGTCCCGCAGAATCTCCGCCATGTCTGCCCGGGCCAGCAGGTGAACCAGATCATCCACCAGCCAGGCAATGCGGTCATCCAGGTCAGGGCCGGCGATCTCGTTGAACAGCTTGCGTAGGAACGGATTGGTCTTGGGCAGGTTCCACGCCGCCTTTTGCCGTGTGAAGTCTTTCCCTGCAGGGGCATTACAGCGAGCAGCGAAGAGACCATAGGCGATGGTCTGGGCGTACATGTCAGCGAATTCAGCCGGTATGAGGAAGGGGATTAGTGTCTCTCGGAAGGCTTTCAGTTGGGCGTGTAGCGCGCCCTCCTCGCTCTCCCGCTTGAAGGTCTCTTGGATAAGGTCGCGAGTCATGCGAGCCAGGGCCGCCATGCGCTGGGCCAGTTCTTTGGGAGTGCCTACCGTGGGCACCACCTGGGCGAAGAACTTCTGCAACAGCTCCGAAACGGCCTGAATGCCGTCCCTCCGAGCCCTGACCCTTCCGTCGCTGGTCAGCGTAGCCAGGCGGGCCGTCTCCCGGTGCTCACCTTCCACGTACCAGCGGAACTCCAGGTAGTCGGTGAGGACCAGGTTGCTCAGGGATTCGCGGTAGCGAGCTAACTGCCCGGACCGCTCCGCCTCGTCCAGGCTCTTTCCCACGTCTTTGGCTTCAACGTAGCCCACAGGTGTCCCGGCGCGGGTGAGGATGTAATCGGGCGCTCCGCACTCAATGCGCCGGGGCTCGTTGATGGCCGTGATCCCCTCGCCGACGGCCTCAAGGAGGGCTTCGAGGGCCAAGCGGTGGGTTTGCTCCGTCGCCTGCCCCGTGGAGAGGTTCTTTTCTATTTCCTGGAGGTAGAGCTTAAAGGGTGTGGATTCCATAACCTGAGATCCACTTCCAAGGTGACCGGCACTTACAAAGTGCCGGTCACCTGATGTTGCTCTCCGCCGATCTAATCGGCTATGTCGAAGACTACCTGAATTTCGACGGTGATGCTAAACTCGCCGCCAGACACCGGGACCGCACCGCCACCTACGCCCTTTTCCATCACCATTGGGGCCTCTAAGGGCACAACCACGCCTCCGTACTCGCTGACCTGGCGGAGGGGACCAACATGCGCACCCAGGCCGGCCGCCAATTGGTCAGCCTTGGCTCGCGCATTGACGATGGCCTGGTCGCGAGCTTCGCGCTGCAGCGCCACAGGATCGGCCACACTGAAGGAGATGCCGCTTACCTTGTTGGCCCCCGCCTCCAGTGCCTTCTGCAGGAGCTCGCCCGTCTTGGTCAGGTCGCGCAGCTTGATACGCACCTCATTGACCACGTGGTAACGCATCTCGCCGGTGGGCTGTCCCTCCTTATCATAAACCTCTTCCACCCACATGCTGTAGTTGACCGTCTGGACGTCTTTATCCTCGACGTTCATCCCCTTGAGGACATCCATCACGGCTGTCATGCGCTCGGTGTTCTCGCTGATGGCCAGGCTGGCATCGGTTTTCATGGTCTCAACGCCCAATTGGATCTCGACCACGTCGGGGGGCGCGCTGGCCTTACCGATGCCGTTGACACTGATGGTGCGCGGCATGGCCTCACTGCCAGACTGGAGTGTTGATGTCAGGGATTTAGCCTGCGGCTCACCACCAGTCGTCGTGGTTGTCCCTGCACAGCCGACGAGGGCGACAGCCAGCAGCCCCGCCAGCCCAGCGAAGATAACTATGTTTCGCATGGCTCTCATACCCATTGTACCCATTGTTCACCTCCTACGGTTAAGTTTAGCGACGCGCTGTTGTTTCAACCCAAACTATAACTCATAATATCGGATATGTCAAAACATTGACGGAAATCTGATGTCCTGTCTATTGTAGTCCGCATCTATCGCCTCCTGATGGTTGCTGTCCAGTTGGATCAAGAGTTGAGCTTCGGCATTGTGGAAGGGAATCTCCTTATCTAGATATCGCTCACTGGCCAGGACGCTGTCCCGCTCCATGAACTCAATAGCGGTGGGGACGATGCGCTGGGCGATGATGTCGGAGACCGTGTTGGCTGCTGCCTGGAAATCGTTGAAGGGCACCAACAGGTCAACCCGCAGCTTGGGCAGGGGCAGCAGCCGCAGGATGATCTTGGTCACCACCGCGGTTCCTCTTTCAACATACGCAACACAGTTGCGCTGCCGCCGAGAGACCCTAAGGGTTTCAGAAACCCTTAGGGTCTCCGGCCTCAAATTCGTCACCGCTGACCGAGCCCCCTTCGTCAAGAAGATTCACTACCACAATGTCACAATGGGCAAGTCGCGCATCGTGACCAGGCCAGGTCCCGCTTCTCGCACTCGCTTGATGGCGTTGACCGCAATGGCAATCGTTGCCAGGTCGCCCTGCGTACCCTTGAGAGTCACCTCCAGATCAGGCTTGCCTGTGATAGAGACACGATCGTGCTCATCAGGTTCATCAAGGGCAGCAATGAAGGTCAGAGTCATGAACTCACTCTCGGCCGTGAAGGCCCGCGCTACCTGTTTGAGTCCTCTCACTTGTCCAGGCTGTATGTCAAAGTAGTCCGTCTGGACTGACCGCTCCGCCACCACTGGCTCGATGCTTGTCTCATAGTGCGTCAGTTTCTTGCCCAGTGTATCAAAGACCATGCCTACAGACTCGGTGAGACCGACGTGCCCCATGCGCCCCGCCTCCATTTTGGAGCGGAAAGCATCTACCGTCAGTCCACAGCCAATCTTGGCCTGGAACGGACCCCGGCGGTTGGAGGCGTTGATCACGCGCCGCACATCAATGCGATCCACGCGCTGACAAATAGCCGTCAGGTTGAGCGGCAGCGAGTCCATCAGAAAGCCTGGATTGACGCCGGTCGCCAGGACGGTTTTGCCTACCCGCCTGGCCACTGCGTCAATTTCGGCCGCCTCCTCAGCGTGGGCCAGCCAGGGGAAGGAAAGCTCTTCGGAGGTGGAGACAATGTCCAGCCCGGCTTCCAGGATCTCGATGATCTGGGGTTTGAAGAGATCAAAGTACGAGTTGGTGGTATGCAGCGCGAGGTCGGCGGGTGTTTTCGTCAAAATGTCGGCGAGTTTCCCAGCTACTGGCAAACCTAGTTCACGATCGAGGCCAATAACCTGACCCACATCTTTCCCCACTTTGGCGGGGTCAGTGTCCACCCCGCCGACTAACTCCAGTCCCGTCCGCTCCAAAACATGCCGCGCCATGGCGCTGCCAATAGGCCCTAGTCCGTACTGAACAACGCGGGTTCGATCTGCCATCGTCGGTTCCTTTCTTTTTTGGGTAGAAACCCGTTTTCTCGGAGAAAACGGGTTTCTGAGTACTATCCCAGCCCTGCCTTGATCCGTTGCGCCGCACGGCGGCAAGCCTTTTCGAAGAAGGCGATGTCCGCTTCGGTATGCGCAGCGGCTAGCACTCCTCCTCCGTGAACCACATGCACATCCTCGAGCAACAAAGCCAGTGGGCACACCTTGTCTCTGAGGATCGTGTCGCATATCGTAGGGTCATTCACGTCCTCCGGCGCAGCCAGCTCGCGCCCTTCTTCGTAAGGGAAGTTGGGTATCACCACCGAACTGCCGGGCACAACCTCGTTGCCATAGCCTGTGCAGCGGACATAGATGCCTTCTTGGGCGAAGGTCTCTTCCATGACTCGGCGAGCCTTCTCGCCCAGACGGGCTATGTAAGGGTAGACCTGCTCTTCATGAGCGACCAGGTAAGTCAGTTGCGCCCTGGCGGCTAACATTGAAGCAGGATGACAGGAATATGTTCCGCCGACGAACATCACCTTGTGGTCACCCTCGCGCCCACACAGTTTCATAATGTCTGCACGGCCAGCCACGGCTGCCACCGGCATGCCCCCTCCGATGCACTTGGCAAACGCCGCCAGGTCGGGCTTCACACCGTATAGGGCTCCCAGGTCACCCGCGCGGAAGCGGAAGCCGCTGACTACCTCATCGAAGATGAGTACTACGCCGTACTGGTCGGTCAGTTGGCGGGCCGCGTGCAGGTACTCAGGGGTAGCCAATATAAAGCCACCAGCAGCTACAAACGGCTCGACGATAAAACAGGCCAGGCGGTTGCCGTATTGCCGAAAACTGTCGTGCAGCATGTCTGGGTCGTTGAAACGGGTGTTGATCACTTGCTGACTCAGGCCAACCGGCAGGCCCTGGCTTTCCACTTGCCAGGGCTCTCCGCCGGTCGCATAAAAGTGCACGCCGATAACCCCCCAAGGTTGCGCACCATGCCAGCCGCCGCCCACTTTCATCACCAATTCACGTTGGGTGAAGGCACGCGCCAGCAAGATGGCGAACATGGTGGCCATCGCGCCGCTGATCGTGAAACGCACGCGCTCTGCGCCCGTCTGCCGGCCGATGATTTCGGCCGTCTCTATTTGAACGCCTTCGGTGAAGCCCGTCAGCAATCCATAGCCGGACTGGAAGGCCTGGGCCAGCACCGCAGTGACGACCTCAGGGTTATGTCCCAGGATGTTGGCATAGTGACCTTGCCAAAAATCCAGAAGGTCGTGGCCATCCTCATCCTTTAGCCAGGCCCCCTTCGCAGAGACGATGCGCGGCGGAAAGGGCTTGATGAGCCGCAACGAGTGGCTGCCGCCGTCCACCATCGTCTGCATCGCTCTTTCGTTCAGGGAGGCGGACTTGGGCGAGTGTTGCGCGTACGCTTCTGCCAGTTCGCCGAGTAGTTTAGTGTGTTCTCTAGGCCTCATTGGTTTGTCCTTTCTTCGACTCCTCTCAATCCCCCACCGTAGCTACCACAGCAACCCGCTCCGCCGCCGGGCGCATGAATTGCGTCAGGGCCAGGGAGATCAGCACGATGCCCACTCCCACCAGAAACGGGGCCTGCGAGCCGAACATCTCCCACATCGCGCCGCCCATCACCGGCACCACAACGGCGGCGATGTGCTCGATGGTCTGCGCCACCGAGAGATTGCTGGTGACCTCTTCGGGGGTGACAGCGATCTTTTGAAAATAGGTCGTCAGCGCCAGGTTGAAGCCGAACAGGGTGTTGTCAATCACGTACAAGACAAACAGCGCTGGCAGGTACGTCACGTAGGCGTAACCCAGGAAAACAAAGATCAGCGTGCCAGAGGCCACGCTCAACATCAGCCGCTCGCCCAGCCGCCCCACGAGTCTACCCACCAATTGCAAAGTGTAGGTATTGATCAGGCTGTTGATCAGGAACAGCGTAGCCGTCGTCTGGACACTGATGCCGTATTTGCGCACCAGCAGGAAAATGGCAAAGGTGGTAAGGATGTGGCGACGACTGCCCATCAGAAAAGTGAGGGTGTAGTAGAGCCAGTAGCGGCGGCGCAGGACGACCTGGCGACGCAGGGGCAGGCCCTCTTTGGCCCCTCCCAGGGGCAACAGCAGCAGTCCCCCCACAGCTACCAGTACCCCCACGACCATGAACAAGCGCCGATAGCCCCAGGGCCCTGCCAGCAGGTAGACCGTCCCGGTGGCGGCAAGAGCGGCCATCGCCCCTAAACTGCTCAGTTGCCCTAGACTCTTGGGCGCGTGCTGCTTCTCTACCATCATCAGCACCACGGCGTTGCTGCTGGGGTAAAAGAAGTGGAAGCCAAAACTCATCACCAGCGTGCTGAGCAGCAGGAGAGGAATGTTGATCACCTGACCGGTCAGAAAGGTGCCGGCCCCCAGCAAGATGACGCTCAAGGCCATGATGCGGACTTCGGAGAGAAACAGGGCCAGCAGGCCGACCACAAAGCCCACCAGCCCCGGTATCTCGCGCACCGCCTGGATCCAGCCCACGCTCCCCGGCCCAATGCCCAGCTCCTCCACAGCAAAGTTGTTGAACGTGACCTGCCAGACGTTGAAGCCAAAGTAGAGCATGAAGTTGGAGACGACGAGGTAAACCAGCATCCGCCGGTTTTCTTTCAA
>CAYUPJ010000142.1:0-11437 GCA_964446635.1 uncultured Anaerolineae bacterium
TTTGTTTGAGAGGAATTCTTCTTCTAGCAAATTCACGATCCCCTCTGCATCATCCAGGCCGAACTGAGGGACGTCCAGGTCAAAGAGCTGATCGGAGACAATGGCCACCAGGTCATCTGCGGTGCACAGAAGCTCCCCTCCCCTCTCCCGACGCGAGACCTCAATCTTAGGCGCATCTCCCCGCTTATAGCCTTCTGCAAGAATTATGTCAATATCTGTTAGAAAAGCGGCGATTTCACTCAGGGCCAGCTCCCTATCCAGGCGCTTGATAAGCGCCAACCTTTGGGGCGAAGCGATCACCACACTGTCGCTACCCGCCTGAGCGAGACGCCAACTGTCCTTGCCAGGCCGGTCTATATCGAAGCCGTGAACGTCGTGCTTGACCGTGGCCACGCGGTACCCTCGCCGCTTCAGTTCGGCGACCAGCTTCTCCAAAAAGGTCGTCTTGCCAACCCCCGACTTGCCGACCACAGAGATGATGGGTATCACCACCAGCGCTTCACTCCACGTTTTCTGGCCAATCCAGCATCTGCACCGTGACCCGCTCTCCTGCCTTCATAAGCCTGATGCCCTCGGGGATGATGGCCAGGCCATTGGCTTTCACCATAGAAGTGAGAATGCCGGAGCCATCGGAGCCAGTGACTGAGGCATAATACTCACCGTTGCGCTTGGTGATCACCGCCCGCTTGAAACTGCGCCGACCGCTGCTCTCGACATCCTCCTCAAGAATGGCCTCCACCGTGGGCTTGCGCAACTGCGTCTTGCCCAGCATCTTGAGGATCGCTGGCCGGGCAAACTGCTCAAAGGAGACCATAGCCGACACAGGGTTGCCCGGCAAGCCCAAGATGGGCACACCTTGGATCTCACCGAAGGCCAGAGGCTTGCCAGGCTTCATCCGCACCTGCCAGAAGTGCATCTCCCCCTCAGCACCCAGGACATCCTTGACTACATCGTAATCGCCCACCGATACGCCGGCCGAGGTGAGGAACAGATCAACCCCCTGGGCCAAACCATCACGGATCTTGGCTGTCAGTTCCTCCACATCATCACGTGCGATCCCCAAGCGGATAGGAACGCCCCCATAACGCTGAACCAATGCCGCGTTGGAGTACTCATTGGAGTTGCGAATCTTACCTGCAGTCAGCGGCTCGTCAATGGCCACCAGCTCGTCGCCGGTGGCCAGAATCGCCACCCGTGGCCGGCGGATCACCCAAACCCTGGCCCTCCCCAGCGAGGCCAACACCCCGATCTCCTGAGGCCGCAGAACCGTGCCCTCGGCCAGAACCAGCTCCCCTTTACGAATGTCCTCCCCCGCTGACCGGACGTTCTCCCCGACGACAACCTGGCTAAAAACCTCAATCCGATCGTCCCCTCTCTCGCCCGCTAATCCTTCGCTAGTATCCTCGAACCGCACCACTGCGTCGGCATCAGCAGGAAGCGGTGCTCCGGTCATGATACGGATAACTGTGCCTGGTTCCACGACCAAGTCCGTGGTGTAGCCTGCCGCGAGATCGGCGATCACTCGCAGCGTGACAGGAGCCTCGCGGCTGGCCCCCACCGTGTCCGCCGCCCGCACGGCATATCCGTCCATGGCCGAGTTATCGAAAGGCGGAATATCCATATCGGAGTAGACATCCTCAGCCAAAACCCGATCCAAAGCATCTAGGATCTCCACCTGCTCTGGCTCCAGTGGCTCAAAGTGCTTTAGCACATACTCCAAGGCCTCGTCCACGCTGATCATCCTGACCTCCTGACTCATCTTCTCCCTCTTTGTTTCTTATTTTTCTCATCAGTTCTGACTATTTCACATTATTTCAGTTTATTTCTACTTACTTCTGATCCTTATGCAGGGCATTTTTCAAGTTTACGTCTGTGTCATGGCTGGCCTGCCATCGGAACTCCACTCATTGCTCGTGAGGGCGTCAAACTACCACTGTCTGCACAACGACACGGTTTACGTCCTGAGAGGACTCCGTCTGATCTGGAGCATCCGCCAGCATGCCCACTAGTCGGCCCACCCTGTCCCGTAGCACGTTGAAATAGCCCCTGAGGGCTTCTCGCGATTTGCCCTGCACAGCGGTGTAAAACGGGTCCGTGGGGCTGGGCCGCAGGCCATCCACGTTGACCAGCCTGAGTAACGACGCAAAGGGGTAACCGTGACGCCTAAGACCGGTGACCGCTTCCTCGGTGAAGGCCACGGGCAGTGCTTCTTCCGCGAACAGTTGGGGTTGCTGCCCCATGGCCAGCTCTACCAGCGCTGCCTGGAGCAATGTCTGGCGCGCCTGCTCCCCCAGCACCAGGCGCTCTGCTCGCTGCCGGGCTGCGATCACTTGCGCCTGTTGCTGCAACAGTGTCTCGACTTCTCGCTGGAAATCGGCACGCGCTGCTGCCATGGTTTCTTCCGACCAATGGGCGTTTGGCTCTCCAACATAGGCCACTTCTAGATCAGCCAGGCGTTCGATCCGCTGCAGGCAGCCCTTGGCGTCCAGGGTGTAGTAGGCACACATGGGCAGAGGACCCTCCGCCGAGCAGCGTAGTACACGCCCCTCGGGCGCTGAGGTGGGCTCTGGCACAGCCTCTAGCAATGTCGTCAGCAACTCGCTTCCGTACGTGAGCAGCCGCAAGGTGTTGGGGTGGGCGTCAAACAAGGCCGCATCGAAGGTCACGGCTACGTCTCCGTCGCCGGTCTGCAGCCAGTAGGCCCCCTCGAATTCGGGATGCGGTTGGAAACGGTCTGCCAGAGACGATCTCTGCGTGAGCATCCGTTCCAGGTCGCTCAGGATTACAGGCGAAGCCGTCTCCAGTAGCGGTTCGTCAGCAACCAGGTACTGATCCAGGTCGAGACCTTCGAGCTGCCGGGCATCTATCTCTTCCCGCAATCGCTCCAAGTCTCGAGCCAGCACTTGCTCCCGCTCAGCCGCTGGCGTCATGGCTGCGGTCTGAATGGCCTGTCCCATCCGAGCGAGGAGGATCGGCTGCAATTCACCGACGACTTCCTCGAACCAACCGATTCGATCCTCCAGCGCACGGTAGACCCTGGCCTCCACCGTGTCCTCGTAGAAATAGTGGCGAATCCAGACCTCATCGTGTACCTGGCCAATGCGGTCAATACGCCCGATTCGCTGCTCGACTCGCATGGGATTCCAGGGCATGTCGTAGTTAATCAACACACCGCAGGTTTGCAAGTTCAGCCCCTCGCTGGCTGCCTCGGTGCCAAGCAGAATCTTGATCGCCTCGCCCTGCCAAAAAGCGTTTTTGATCTCTTCCTTGGTCATCGGTACCCAGGCGATGCCGTTCCATACCTCGCCTCCCCGCCCACTGTAGCAGGCTACCTGACTGCCGTAAACCTGCCGCAGTTGCTCGCGCAGGAAATCCATGGTGTCAGTGTACTGGGTGAAAATGAGGACCGTCTCGCGCTGCTTGAAGATTTCCTCCAGGTCGGCCACCAACTGCTCGACCTTGGAATCGTTACCGCTCAAGCTGCGCAACGCAGCCAGGAAGTCCTCGACGTATTCGATCTCGCCGCGAAAGCGGGACCGCTCCTCCACTTCCAGTTCCTCGCTGATGTCCCGAGTCAGGTCTTCCTGTTCCAGGTCGTCTTCATCAAAGCCAGCTACGGTGCCGGGGGCGGTCTGGCCACGCAAGAAGTCCAATCGCCGTTCCAGGCTGCGCCGCACGGCGTAGAAGCTGCTGGTCAGCCGACGGCGGTAGACGGTCATCACGAACCCCAGCCCCTTGCGCTCCGCCTCGTACTTCCGATAGAAATGGGTGATGTACTCCTCGATCCGATGGTAGAGATCCAGTTCCTCGTCGCGCATCAGGATCCAGACCGGCGTAGGGTCACGACGGGGCACAGTGCCACTGATAATGCCCCGCCGGGCATAATCCCGAAGCAGTCGGCGGGTGCTGCGGAAGAGGTACCGGCGCAGCGGCGTATGCCGACGGGCCATTTCTACCACCAGGGCACGATTCTTAGACAATAACTGCTTGGGTCTGGCTCTGCGTTCACTTCGGCTGCGCTCAGTGCAGGCCTGGGGTGACATCAGCATCTTGAACTGCTGCCAATCAACCAGGCCAAGTTTGGCCTCGGCCTGACGAGCAAAGACAGGGTCGAACTGGCCGCCCGTATCCAGGAAATCGCGTACCATGCCGAAGACGAAATCCCAATCCGCGTCATCGTCAGGTCGGCGCAGTTCCTGGAAGAAGTGCAGGAAGTGGCTATCGTCAGCACCCCAGCGACCGCCCAGGCCGAGGACCCGCAGCAGGTCCCACACCTCCACCGGGTGGATCTGCATGGGCGTAGCAGTCATCAAGAGTAGGCCCAGCGTGTGATCCTTCAGCCCAGGCTGTCCATCTCGTCCCATCAGCAACTCTAACAGACGGTTGGGCCGATAGCGGGGAACCAGAAAGTCCTTGCGACGGGCATGGTGTGCCTCGTCCACAATGACCAAATCCAACGGGCGGGCTGCCAAGAGATCCAGTTGGCGCTCGCGCCGTTTAGCCAGTTGGCTGGAGGCAATGAAGACGTCAACGGCGTCCCAGGGGTTGGGCAGGTGCCCGTCACTTCCAAAGTGACGGGCACCTGGCTCCTGACCGAACACGTCACGGAAGGTGTGGCCATCGAAGAAAGGGACGTTGAGGGCGAACTTCTCGTACAGTTCCTCCTGCCACTGGCGGCAGACAGATTTGGGGGCCAGGATCAGGCAACGGCGGACGTAGCCCGACAAGATGAGTTGGCGCACCACCAGACCAGCCTCAATGGTCTTGCCCAGGCCGACCTCATCACACAACAAGTATCGCTCCGGGAAGTGCGTGACGATGGTATCGGCAATGCGCGCCTGGTGGGGCCACGGAGTGACAGCGCTGGTTGCCGCGCCCAACAACTGGGCGTTGAGGAGATGGGGAGCATCGCGCAGGAACTGGAAGAGGACACGCTCCCGCTGCAATTCGGGGACGAAAACGCCTGGGCGCTCGACCACTCTGGGCTCAGGCTCGCGTTCCAGCGGGTCACGGATGGGAGCCGTGGACGGGCGATAGCGGAGTAACCGTTGCCGCGCCGCTTCAGGCACCTCCAGCGCGATCCAGTCCGGCTCCTGCCCGTTCCACAGCCGCTCGAACCGATAGCGCACCTGGGCCAGGTAGGGCACGGTAGCGTCCCAGGAGCGAAAGACCATGAACTGCTCATAGTTGCGCTGCCAACCGGCGGCCGATTCGTTGACGCTGCCGCTGAAGGCAATTTGGTCGCCGTAGTGGTCGGTGAAGAGGCCCTCTTTGGGGTGATAGTAGTCCTGGGCCTCGGATGCAGGAAGGGGGTGACCATCGGGTCCTTTTGGGAGCACGACGCGGATTTGGAGCCTGCCTGCGGCGACCATCCAGGCCAGCACCTCCAGGCGGTGGCGCATGACCTCTTCCTCAGGCTCGCTGAGGGCAGCAACCAGCCGCTCGGCCACCACATCGCTTAACGCCTGTCCTTGTTCAATGGCATGGACGTCCGCTTCGCTCAGTTGGGCACCCACCAGCAGGCGCATGATGCCGCCCTGGGCGATGAGCCGGGCCACACCGGCCGCAGCCACGGCCAGGGCAGAGCTGCTGAAGAAGCCAGCCGTACGGTCGTAGCGCAGGCTGCACGACAGGGCCGGAATGTAGAAATCGTGCAGTCGGTCATCGGCTGGGCCGTAGGAGATTTGAAAGTCGTGATCACGCAACCTGGCTGGATTCATAGAGCCTCTACCTGTGAGGCAGCCTTTCCAGGCTGCCCGCTTATGGCAGGCTAGAAAGCCTGCCCCACAACTATAGTTGCGCTCGCCGTTCTTTTGCTAGCAGCACCCCTCGGGCCACAGCAACCGCCAATTCCTTTAGCGCAGCCTGCTCCTCGGTTCCTCGTAGCCGCTTCAAGGCCCATCCTCGCAACGCCTTCACATGTGACTCGGTCAATCCAAGGTCAGACGCGATTTCCGCCATGCGCCGTATTCCATCGCCATACAGCCCATAGAACTCAATGATCACGCAGGCAGACTTCATGCCCAGCGTCTTGATCAGCCATTCGCGCAACTCCGGGCAAAAGCGCATGACCAGTGCGTCCAGGGTGGGGCCATACTTCAGGGATTCAAGCTCGCTCTCACTGAGCCCGGCTTCGCGCAAGAACGCGCTCATACGCACAGAACGACGATACAGGTCTGTGAAGAAGTCTTTGAAGCCACTGAGTATCTCTCGAGTCGTTTCACTTGGTTGGTCTTCAGGTGATTCGATAGTCCGGCGCAGTGTAAGGGGCCGGCCAGCCCAGAGACGCGAGACACCCCCGTGGCGATGAGGAGCGGCGCCGGATCTTTGTCTGATGGTGGTCGAGCCCATCGCATCGGTGCGATGTCATCGTAGCACGAGTCGCAGTACCAATGACTGGGCTCACGCGGTGTGAAGTATTCTCCACATCGTTGGCAGCGCCTTCTGTGAACTTCCACCGTTTCCCCTTTCAGAATAGGGCAGACTGGAAAGTCTGCCCCACATGCTGATCCAACCCGGCGGGCCCAGGCCGTCGGGCAGGCTTTCTAGCCTGCCACCCAAGGCCGATCCTTCAATCTGCCCCACTTTCGCTCCCAGGCTGAGGACCAGCACCACTCTTCCGGGCTGGCAACCAGTCCAGCTCTCACAGGATCCCACTCAAGGTAAATCACGACTCGCTCCAACTCCTCTTCATCACGCACCCAATGATCATACGACTCATCTTGCCAGAACGTCTGCCCAGTCCGTATCAGTAGCCGGTTAGCCTCTCGGGCCGAATACCCCTTGAGGGACTGAGTGATTCTCCGCAGTGAGACGTAGCGAGGAACAAGCATCTCAGCCTCATGGGAGACAGAGAGGAAAGTCTCCTCCACATGTGGAGCAGGCTTTTTAGTCTGCTCGATCTGGTGGGAGACAGCATCCTCAACCTGCTCATCAGCGGGCAGGTCGGCTTGCTCCTCCAGCGGCTGCAACACCACGTGGACGTGGTTCGGCATGGTGACGAAGGCCAAAAGCGTGTAGAGGTTGCTATCATGGTGGAACAAGGCATCCACGACCAATCGGGCGATTCGCTCATCTTTCAGCCATTGTGGTTCGCGGGTATTCCTGGCGAGCATCTCGTCCGCGAGGGCGAAGAGGCGCTTGCTATGGCGCAGAGCGCGGTCGCGTGGGGCCTCGTCTGGCCCTATGGGTCGCCTTTCCAACAACTGCCGCTCGGCTGCCAGCCGGTCCAGCGCTTCCTGGGGCAGCGAGCCGTAGAGACGCCAAGTCAAGAAGATGATCGCTCCCGCAGGCTGCCAGTGTGGCAGGCGGCGTCGATAGAATGAATCTGAGTGGTCGGCCTGGTTTGATACGCCCGTCATTTGTCTATGCTCCCGTACTTTCTGACCCGTGCCAGCCGACTCGAAGTGGGGCAGGCTTTCTAGCCTGCCTCTCAGGGCAGACTGGAAAGTCTGCCCCACATCAGGGTTCACTCTTCATTCCACTCTAACTCTAGCTGTTCCACTACCCCCGGCTCCTCCTCCACCGGCACCGCCAGATCCTCGAAGAAGGCCAGGCGCAGGCGGTCCAAGGCATCGGCCTCGGGGCGGACGAACTTGCCCTTGACCTGGGTGCGGGGGATGGCGTTGAGGAGGGCCTGCAGGCAGGCTTTGAAGGTGCTGTCGGTCAGCAGGCCAGTGCGCTTGAGGAAGCTTTCACAGGCCAGTGGCCCATCTTCGTGGTAGATGAGCATAGCCGCGTGGGCGGCGTCCAGGAGCGTGTCGAAGACGACGGCCTCAGGGTCGGCCAGACCTTTGCGGCGGCGGTGTTTGGGCTGTTGCAGCACGACGAAGCTACCCCTCTTGCCGATGACCCGCTTGCGCCGCACCAGGTCTTCCTCGATGTCCAGCCCCAGGGCGAGGGCCAGCTTGCGGGCTTCGTCGGCGGGGAACTCCTCGGCCTTGAAAGCATCCCAGGCCATCAGGTACCAGTCGGTGACCGGATCGAACTGGACCCCCACCCCCGGCCCCTCCCCCGATGCAGGGGAGGGGAGCCCGCGGCCCAGCAGGAGACCCCGCTTGCGAAGGGCAATGACCTCCTCGCGGGCCAGGTCGAGGGCCGTTTCGGGGCGCAGGGGTTTGGGCTGGCCCGTTTTCTCATCTACTTGGCTGGTCAGCACCGGCCAGCGCTCGGAGATGACGGACAGGACGGGGCCGAAGGTGCTGATGTACAGGTCCACGCCGCTGACGCCCTGTTCGGCGAACTCGGCCGCCTTCTCCCGCGCCACCTGGCGCACCCGGCCCTTGATGTCGTCCCACCAAACGGTGTGGGGCAGGCTTTCCAGCCTGTCTTGAGCAGACTGGAAAGTCTGCCCCACGCGTTTCCGACAGACCAGCAGGATGGTGCTGGCGGCGGCGTTTTTCTGGGCCTGGTGGAGGGAGTGTTCGGATTCGGTGTGGACGGGCCAGGAGGCTTTGATGGTAAAGCCCGCACCGATGAGGGCGGTAGCCAGGGTGTCCCAGGCCTCCACCTGCTTGTGGGTGAACATGACCGTCAGCACGCCGTCGTCGCGCAAGGTGCGGTGCATCTCACGGAAGCAGGCGGCCATCTTGCGCTCGTAGTCCCGTTTGGCCAGGTCCCTCACCCCCTGCCCCCCTCTCCGCCCCCCCTCGGTCCCCCCCAACCTTAGGGGGGAAGTGGGAGAGGGGGAAACTAATGCCTTGAAGCGGGCGGGGTTGGCCACGGCTTCGTCGTCCTTGTTGGTCAGATGATCGCGGAAGAAGTCGGGGTACAGGTGGCCCACGGAGCGTTTGAGCCAGACGTAGAAGAAATCGCTGAGCTCAGCGTACATGACGTTGTCGTAGTAGGGTGGATCCACGCAGACGTGGTGGACGGAGCCGCTTGCGACCTGACTCAGGTCTGTGGCGGGGCCTTGCCAGACTTGCAACCGCTCGACGGGAGAACCACCATCACCGCCCCAAAGGGGAGGTTGGGCCGAGCGGGTCAGGTCGGCCATCTCTTTGTACGAATCAACGATCTGATCAACACACCACGGCAGTAGATTGGCAGAGGCATCAAACTCGGCGTGGCTCCACACGAAGGCAAAATCATGGCGATCAAAGATGCTGCGGATGCCTCGGTCTGGGTTGAATCGAGAGAGGCGAGCATTGTAGATTACAGCCTTATCCACCATTACGCCCAAATACGTCTCCACCGCTGCTGCCCGCTCCTCGTCCATCTCCCGCCGCATCTCCGCCCTCACCTCCCGCAGCGTCTCCAAGAAGGTGAGCAGGGAGAGAAGCTGGCGGGGGGAGAAGACGTCAGCCCAGCGGTACATACCGTAGCGGTGCGGCTCAGCAGTCTTTAGACCCTCGGGGATGGGCTCCGACGGCACGAGCCCGGCGGCCTCCCAGCGGGGCAGGTTCTCGGCCAGGGCTGCCTCGGCGCGGCGGACGGCAGCCAGGTCCTCCTCCATCGGGGGGCGAAAGTCGAAACCGCCGGGGCGCTTGACTGCCACGGCGTACAGCATCTGACCCATGCGGCCAGCCTGGGCCTCCCGCTTGATGTAGTCGCCGTCAATGGCCTCGCCGGTCCAGGGAGAACGCCCCACTCCCCGGCTCACTGTGCCCTCGTCGGGGTCGAAGGCCTCAGAAACCCGTTTTCTCTCAGAAAACGGGTTTCTAATAATCTCGAAGCGGGGCTCGTCCCAGGCAGGGTCGGCGAGCAGGCGCACAGTCACGGGGTTGCTACCCTTGCTCAGCCACCAGTTGGGGGATAGGGGCACCGGTTTGCCGGTGGTGGGGCAGGCTACGGTGCGCGCCCAGAGGTAGGCAGCGCCTTCGGCTCCCAGCGGCAGCGGTGTGAAATAAGGTTCCAGCCTGGGCTTGACCAATTCGTACCAACGCCTACCCCATTTGCGGATGTCGTCGGCCAGGGCCGGGCCAAAGCGGGCTGGGTAATCGAGCGTAGCTTTGAGGATGATTGAAGCAACCGGGTTCAGCTCCCCGGCCAGCACGGTGAAACCATAACGTAGCGCCTCAAAGGGGATGGAGCCACCGCCGGCCATGGGGTCCATGACCGTGATTTCCCGCGTGCCCCAGGTCTGCTCCAGCAGGTCAAGCATCGTCTCCAGGTCTTCCGCGGGCGGGTTATGCGTGAAAGCCCGGTCATAGTCGTAGGGGTTAGGTATCGTCTTTCCAACCTGACGAGCGCGCACGAGCAGCTTGCGGCCGGCCACCGGGTCGCCCAGGATGCCCAGCAAGCGGGTGAACCAGGCGCGGTAGCTCTCCTCGGTGGGGAACTTGCGGCGCAGTTCCAGACTGCCCCGCTCTTGGAGACTGCGGAAGTCGGGCAGCAGGCCAGCCAGCACGGCGGCGCGACTCACCGTCAGCGGCCGGCGTGCCCACCAGACGTGCAGGAAGTACAGCGGTGGCAAGGCACTGCTGGCGCCCCGCTCACGCTGGCTCTCCGCGCCGATGGCTTCGAAGGGAAGCCAGGATTCGATGAGGGTGGGGGGTGGCTTAGGCATGACATGCTCCTTGGAGTCTCGCCTTTAACGCGCAAGCCCCAGCTTGCGCTTGACCCAGACAGTCGGCGGAGGCGGTTGCCGGAGTGGGGGTTCCACACCTTCGGGGAACCAGCCGGCCATGGACGACTGGATGGTGGAGTGGCTCTTGAAGTCGTGGGTCTGGGCCATCATCTCGGCGAAGGGTTTGGGCTGTTTCATGTTCTCTCGCCAGGCTTTGCGCTCCACCGTGCCGATAATCAGGTAGTCATTGCCGATGACCGAAGGATCGCGCTCAGCAAACAGCCCGACTAACAAGGCTTCAATCTGGTCCTGGTGGGCAATCAGCAAGTCACAGTCGGGGCAGTAGCGGCAGGTGTAGTTGAGAGCAATCAAGTGCATCGGGTCAACATGGATGAGCAGGGGCAACTTGCGCTGTTTCGTCTTTTGCTCGCAGTTGGGGCATTTGGACATGCGAGCATCCGGGTAGGGATTGATGGCAAAGTTGTACTGCGGTTCCAGTTGACCGAAGCGGGGTTTCTGTTTTTTGGGCATGGTTCTACTCCAGTGAGATCGAGCCTGCCGGAGGTTTGATAGCGAAAGGGTGAATCACCGCTGGGATTCGATTGTATTGATGGTTGGCCTCTGGAAGATGCTCGTTACAACCGGCCAAAGTAAAAGACATTCGCGCCTGGATCAACGGCAAAGCGTAGAAACTCCAGGCAACCCTGCAGTCCTAAGAACGATGGAAAACGCCACTCCTGCCCTGGGTCAAGGCGAGGGACAAAGGCCGTCACCTCCAGTTCAAGACTCTCTCCCTCCTCGGCTGGCAATGCGATCGCAAGCCTGTGGAGGTAACCGACATATTCATAGCCACGAATAAGCAAGGTGGCAACACCAACTATACTTTCGCGTAAATCTACGTGGACTATGACGAATTGTAGGCCATCGTCG
>CAYUPJ010000143.1:0-11244 GCA_964446635.1 uncultured Anaerolineae bacterium
GATTGACTATCGCATCAAGTCCGACAACGCCTGGCTGACGGTGGCCTACACCCGCGACAAGGTCCCGCCGTGGCCCCTGAAGGGCGGCCAACCGGGTTCCCCCAACCACATACTGATCAGGCGAGCCAACGGTGAGACGGAGCGCCACGCGGTGGTGAGCGGCTTGACCTTGCACACGGACGACGTCATCCGGGTCATGACGGCCACGGGCGCTGGCTGGGGCGACCCGCTGGAGCGCCCCCTGGAGCTGGTGCAACAAGACCTGAAGAACGGCTACATCACGCTAGAGCAGGCGAACCGGTACTATGGGCTGGACAAGCGCAGCAAGAGCGGATAGGTGAGGAGCATCATTGGTGCATATCTAGCCCACTTGCGAGTCTGGTTCAGGTCAGGTGTGATTCGATGATTGGTGGCTCGCGCCGGCTGGCAGTCGAGACCCCGTTGAGTAGGCTACAGATGTCCAAGCCTGACCTGGTCTGGGCGCAATTATCTCCCTTGACCTGCGGAAAAGCAATTTTCGCTAGGTTAGTTCAACGCGTCCTGCACACGGAGACGACCTTCAAAACCCATTCATTTACCTCTTTTTACCGTATCAAGTTTCTGAGTAGGAGCGTTTTTTGCGACGAAGCAATCTCCTCCTTGCGGCTTGGGGATTGCTTCGCTTCGCTCGCAATGACAGCCTGAGTAGTCACGTTCAATCAAAGAATTGGAGGTATATCTTGATGAAAGTATTGATAATCTACGATTCGTTTTTTGGCAATACAGAGCAGATAGCCCAGGCGATGGGCAATGCGCTGGGTTCCCAAGCGGAGGTCAACACACTCCGGGTAGGTGATGTGAAGCCGGAACATTTGACGGATCTGGACGTGCTCATCGTCGGCTCTCCTACCCGGGCATTTAGTCCAACACCAGAGACTAAAAAGCTCCTGGGAAGTATTCCCCAGCATGGTCTAAAAGGGGTCAAGGTCGCTGCATTCGATACCAGAATTGCATTGAGTGACGTAGATTCACGCATCTTACCTGTTTTCGTAAAAGTATTTGGCTATGCCGCCAAGCCCATCGCCGATAGGCTCAAGAAAAAAGGAGGAGAACTGATAATTCCTCCTGAAGGGTTCTTTGCAAAAGGGGCGGAAGGGCCACTGAAAGAAGGCGAACTTGAACGAGCTGCGGATTGGGCAAAGCAAATCATAGCAACACAATAAATCGCCCAACAACCACATGGAGCCGACGCTCGAAGACTCGCGTGGCTCATGCGGGGCGTTAGCCCGCTAACACACTGGGCATCAATGGATTAACCACCACTATTCAGGACAAAATGAACACAGCCATCGAAACCAATAACCTAGTGAAACGATACGGTGATGTAACAGCCGTTGACCGATTATCTTTGCGTGTTGCCCAGGGTGAAATCTATGCGTTCCTCGGTCTCAATGGCGCAGGCAAGACCACGACCATTCGCCTGCTGCTGGGAATGGTCAGACCGACCTCTGGCGAAGCACGCGTGCTGGGAACAAGAATTCGCGTTGGCGACAAGAAACCGTGGGATTCTGTCGGATATTTGGTTGAGACACCGCACGCGTATCCAGAACTTACTGTGCGTGAAAATCTGGAAGCGATGCGTCGTCTTCGCCCTGGCACTGAGCCCATAGCAGTTGATCGCGTAATCGAGCTTTTGGGGCTGACCGTTTATGCAGATCGACGTGCTGGCACGTTATCGCATGGCAATGCGCAGCGTCTGGGACTTGCGAAGGCGTTGTTGCACAATCCTGAACTACTCATCCTTGACGAGCCAGCACTCGGCTTGGACCCGGCGGGGATTGTCGAAATACGCAACCTCTTCATCGAACTGGCGCGAGACCAAGGCGTCACCGTCTTCATGTCAAGCCATATCTTGGGCGAAGTGTCACGACTTGCCAAACGCATAGGTATCATTCATCAAGGGCGCTTGCTTCAAGAACTCGACGTTGATGAACTCGAACGCAATCGGCGGCGACGGCTGGTGCTACGCACGCGAGATTGTCAGGCAGCTCGTTCCGTGCTACTCAGCGCTGGATTCTCCGCCGAAATTACATCGGATGGCACAATCGAGGTCAAGGACAATGCGGCCATCGAACGACCAGATGATATTGCGACTCGACTCGTCAATGCGGGTCACGCACCGACAATGCTCGACGTGGAACAAGAAGACCTTGAGCATTACTTTCTGAGACTCGTCGGCATGGATGAAGGAAACGCAAAATGAACAACATCGCTCAAGCGATCTGGGTGGAGATGCTCAAAGCCCGCCGATCCAGAATGCCTTTGCTCACTGCGCTTGGATTTTTACTGTTTCCGCTAGCCCTCGGTTTCTTCATGATCGTCCTGAAGGATCCCGAACTTGCGCGTCGGTATTGGCTGATCAGTGCCAAGGCGCAGATTATGATGGGTGTTGCTGATTGGCCAACCTACCTTAGATTTCTAGCCCTGGCGACTGCGATGGGCGGCTTCATGCTTTTTGGTCTCATTGGCAGTTGGGTGTTTGGTCGCGAGTATTCAGATCGCACGGTGAAAGACCTTCTCGCGCTGCCCACCTCGCGTTCCGCGATCGTGTTTGCCAAGTTCGTCGTTGTCGCGTCATGGTCAGCCGCGTTGACTGCCATGATCTATCTCGTCGGTCTCGGTGTTGGCGCGGCGGTTGCGCTTCCGCCCGTATCCATGCAAGTCATTTTGCAGGGTGGAGTTACTGTAGCGATAACTGCCTGTTTAACAATCGCGGTAGTGGCACCGATGATCGCTTTCTTCGCGAGCGCAGGGCACGGCTATTTGCCGCCGATAGGTGTTGCGCTGCTTGCCATGGCTCTGGCGCAGGTCGTTGCTGTCGCTGGATGGGGAGAATACTTCCCTTGGTCTATACCAGGTTTGTATGCACAAGGCGGAAATCTTGGAACTGTCAGTTACGTGATTGTAATTCTAACTAGCGTCGCCGGATTAGCAGGTACCATCCTCTGGTGGGAGTTGGCAGACCAAACACATTAGTTGTGCATAATGCCCGCCGGGGGAGCGGGCTAACACCGCGTACAGCCGACTTTGTTCCTCGCTGCGCTCGTCGCAAAGCGGGTTATGCGGGTGCCGTTGGGCGGCCTCCGCTTGGCAGTTGTCATTGGCGGTGGTTGTACTGCTGATTCCGGTGGCTTGGTGAACTATCCGACGAATTCAGAAAAGGGGAGTTTCGATGCGAGTAGCAAGCGACATTGGTGGGACGTTTACGGATCTGATCTACCTGGACGAAACCACAGGGGAGATCGGCATGACTAAAGCTTCGACCACGCCCCACAACTTTGCCATCGGCGTGGAAGACACCCTGAACAAGTCCGCCATCAACGTGGCCGACACCACCTTCTTCGTCCACGGCTCGACCATCATCATCAACGCCCCCTCTCGCTTCACTCTGGCCATGGCCCTGCGCTCCATGCAGGGACAGTTTGCTACTTCCTGGTCACAGTTCGCGGCCATGTCTATCCTGATGAGCATCCCCATCGTGATCCTGTTCTTTGCCTTACAGCGCTACATCGTTTCGGGATTAACGCTGGGTGGGGTGAAGGGATAGGTCAGGTGCAACGCACTTTGAAAGTGCGTTGCACCTGAAAGGTCTCCCGACCGAGGAGAAAGTATTTCCGATTTGTGATTGCCGATTTCTGAATCGAAAATCGGCAATCACAAATCGAGAAGGGACATAACCGGAAGTTTCGACCGCTCGCCCCGCTCCATTGTCTTGGCGTTTGTGGCAGCGGTGGGAAGTGGCGACGCAACGGTGGCCCAGGAGTGCTGGGAACACCAGGCCTATTTCGATGTCCCGCAGTTGTACTGCGGGACTGGCCCACCCAGCACGGGGCAGCTCGCGGAGTCCAACTCCGCGAGATCAGGGCGGGCTATCCACCACCGGCGAACCGCTGCGCAAGCCCTACAAAGCTCAGAGTTGACACCGTGCTGGTCTGATGCTATAATGTTGCTACAACATAGAAAGAAGGATTGAAAGATGACCATTGCCGTTGACAACATCAGGCGTATCACCATTAGGGTGCCACCACAACTCCACCAGGCCCTCGCTCAGGCTGCTGCGGAGCGAGACGTGTCTCTCAACCATCTGGCCGTCGAAGCCCTGGAGCTGTATCTCGTCCAGGAGAAAGAGCTTGCCTTGAGCGAAGCGAAAGGACGATTTCCCCTCAAGGAACTGAGCGACCTGTTGGCCCCAGTAGCCCGGGCCAGGGGACTGACGGAAGAAGAGATGATGCACCACGTCAAAGAGGTGCGCCGACGCATCTGGCAGGAGCGGTATCGAGAGATGATCGAAGGATCTCAAAAGGCACAGGCGACATGAGGAAACTCCGCATCTTCCCCGACACCGGGACTCTGGTGGCCATGCTCGTTTTCCCTCGGGACCGACATGGACAGCTCACCCTGGCCGGGGAAGTTCTCCAGCTCTACGACGAGGGTGCCTTCGATCTGCTCCTCAGCCGCGTGGTGGTGGATGAGTTGGAAGAGGTAATAGACCGCGACTTCCCAGAAGGGCGCCATCATCTGGTGACCTTTCTGGCTTCCTTCCAAGATCAACTGTATCTTCTCAATAATTGGGGGAAAGGTTAGGACGTGTTCCACGACGCGCCCAGGTTGAGGTCCTTGGCCTGCGTTTCAATCAGGCTGGCCAACCCCGGCATCTGGTTCGCCCCGGAGACACGATCATGGATGTAGTGGTAGAAACTGACACCGAGTTTCTTGGCCGTCGCCGCCAGCGTCATGAAGGTGTCCCACGCCTTCGCTCCATCCGCCGTACGTGGGCCGAAGCTGACGTCCCGCTTACGCACGCGCATCCGTGCACCCAGTTCGGCCGGATTGTTATGCAGCGGAATCTCCGGGTGCTCCAAGACCATCAGCAGGCACGCTTTCTTCGCTTTGGTCTTGGCAATCCGCTCGTCCAGGGCATCATAGTGCGTCACGGTCGAGAACAACACGTCGAACTCTGCTGCCAGCCGTGCACGCTCCTCCGCCGTCGGCTGTTGCTGATACACCAACAACTGGTCGTAGTACGCCCAGAAGTGCTCCAGGAAATCGTCCAACAGCTTTCGGTGGTAGGGTACATAGGGCGTCAGCTTTTTGTAGTGCCGTCCTTCATGCACCCAGCACAACGCCAAATCCTCCGTCAGCCAGTTGAATTGGGGCGCGTCGTCACATACCAACAAACGCACCACCGGGAACTCTACCTGGGCGTGGTAGGCCGCCACCGCCGTCGCGTCCAGAATCCACTTGTGCTGCTGGGGCCCCAACTTTGGCAGGTTCGCCTCCAGCCACCCCAGCAGCGTGGCTTCGTCCAGGTCTTGATCGCCCGGCAACCCGCTCAGCGTTTGGCGCGTCGCCGCCGACAGCCTGACCTTCTCCAGGTAGCCCAGCGCTTCGGCATTGACCCGGAAGGTGCGCGGCTGCTCGTTGCGCAGCACATCCAGGATGCTCAACCGATCCTTGGACTCGGTGGTGTGGTAGCTGGTGTACAGCGGATTGCACACGATATGGCAGTGATGGTTCTGGCCATTCACCCGCGTGCTGGTCTCGTCCAGATGCTGCCACGGGCTGCTCCGCAAACCCGCTTCGTAGAGCGCATCTTTCTCGGCATGGAAGGCATCCTGGTCTTTGATCAGCAGGTTGGACAACTGCCCCTCAGAAATCTGCACCCCCACACTGCCGAACAGTTCCAGGATCTTGGGCTCGCTCATCTGCCCACCGAAGTACAGCGTCAACGACAGCGCTTTGATCCCCGGCCCAAACTGGCCGTCGTAGCCACGCGGCAGGGGGGCCAGATAGGTCGTCTGTGTCGAGGACGCGTAGTATTTCTCCTTGAGAAAGCGGACGTTGTCGGTATGCAACACGACATCTTGCACCACCACTTCCTCGCGCCCCTTAAACTCGGCATCCGGAGGCAAGGTCGTCGGGTCGACTTCCAGCACCTGTTCCCGATCAATGTGGATCGTCTTGTTCTTGCTGCCCTTCGACCGCGGGGTGGGCTTCCGGCGTTCCCGCTCCGACGAGTGGTTCGTTGGGGGCGGCTTGGGGGTGTTCGCTTTGATGGCAGGCTTGCCCTGTTCGCCTTTGAGACGGTTGTTCTCGTCACGCAGGCGTTGGTTCTCCACCTGGGCGTCCCGCAGGTCAGCGGTCACATCTTCCAGCAGGTTCAGCAGCCGGACAATGAGTTGGCGGGCACGTTCATCCTGAATGCCGGTGAGATCAAAGTGGTCCAACATAGCACAGCGAGTATATCACAGGCGCGTCAAGAAAAGCTCAGCCGCGCGTCAAAGTTGGCGGCGTTTGCGTCAGAGTTGCGTCAGCGCTTCTTAACCTGCTATCTGTCAGGGGGGCTTGATTGGTTTACCCCGCTTTATTGAGAAGATACGATCAACTCGTCCGCTGGCCAACACCGGAGGAGGTCCGGGCAGTCATGCCCGTGGTGGTGGATGCCGATGATACTCCGATCTTCGCCGCCGCGTTGGTTGCCCGTCCAGACATCGTGCTCTCCAACGATTTTCAGGCCTTCCACTCGTCCCAGGCCAAAGTCTTCTGGAGGCAACACGGCATAGAGGTGGAGAGCCTGTATGGCCTGTTGTGCGTCTTTGGCCTGCGGGAAAGGAAGGAGTCTACTTCAACGTAAGACCGATCTTCGGAATCGAAATGTGTGTGATGTTCGGTGCGTGGATGCTCGACGCCCACTCTCCCATGCCAGCCCAGAGCACCCATGCGTGTTCAAGGCTGGCTTTTTGGTTAGGATGGGACAAACACGGAGGCATCATGGGCTACTCAAAAACATTGTGGCCCGTTTTAGGAGGCACGCAAGATGAAGGACGAGCATAAGACAAAACGCTTGTTTAGGCGTCTTGGCGCCATAGCCGTTCCGGCTTCCATAGTCATCATTGCTATCCTGGCCCTATTAGACATCAAAGTAGTCTTCGAGCTGCCGCTACTGCTCTTCATACTGAACACACTATTCTTCTCTGTTGTCGGTTTCGTTGTGGCCTACATCGCAGCACGAGGCTATGCGACAGGTGGTCCCCTCAGTCTTCTCTTATTAGGCTGCGGGGTAGTGGCGTTGGGTTCTGGAGGTCTAGCTGCTGGCCGGCTGATCGGTCCTCCAGGCGGACCCAACGTTAACGTGACTATATTCAATACTGGGGCCTTATTGGGGGCAGCCTTTCATATCGCAGGTGCAATCTTAACCTCCGCCGGAGTAACCTCAGAGAAGGTGCCGAAGCGCCGGAAATCAACGGTGATGCTTGCTTATCTTGGGGTGCTGGTCTTTATGGCCTTGCTCACGATAGCGAGCCTTCAGGGCGCTATCCCGCCCTTCTTCATCCAGGGAGTAGGTCCCACGCTGTTGAGGCAGGTGGTGTTAGGAACTGCCGTGGCTCTATTCGCGATGTCCTCTCTCCACTTCATGATATTCTACTCCAAGTCGAGGTCGGAGTTTCTGTATTGGTACTCCCTGGCCCTGGCCCTGATCGCCGTAGGCTTATCCGCCGTGTTCCTTGAGAAGGCTGTTGGCAGCCCCATCGGATGGGCAGGGAGGTCCGCCCAATACCTCGGCGGCATCTACTTCATCATCGCCGTCTTAACCGCCCTCAGAGGCGCACGGGCCAAGGGAATACCGCTGGAAAAAGCCATAGCCGACTTTTTGCGCCAGGCAGAGGAGCATTATAGAGCCCTCGTTGAGACGGTTCCTGATGCCATCATCTCCTGCGACCATGAGGGCAGGGTATTGTTGTGGAATTCGGCGGCAGAGAGAATGTTCGGTTACAGTCAAGGGGAAGCTGTTGGCTCGCTTCTGATTGACTTGATAGCTCCTGACAGGCATACCGATAATTTAAGGCAGGAGATGGAGAAGTTCGCAAAGACAGGGAAGGGCCCGCTAATCGGAAAAGCAACAGAAATAGAGGCGAAGAGAAAAAACGGCGAAGTATTCCCGGTTGAGCTCTCCGTTTCAGTGGGAAAGACAGCGGCCGGATGGGTAAGCACCATCATTGTAAGGGACATCACCGAGCGCAAGCGGGCGGAGTCCGAGATTCTCACGCTCAACGAACGTTTGACCCTGGCGACGAAAGCCGCAGCGATGGGTGTTTGGGATTGGGACCTGCGCACCGATTTGGCCACGTGGGACGACCAGATATTCGCCATCTACGGCCTCCCGAAGACCGTCTCGATGCCCTATCAACAATGGGCCCAGACGGTCCACCCGGACGACCTGGCCGCCGCCGACGCGTCGGTGCAACGGGCCATCAGCCATAAAGTGCCAGACCAGGTGGAATTCCGCATCCTCCGCCTCGATGGCTCAGTGCGGCACATCTACGCTGCTGAAAGCGTCATACTGGATGAGCGCGGCGACGTGATCAGGGTCGTCGGCGTCAACCTCGACATCACCGAGCGCAAGCGGGCGGAGGAGGCACTGCGGGAAAGGGTGAAGGAGTTGACCTGCCTCTACGCGGTGCACCGCGACATGCAGAAGGATTTGTCTGTTGACGAACTTTGCAGGCGAGTCATCGAGCACTTGGTTCCGGCCATGCAGTTTCCAGAGATCACCGTACCTGTGATTGAACTGGATGGTAGACGATTCACTACTGAGAGATACACCGAGGGGCTGTTGCATGGCCTCCATGCGGAGATCAGAGTAGGAAGCGAGGCCCGTGGGTACTTGTGGGTCTACTATGCCGAGGACAGGCCCTTCATTATTCCCGAAGAGCAGAACCTGCTCAATGGCATTACGGAGGCTCTTGGTCTGTGGCTTGAGCGCAAGCACGCGGAGGAGGCGCTGCGCGAGACGACTCAAATGCTTGAGGCAGTGTTTCAAGCGTCGCCGTTACCCATCCTTGTCGTGAACAGAGAGCGAAGCGTCAAGATGTGGAATCCAGCGGCTGAGCGAACCTTCGGTTGGGGCGCACAAGAAGTCCTCGGACGTCAATATCCCGCTATCCCTAAAGAGAAAATGGATGAAGCCGATGCCTTGTTCTTGCGTGCGCTGGAAAGCGGATTAACTGAAGTGGAAACACTTCGGCAGCGGAAAGATGGTTCCCTGATTGACGTCAGCATCTCAGCTGCTCCACTGCGTGATGGTCGCGGCAATACTACTGGCGTCATGGCGGTGATCACTGACATCACCGAGCGCAAGCGGGCGGAGGAGGCAATAACCCATCTTGCTTCCTTTCCTGAACTCAATCCGAATCCCATAGTCGAGGTGAATTTGGCCGGACGTGTCCATTACCTCAATCCGACAGCCAAGCGCCTGTTCCCCGATCTGCAGACAGCAGGGGCTCAGCATCCGTGGCTTGCTAGTTGGGAGTTGGTGGTTGACCGGTTCCGAAAGGGAGAAGCGAACTCAGCCTTTCGTGAAGTGATGATCGGCGAACTCTGTTACCAGCAAGTACTACATTACGTTGGGGAAGGCCAGCACGTGCGCATCTATGGCCTTGATATCACCGAGCGCAAGCAGGCGGAGGAGGCGCTGCGGGAGAGCGAGGAGCGTTTCCGGCGTCTCTACGAACGAGCGCCGCTGGGCTATCAGTCGTTAGATGCGGAAGGATGCTTAATTGACGTCAACCAGGCGTGGCTCGATCTGCTGGGATACTCGCGCGACCAAGTGATCGGGCGCTGGTTCGGTGATTTTCTCGCGCCACAAGAAGTGGACGCGTTCAAGCAACGCTTCCCACGCTTCAAAGCGACTGGCGAAGTGCACGTTGATCTCGAGATGGTACAGCGCGTTGGTTCCACGATCCTCGTGCACATTGACGGGAGAATTGGGCACGACGAACACAGGCAATTCAAACAGACCCACTGCATCTTGCACGACATCACCGAGCGCAAGCGGGCGGAGGAGGCACTGCGCCGCCGGGCCGAAGAACTCGCAGCGCTTCAGGCAACTGTGCTTGAGATCACCGCTCCGCACGATTTACCTACACTGCTCCATACTATTGTTGAGCGGGCAGTGCAGTTGCTGGACGCTCGGGGTGGTGGGATGTACCTATGCGATCCGGGCCGCAGAGAAGCCCGCTGCGTGGTAGGTTACAACACCCCGCATGATTACACCGGCACGATCCTTGAATACGGTGAGGGTGCGGCTGGCACTGTGGCTCAGACCGGGGAGCCACTGATCATTGACGATTACCGTGTCTGGAGCAGACGGGCCGCTGTCTACGAAGAGGAGCAGCCTTTCACTACTGTACTCAGTGCACCAATGATCTGGCAGGATCAGGTAACGGGAGTGATCCACGTCCTGGACGATGTGGAAAGCAGGCACTTCACGGAGGCTGACCTGACATTGCTGACTTTATTCGCCAACCATGCGGCCATTGCTGTGGAGAATACCCGTTTGTACGAGGAAGCGCAGAACGACATCACCGCGCGCAAGCGGGCAGAGGAGGAGCGGCGACGGCTGCTGGCCGACCTGGAGGCCAAAAACAGAGAACTGGAATCCTTCGTCTACAGCGTGTCCCATGACCTGAGAGCGCCCCTCGTCTCCCTGGACGGTTTCTCTCATCTGTTATACAAGGACTTCTACGATCAGTTGGGCGACCAAGGCCAGCACTACCTGGATCGCATCCAGGCCAACGTGTCCCACATGAATGTGCTCACCAGCGAGCTACTGGAACTGGCGCGCATTGGGCAGGTGGTAGGGCCAACTGTGGAGATAGACGTGGCGGTTTTGCTGAGGGAGACCCAGGAGGAGTTGGCCATCAAGCTGGAGGAGGCGGGGGTGGAGCTTGTGGTGCAGGAGCCGCTGCCCACTGTTCACGCCGACCGAACCCGCATTCGCCAGGTGTTCACCAACCTGATAGAGAATGCGATCAAGTTTAGGAGCCAGGAGAGGCGGCTGCGGATTGAGGTGGGGTGCCAGCAGGAGGGAGGCTTCTACCGCTTCCACGTGGCCGACAACGGCATCGGCATCGCCCCTCAGTATCACGAGCTAATCTTTGCTCCGTTCCGGCAGTTGGATGCTCAGACGGAGGGGGTGGGGATGGGGTTGGCGCTGGTGAAGAAGATTGTGGAGCATCATGGTGGCCGCGTGTGGGTGGAGTCGGAGGAAGGGAAGGGGGCAACGTTCTACTTTACACTACCGAACCCTGGCGAAGGTTAGAGGGAGCAAAGGTGACCGTCACTTGTTTCGACAAAGCTCAACACAAGTATTAGAGCGTTGCAGAATTGCCGTAGTATAGGCCCTTGTGGCCGTTTTTGCGCCTA
>CAYUPJ010000144.1:0-11203 GCA_964446635.1 uncultured Anaerolineae bacterium
GGCACAGGGATTTTGCCTCTGGTTGTTTGCTTGGGCGAGCGTTCTTGGCAAAGATTCGACTATCGAACAAATCAACTTGTGCGCCACAACAGGGACAGGGGACGAACTTCACCCAAAAGTAATAGAGCACGTCTACCAGACCGTGATGCTCGACCTGTGCTTTGTAGTAGGCCTTGATTCTGTGACTCACGTCCCTTTCAATGGCCTTGAAAGTCTGATGCACTTCAGCGATGTCGTGCGTGCTCAACGCATTCTTGACCATGAAGTAGGAAACCGGATTGATGTCCCGCCCAATGACGCGGCACCCTAGCTTGTACGCTTCCCCAATGGTCGTTCCGCTTCCCATAAATGGATCGTAGACCAGCGTGTCTGGAAAGTGGATGGGGTTATAGAACAAGTCGAGTATGCCGTCTGACCCTCCGTCAGCAGCGCCTTCCGCAGGAGCACAGGCCCCCAACACAATGGCGCGAAACACGCTGCTGAGGCGCCTGGCCCACCACTTGTGAATGTAGTAAACGGGCTGATAAACGTCCTTACGCCACGACTGCCGCTCGGCAATCTCACTGATTTCCACGAATGGAAAGGAATACTCAATGGCTTTTCGCTGTTTGGGCGGATCGCCGTTAGCGTAGACGGGACGCACCTCAGCTACTTTATGCGTCAAGATACTCATTTGCCAAAAAAGTCAACACCGTGTCTACTGGCACGCGTGTACCTTTGAAGGTCATCTGTCCATGACAAATCTCCGGGTCAATTACCAGGTAATTGCCGATTTCAACTTTTCGCTTTGTTCCCATTTTCACTCTCCTCAACCAAAGTTGAGTTGCTGATCCTCAGGCTCACTCTTGTTCAGCGTAGTAGCGATGCAGGCTGATGTCGAAGGGAACGTTGTTGAGGATGGCCCCTATCAGGCGGGCGTTGACTTTTTCCAGCAGGGCTTTGGCCCGCTGAGCATGATCCCTTTTGGTGCTACCAGCTTTGAAGACCAGTAGCACTCCATCAACCTTGGAGGCCAACACAGCCGCATCGGTCACGGCGATGATGGGGGGGACGTCGAAGAGGATCATGTCGGCTCGTTCCAACAGGGTAGCGATGATTTCCCCCATGCGGCGCGAGCCCAGAAGCTCCGAAGGATTGGGCGGCAAGGGGCCGCTGGGAAGCAGCCAGAAGTTGGGGACGCCAACCTCTTGTAGGGGAGGCTCCTTCATGGCCCGATCCTCAACAACCATGGTGGTGAGCCCGGCCCCGTTTGGCACACCGAAGATGGTGTGCTGAGAGGGGCGTCGCAAATCGCAATCAACCAGGACCACCCTCTTCCCCCCCTGGGCTATGGTGATCGCCAGGTTGGCCAGGGTCGTAGATTTGCCTTCCTCAGGGCCTGGGGAAGTGACCACCATGGTCCTGATGGGTTTATCCAGGCTGGAGAACTCCAGATTGGTGCGCAGTGTGCGATAGGCCTCGCTGATAGGCGAGCGGGGATTAGCTAAAGTAATTAAACTCTCTTTGCGGTCAATTGCCATCGTAAATCCATCCTCCTACACTCATTTGAAACTCTTCAAGAAAGCCCAACGGCGCTTCCGTCCGGCCCTGGCGGGCAGGCCCTCCTCCGAGGTCATAGCGGGTATGGAACCCAGCACGGCGACGCCGACGTGGCGCTCCACATCTTCGGCGGTCCGCACGATGTCCGATTCCAGCCACTCCAGGAAGAAGACTATCACTACTCCCAGCATTACGCCGAAGATGCCCCCAGCGAGGGTGTTCATTTTCGTCCTGGGTTTGAAGAGGCTGACTCGGGCTTCGTTCCACATGTACACTTCCACCCGGTCTTGCTTGTCCTGGCGGTTATTCCACTCCTCTTGTTCCTCCGTGAACACCTGAGCGAAGGTCCGAGCTATATCGCTGGCTACCTGTGGGTCGTAATCGCGGGCATCAATCTGGATGGCAAAGGTCGCCTCGTCGGCGCTGGTGGTGACCTTAGCCAGCAGGGTATCCTTGGACACGTCCAATCGCAGGCGGTCTATGACTGCACCGGCCGTTTTGTCGTTCTTTATGAATTCCCTGTAACTGGGGAGCAATCCCTTGGCTGCATTTTGCAGTCCCCAATCGGCTCGGGCGGGCCTGAATTGCAATTCGATGCTGCCTTTGTACTCCGGCGTCTGCATCTTGCTGAAGCCATAGGCACTGACGGTCGTGACAATAGCAACCAGGGCGATGATCCAACCCCGTTTCCATAATATCTTAAAATACTCCTGTAGTTCCACACTTCCCTCCTCGATAGCAGATAGGAGAAACTCGTCAGTTTATTTTACCATAGCCACCGCTTTTGGGCAAAACGTGCTACTCAGGGCAATTTTTTCTCCCAGGGAAAACGTCGCCGACCAGACAAGGGCGGTATCTCGCCCAGGACGGGCAGCCCCATGGCCTCCACCTTGGTTCGGTCGCGCACAGTGTCGTCCAGGTAGTCCAGAAGGAAGGTCAAGGCCACGCCGGCCAGGAGGGCCAGGAACAGGCAAATGGGCAGGTCCAACTGCTCTTTCAGGCTTCGACCAGCAGGTAACACCACCGGCGGGTCAATGAGACGGATGTCGGCACCGGTGGGGCCAAGCTGGCCCAGGAAATCGGCGCTGCGCCCCTGGAGGGCTTTGGCCGCGGCGTTGCCAATTTCCTCGAGTTGCGCTTGATCCCCCCAGGTGATGTGCACAGTCAAGATGCGATGCTTTCTATCAGCTCCCATTGCCCCGTGAAGGGTTCCTGCGGGGAGGTCGAGGCCACTACTGGCCAACTCCTCACTAACCGCCCTGGCGAAGGCCTCGCTCCCCACGATCTCCGTGAGTTCGTCAACGAAGTACTCCGAGGCCATCCAGGTGTAGTAGTGGTCAAAGGCATAGTAATCGTCACTCCTGGCCTCAGGCACTACGGCGACGGTGAAGCGTACGGAGGTTTGATAGAGCGCCGGTCGCCCTGGTCGAAGGACCAGACTACTAATCAGAACGATAGTTACCAAAGCGATGACAATCCAAAGTCGCTTGTAAACGATCCTCCAATATTGACGAAGCTCCATGATGGCCTCCTGAGAACAACGGATCGGCAGGATTCACGGATCAATGACCTGGCCTGCATAGAAATCGGCAAATCCTGCCAATCGGTGTTCTTGATGTTCAGCATACTTTTCTTCGACAAATGCGCTCAGCCGCTCTTTGAAGACCTGCTTGTCAAATCGTTCGGCGTGGCGGCGAATGGCGGCCGGATCGTAGTTGGTGTCATCGAATTCTTCGATCACTTTGACCAGGGCCTCCGGTGTCTGATCGTAGAAGAAGGCTCCTGTTACCCCCTCCTGCACCGTGTCCAGGGCACCGCCAGCAGCATAGGCAATGACGGGGCGGCCCGCCGCCTGGGCCTCCACGGGGGCAATGCAGAAGTCCTCCTGGCCGGGCAAAATGAAGGCCCGACAGCGGGCGAAGTAGTCGCCAATTTCCTCATCGGGTATGTACCCCAAGAATTCGACATTGGACCTGGCCAGACTCCGCAGGCTATCCCGATCCCTTCCATCACCGATGATCACCAGAGGCAAGCCCAACTCGTTGAAACCTCGCACAGCCAGGTCAATGCGTTTGTAGGGAATGAGGCGAGAGACGATGAGAAAGTAGTCGTCGTGAGAGTCACTGGGAGCGAACTTGCTGGTATCTACTGGAGGGGGGATGACCGCAGAATCGCGACGGTAGTATTTCGCGATGCGCTGCTGGACCGTCCGAGAGATGGCGGTGAAGTGATCCACTCGATCGGCTGCAGCCCGGTCCCAGACCCGTAAGTAGTTCAAGAAAGGCGGCAGAGCCAGGCGGGCTAACCTTGCCACCCCCTCGCGTTGGACGTACTCGTGATAGTTCCACAGGAAGCGGGTTGGTGTCAAACAATAGCAGATGTGCAGGGTATCGGGTGAGGTGATCACACCGTGGCAAAAGCCGCTCTTGTTGCTGATAACCAGATCGTAGCCCGTGAAATCGAAGCTCTCGAAAGCAAGGGGATACAGAGGGAGAAAAGGCTGGTGGTATCTTTTGACCAAGGGCAGTTTGTCCATGAATGAAGTGTGGATGTCCCAGGAGCGGTATTCCTGGGGCATGGCCTGGGGCCAGTACATGGAAGTGTAAACCGGGGCCTGGGGAAACATCTCCACCAGGGCCTCCAGAACTACCTCCGCCCCTCCCTTTTGGTTGAGCCAATCGTGCACAATGGCTACTCTCAAATCCGACCTTACCTCACAATCGTGCTGGCGTAAGTATACCAGAAATGAGGGAAATAAACAAGGAAATCATCAGTTCGCACAGCGAAGCCTGGGGAGTCCGAGGTGTGCCCCCTCGGCTCCCCTCCTCCCCAGCACCTTGGGACTTGCGACCAACCGCTGCGGACGGCTCAAACGCTGTTACGTTTGACAAGCCATGATAGGCGTGATACAATACTTCACGAAGCGAATGATTTTAGGGCCTCTGGCTGACATTTTACTCTGAATCCTTGCCAAAGGGTAAGGATACCTTGCCGACCAAATCGCGAGAAAGGAGGTGAAAGTGATGGGCAGAAGAAAACTGAGACTGGTGGTGATGGCCTTCGTGCTTGCTGTCCTGTTGACGCTGGTTCTAACCTCAGTGGCTTCGGCTGGCTCACCATCTGGAGGGTATTGGTATCAGGTGGTGCCTGGAGATACCTGGTACGGGGTCTCCCGGAAAACGGGCGTCAGCTACAGTACACTGTGGAACGCAAACCCGGCTCACCACCATTGGAACAACTGGCTGTACGCCGGACATTGGCTGTGGATCCCGTATCCTCCCCAGCCGGGAGGGTATTGGTATCAGGTACAGCCTGGGGATACCTGGTATGGGCTCTCTCGGAAAACAGGCCTTAGCTGGTGGACCCTGTGGAACGCTAACCCGGCTCATCACCATTGGAACAACTGGCTGTACGCCGGACATTGGCTGTGGATCCCCAACTGAGATGTCGCGCTCCGTGGATGTGCCTGCGTCACTCAGCAAGGCCCTGAAAATGTCAGGTGCCCATTGTCCAGGCTCATGGCAGTATCGGCAGCTTTGACCATATATGTGTCAGCCAGAGGTTTTTTGGTCATTTGTATTAGGAGGCACAAGCGATGGGCAAAAAAAGACTAAGACTGGTGGTGGCCTTCGTGTTCGCTGTTATGCTGATGCTGGCTCTAACTTCAGTAACTTCGGCCCAGCCACCAACGTCCGGAGGTTATTGGTATCAGGTAAAGCACGGGGATACCTGGTACAATCTCTCCCGTAGAACGGGGGTTAGCTTCCAGAGACTATGGGATGCTAACCCGGATCACCACCATCGGCACAACTGGCTGTTCTACGGGCACTGGCTGTGGATTCCGTCCTCTCCAAAGCCTGCCCCTAGGCCTGCAGGGGGTTATTGGTACCAGGTAAAGCACGGGGATACCTGGTACAACCTCGCCAGTAGAACAGGCATTAGCTTCCAGAGTCTGTGGGACGCCAACCCCAATCACCACCATCGGCACAACTGGCTGTTCTACGGGCATTGGCTGTGGATTCCGAGCTACTGAGAGAATTCCCCGCCTGGAGTGCCACATTCGGTTTGACGTAACTGCACCAGAATAACACCCTTAGCAAAAAGCCAGGGTCAAAGCCCTGGCTTTGTTTCACCCCACTGGTCAAGTCTCCCCTATCCCAACTGCTCCAGCCTCTTGTAGATGTCCTTGCGGTGGCCGATCAGGAATACCGTCACGTGTCGGGCCTCATCGTCAACCTCGTAGAGAATGCGGTATTCCCCCTGATCCACCTGATAGCCCGGGCCATCGTAGTCTGCTAGCTTGTGGCAGTCGTGGGGCCTGGGCTCCCCCTGAAGAGACAGAAGCTTCATAACCACTTGCTTGAATTGCTTCGGAGGATACTGCTTGATCTCTTTCACAGCATCCTGATCCACACTGAGGCTGTACATCAAGCCACCTCAGCCACGGCCGACCCTTGCTCGTGCTCATACTCGGCGATCACCTGATCCAAGGGCACCGTGCCCCGCGAGGCGGCCTTAGCGCAACGTAGCAGCTCCGAGTCCCTGGCGTCCTCCAACGCCTCCAGCCGGCGCAGATCCTCGATGCTCACCAGGGCCACCATCGGACGCCCCTTACGCTCGACCACGAAGCGCAAGCCGGCATAAGCCACCTGCGCCATGATGTCCGCCAGGTTGTTGCGAATCTCGACCACACCCAAAGTCTGGATAGCCATCTCCTTGCTCCTCCTGTCCATACTGCACATTATAACCATCATGCATAATATACCACACCTTGTTCCCGTTGTCAAGTTCCAAAAATAGGTTTTATTTAGCCCAGTTCGATGGGCTTCGAGAGCAAAGCTACCAACAGCTTGACAGCGTTCAGCACGTCGTTGTGATCTACCATCTCCGAAGGGGTGTGCACGTATCGGCAAGGGATGGAAAGGCAACCAGCCGGCACGCCTTCCCGCGAAACCTGAATGGCCATGGCATCGGTGGTTCCTCTCGACAGAACCTCTAATTGATAAGGGATTCCAAGCTCTTCGGCGGTCTCGACCAGCAGGTCCTTGACCGCCGGATGAGCCAGCATCCCCCCGTCTTTGACCTTTACCGCTGGCCCCTCGCCCAGGGAGACGGCCATGGTGTAAGCCTCCGGGGTATCACCTGTGCCTGTCACATCAACGGAGATGCCCAGATCGGGCTGGATGCCGTAGGTTGATGTAGTGGCCCCACGCAATCCCACCTCCTCTTGTACACTGAAGACGAAATAGATATCGTGGGGGGAAGCCTCCAGATCCCGCATCACCTGGATCAGAACGGCGCAGCCAATGCGGTCGTCGAAGCCTTTGGCCAAAAGGCGATCCCCCTGATCAGCGAAAGGGCGCTGGAAACAAGCGATATCCCCTACGCTAACTGGCACCGCCTCCTTGTCCTTAGCCCCTACATCCAGATAGAGCTTGTCCAGACCAGGTATCTTGTCCGCCTCAGGGGGCTCTAGCTTCTCCAGGCCAAAGGTGCCCACGGTGCCATCGGCGAAGACGGCCCGCCCGCCAAGCAAGGCAAGAGGACGTACCCCACCGACAGGAGCAAAGCGCAGAAAACCCTTCTCGTCCACATGGGTGACGATGACGCCGATTTCGTCCATGTGGGCGGCCAACATCACTTTCAACCCCTCGCCGCTGCCGCGCTTGAGGGCGATCAGGTTGCCCATGGTATCCACCCGCACCTCATCGGCCAGCTCCTTGGCCTCCTCTTTGATGATCTCCCTGATCTGCTCCTCGCGCCCCGAAGGGCCGTAGGTTTCGGTTAGTTTCTTGATCAGCTCTTTCATGCGATAACGCCTCCTTGACAGCTTGTAAAGATGCTGCGATCTATTGAGATTCGAATATGCTCAGTTTTTGAGTCTTGCTCGATCTTGCAGAGAGCGTATAGATCCCCTTGCCCGTGCCCATCCCTGACCTCGTAGATGGCGAGTGTTCGATCAAGCTTGAATTTGAAGTATCCCTGGTAATCTTGCGGAGTATAGTCAGGGGTGCAAAAACAAGAATCGCACTCATAGCATATCCGCGCCCCACACTTCTTGCATCGCCGGACACTAGGGCCAAGGGGTGCCCCGCAATAATAGCATCCAGTCCAGTCCTGTTTTGCCATTCGCAGTTCACTTTGGAGTTGGACCTTCCACTCAAGGGATTACGACCTGTGGATGATGTCCTGAGTCAGCTTGGCTAAAGCTCCCTTCATCAACCTTACCGTGTTCTCGAAATCCTCCAGGCTCAGCAGGCAGACTGGCGAGTGAATGTAGCGGCAGGGCACTGCCACGGTGGCCGAGGGCACGCCCTCTTTCACCAGGTGGATGGCGCCGGCATCAGTCCCGCCTACGCCGGGCTGCTTGAACTGGTAGGGGATGCCTAGCTCCTCGGCCGTCTCGACGAGCAGCTTGACCAACCGAGAGTCGGCAATGAAGGAGCGGTCCATGATGGTGATAGCTGGGCCGCCCCCTAGCCTGGTAGATGGACTGACATCTTTCTTCTTGGGCATGTCGTCACAGATGGTGCCCTCCAGGGCGAAGGCCACGTCGGGCTCGATGGCGTAGGCCGCCACCTGCGCCCCTCTGAGGCCCACCTCTTCCTGGACGGTGAAGACTGCACAGAGGTCAAAAGAATAGCGCTCCTTCAGCACCTCGATCAGCACGGCGCAACCGGCCCGGTCATCGAAGGCTTTGCCCTTGACCGTTCGCAGGCCGTCCTCGGTCAATTGGCAGAATTCGGTGGCGAACATAGCATAATCGCCTATCTTGATCACTTTCTCTGTCTCTTCCTTGCTCTTGGTGCCGATGTCTAAGGCCATCTGGTTCACTTTGACAACCTGCTGTTGCTCCTCCTCTTCCAGGAGGTGTGTAGGCTTGACCCCGATGACGCCGGGCACTCGATCTTTGCCGATGAGCACAACTTTAGACAGCAGGATACGATCATCAATTCCACCCACTGGACGGAAGCGGATGGTGCCGTCCTCCTCGTCAATGTGCGTGATCATCAATCCGACCTCATCCATGTGAGCGGCCACCATCACTTTTAGCCGATGGCTGATAGCGGATGGCTGATGGCTCTTTTTGGTGGCAATTAAATTACCCAGGGCATCAACGCGGTATTCGTCCACATGGTCCTTGATGGCCTCGATGATGAGACTGCGGACCTCGTCCTCGCAGCCCGATACCCCAAAAGCCTCAGATAACTCTCTTAAAAGCAATTTCCCTCCTCCAAATTCGTAACCCGTAGATTCGGAACTCGTACATTCGTTAACTGGATCTACGAATTTACGAATCTACGATCTCATTCTCTCCATGAATCCTCCATCCAGCCTGCCGACAAAGCCAGCCATCAACCTCCCCGTCCGCTCCACGTCCTTGAGGGAGACGGTCTCCACCGAGGTGTGCATGTAGCGCAAGGGGATGGAGAGTAGGGCGGTGGGGATGCCCTCCCGCGTGACCTGGATAGCCCAGGCGTCGGTGCCACTCCCGCCAGGGATGGGCTCGACCTGGTAGGGTATCTCCAGTTCCTTAGCTACTTCGACCAGGGCCTCATGTAACTTGGGGTGGATGTTGGGGCCGAAGGCAATGGCTGGCCCCTTGTCCATCTTGAGGGTCTCGGCCTCGGAAACGCCCGGCTGCTTGCCGAAGGTGACGTCAATGGCGATGGCTACGTCGGGGGCCAGGCCGTAGGCACTGGTGATGGCGCCGCGCAACCCTACTTCTTCCTGCACCGTAGCCACCGCGTAGACATCCCAGGCGTGTCTGACGGCTGCGAGCCCCTCCAGGCAAACCAGGATGGCGGCTACCGCTGCCCGGTCGTCGAAGGCCTTTCCGGCCACCAGATCCCCCTGCAGTTGGGTAAACTGCCGCCTCAAGGTGGCCAGATCGCCCACGCGAACCCAGCGCCCCAGTTCCTCTTCTCCCACTCCCACATCTATGAACAACTTATCCATGGGTATGGTCTTCTCGCGCTCTTCCGGCGGGAGCACGTGGGGAGGCCGGCTGCCAATGATGCCCGGCAAGTCCTTTCGACCATGTACGGTCACCTCTTGCCCCAGAAGAGTCCGCTCGTCGAAACCACCTACCTCAGTGAAGTGGATGAACCCTTTCTCCAACTTGGTCACAATCAGACCAATCTCATCTATATGGCCGGCCAGCATGATACGGCGACGAGGCTCCTCACCCTCTCCCTTCTTCAAGGCAATCACATTGCCCAGCTTGTCGGTCTGCACTTCGTCTGCATATCGCCCGAACTCCTCGGCGGCTATCCCCCGCACCTCGGCTTCATAGCCCGAGACCCCTCTGGCCTCGGAAAGCTTTTTTAACAATGGCGCTATCTGCACTGCTCATGGCCTCCTCTCATGTTTGACGCTTGCCGTTTCACGTTTCCCGATCAAAACAAACCTGCGATATTATAGCCCTATCTCACCATCTGTCAAACTCCGGATCATCCAGATAGAAGGGAAGGTGTCACTGTAGGTGTCTCTGCGGGAGTCTCTGTAGGCCCAGAGGTGGCCGTCGGTGGCGTTGTTGGCGTGGCTGTAGGCATCTCCGTAGGCGTAACTGTGCTTGTTGGCGTAGGCACCGCAGTAGCCGTCGGAGTGTCGGTTGCGGTAGCCGTCGGCAACGGTGTAAGCGTGGCTGTCGCTGTGTTGGTTGGTGTCGGTGGCGGCTCCGTCGGGGTCGGCGTAGCTGTGGGAACTTCTGTTGCGGTTCCCGTAGGCGTGGTCGTATTCGTCGGCGTGCCCGTGCTGGTAGGAGAGGGTGACGGTGTCGGGGTCTCGGTGGGAGTCGTTGTGCCCGTCACCGTAGCTGTACCTGTGGGAGTGTCGGTCGCGGTGGCCGTCAGCGTAGGCGTCGGTCCAAGTGGAGTAGGGCTAGGGATCGGTGTGCGTGATGGGGTAAGGGTAGGGGACGGAGTAGATAATGTCGTGGGGGATGGCGATGGTGTAAAGGTTGGGGTAAACGCTGTCAGTGGAGGCGGCGCAAGGGACAAGGCCGCCAATCCCAGACAATAGCAAGGCAAGGTAAGCAAGATGATGGCAAACAGAAGCCCATAGGTGGTCCTCTGCTTGTCGGATAGATTCAGGTACCAATTGCGTAATTCTTCCATTTAACTCGGTTGAGTATGATAGCATTGATTAGGCCCATTGTCAAAAACGCTCTGCTGGGTGTTGGTAGGTGCATTTCACCTTGGGGGCAGATTTCCAACAAAGTTGGCGTTGAGCATCCTGAGTAGGCCGGAACGCAGTGGAGGCCGTATCGAAGGGTTCGGTTATGTAACGACACGGCTTTAAGCCGCACCCTTCGATACGCGCTTCGCGTTGCTCCGCGCCAATCAGGATGCTCCAGTGAGATTGTCAAAGCACGCTGCCCCAGAACTGAAATGCACCTTAACGCACAAGCAGCCCTTGAAAGCAAAAACCGCCTGCCGATTTGACAGGCGGTTGCTTCTTAGGCATACTTTTACCTGCCAGGCCGCCCCACCGGCTTGGCCGCGCCCCTGGCTCCTCGATAGTCGAGGGGCTTTTGTGTCTACTTTTTTGAGTCCCCCACTTGGCTACGTCGAATTAGAGATGAACAGAGACCGGATGAAGGTCTTCAGACCATCGAATGCTGAACTATCCCACACCCATACGTTCCTCTCGGAGGCAATCC
>CAYUPJ010000145.1:0-11072 GCA_964446635.1 uncultured Anaerolineae bacterium
CGGCTCGAACCACATTCGCCCAATGCGGCGCAACTCCTGTACGAAGAACTCCTTGATGGTCTCCCAGGCTACGGGCGGAAAGGTTTCCACTGGTGCATCTTGATCAGCGCGATCGAAGTCCACCATCCCTTCCAGAACCATCATCCCGAAACCGCGCACGTAGGGATACTTGATGGGGCTCTGATCCAGGAGGCGGTCCAGGGGAACATGCCGGGAGATGAAATAGGCGTCGTAGAAGTCCCGGCGTGCCCCACGATCAGAGATAGCATCCAGCTTCATCAGGCCTACGTCGGCGAGGCTGCCTACACGCACTCCCACTACCTCGTCTGGGGGCTCCAGCAAAGCGTAGCCGTAGCCGAAAAAGCCTGCGTGATAACCCTCGATCTCCAGGAGCAAGTTGCCGACGACGTCCTCAAGCACATGCACAACGCACCGTTTACGCAACGCAGCCACGATCTCAGCCCGGCTGTCGTCGAGCAACTCATCGGTCTCGGAGAAGAAATCCAGATCTATCGAGACGCGATGACCCAAGCGCAAGGCCAGGGCCGTGCCGCCAGCCAGGTAAAAGCGACGGGAGAAGGGCTCCTGCCCGATCTCGATCAGCAGTTCTCGCAGCAGAGGTAGCACAACCTCCCAGTGGGGATTTGTCAGTAGGGCCATGCGCCACGCCTCCGCTGACGATAGTCGCAGATGTCGAGGTAGTTCACCCACAGATGGAAACGGCGGCGGGATAACCGTCCCGAGCCAGTCTGGCGTACCCATTCGCACACCCGCTCCCGTCCGTAGCGGGCAAACAGCCACTGGATCTCAGGCTGGCATCCGAGAGCCAGCGTGCGCTCGATGATGGTAAAGGCGTCGCGCTCCGGGTCCAGCTTCTCCAGGGTGTACTCCTGGAGGCAGGGCCGCAGGCTGACGGGGATACCGTTGGGTGCTAAAACCAATTCGCCTTTCCCCATCACACCCCCTTAAACCCACCCACCAACTTTTCCGGCGCTATCTGGCGCTGAATGCCAAACAGGATGAGGAGCGAGGGGATGATCAGGATGACCGACATGGCACTGCTCACTTCCCAGTAGCCCTCCCCCACCGCCAGGTAGGTCCTCACCGGCAGGGTGATGGTGTGCGGCCCGTAGGTCATCAGGGTCAGGGTGAACTCGTTGTACGAGGTGGTGAAGGTGAAGATGATTGACGACAGGATGCCGGGCAAGACCATGGGCAGGGTGACATGAAAGAAGGTGCGCACGACGTTGGCCCCACACACACTGGCGGCCTCCAAAACCCGTTCGTCCAGTCCCTCGAAGGTGGAAGAGAGCACCAGGACGGCATACGGAGCGCAGATGGCCACGTGAGCCAGAGCCACGCCCAGGTGAGTGTCCACCAGGTCGAGGCGGTAGAAGATGCGGGCCACGCCCAGGGCAAAGGTGATGGGCGGAATCATGCGCGGCAGGAGGATCAACGCCATGAGCAGTTCCTTGCCAGGCACGCGCCGACGGCCAAAAGCCCAACCGGTGGGGATGCCAATGAGGGTGCTGATGGTGACCGCCAGCACGGCGATGACCAGGCTGTTCTTCACGATCTCGGGAATCCGCGTCACCTCCACCGCCCAGCGGAACCAGCCCATGGTCAGGGTCGGCGGGAACCACATCCTGCCAAACCAGTTCTTGCCCACCGACTTCAGGCCAATCATGAAGAAGGGGCTGATGATAAACAACAGGAAGCTCGTCAGAAAGGTGTAAATCAGCAATGTGCGGCCATTCCATACCGATCGCAGATACTGGCGTGCCAGACTCATGTGATGGGCCTCCTCAAGACTCTCATGTAGACCGACAGAAAAGCGATCTGCATGGCAGCCATGACCACAGCCATGGCGCTGGCCAGTGACCACCGTGGTGGGATCGGGACGTCAATTTGAGTGTAGATTTCCACCGCCAGAGGGCGGTAGTTCCCTCCCGCGACCAGCGGGATGCTGAAGGCTCCGAAGGAAAGCATGAAGGTGATCACCGAGCCGGCCAGGATGCCGGGCGTAATCAATGGCAGAACGATGTGGCGCAGCACCTGCCAGCGGTTGGCCCCTGCCACCGATGCTGCCTCTTCGATACTGCGGTCTAGCCCCTCCAGGGTGGCCAGGGTGGTCACGCAGGTGTAGGAGAAATAGTGCCAGAGGTAGAACAGGATCAGGCCGTGGATGGTGTAGTTAAACCGCACCGGTTCCTTGATAAAGGGGATGAACTGCAACAGAAAGAGATTGACCCAGCCACGGCTGCCCCAGAAGAGCAATAGTCCCAGGGCGCCGACCAGGCCGGGCACGGTGATGGGGATCAAGATGGCCAGCCGGAAGACGCGGTGCCCACGGATCTTCTCCCGCAGGATCAGAGCCAGGGGGACACTGAGGAAGATGGACAAGAAGGTGGTGGCGATGGCCAGGACAAAGGTCAGGATGATGACCTGGCGGGCGCCATGCTGGGTGAGAAAGTTAATGTAATTCTCAAGCGTCCATCCTGTATCCTGCCCCTCGGGCCTCAGGCTCTGCAATACCGTAACCAGCATGGGGTAGAAAAAAAGCCCGAAGAAAACAGCGAAGCCCGGGAGGAGCAAAATAAGGGTAGTTAGACTGATTCGTTTCAAAGACTGCCTCCAAGGTGTAGAAGGAGACAAGGGACAAGTAGACAAGGGACAGGCATAACCTGTCCCTTGTCTACTTGTCTAATTGCCTGCCTGCTTCCTGGCGACCTACTTGGGCACCAGCAGTTCTGGGCCTTTGTCGGTGATGTAGGTGATCACATCCTTGTTGGTCATACGCACCCGGCCCTTTTCCATCTCGCTCCAGGGCGGGATGACGTTCCAGACCTCCGTGGGGATCTTGTCCCAGATCTCGGTGCCGGTGTACTGCCACATGGTAGTGATCAACTGAATCTGCTGGTCGTCCGACAGCAGGTAGTCAATCAGTCGGTAGGCCACGGGCTTGTAGGCTTCGGGGATATTGCTGGGCACGACCAGGTAGCCATCGGCTCCCTCGGTGATGCCTTCTTCCAAAAAGGCGGCCTTCACCGTCGGCGGCATGGTACCCTGGCTGCGCGACCACAGCGAGTAGTCCATGGCATAGATGCTGATCCAGGTGTCGCCGGCGTTGAAGTTCTCGAACATGTTGGTCGGCTCAGGCGCCAGAGGGAGGGTGGCATAGGTATAGAAGTCGGCCATCTTGGCCCAGGCGTCAGTCCACTCCGGGGTCTTCTCCAACTCAGACATAGGCTTCGACAGGTCAAGGAAAGCGTTCAGGAAGCCATACGGCTGGGCTCTTCCGGAGCTGGACTTGGAGTCGGGCCGGATCAGGCCGATGTGACCCTTCCACTCCGCCCGGCGGTCGTAGAACTCCTTCCAGGACTTGGGTGGATTGGTGAGCTTGGCCGAGTCGTAGACCAGGGCGTACTGGCTTCTCCAGTACAATGCTCCCTTGCCCAGGATGTCTTGCCCTTGGGCAGTCAGCAGATAGTCCTGGCGACACTTGGCCAGGCTGGGGATGGCGATCAACTTATCCGGGTACAGGGTCTCCAGCGGGATGTCCTGCTTGACCATGTTGGCGATGTCGGCCGGCTTGATGAACAGAACGTGGGCATCGCCCTTGCCCGGCTCCCAGGCCTTCATCTTTTCAATCTGCTCCGAGCCCTTCCCTACTACGTAGTTGATCTTCAGGCCCATGGCCTGCTCCACCTGCGGCAGGACCATCGTCTGGAAGTACCACTGGAAGTTGGCCCCCGAGTTGGTGTCCACCAGGGTGATCTCGGTGGGCGAGTCGGGCCCTGGTAGCCATCGCGTGTAGGTCTTCATGAACTCCGTTGCCGCCTCGGCGCTGGGGACGAGGAACTTCCAGCCAGGGTGGATGAGACTGGGGTTGGTGATCATGGAGAAGGTCTCGTCTTCGACGGCCTTCTTGTTGGTGGCGTCAATGATGGCCGGATAGGCCGCGCCGGTGCCCAGGTACTTCTCCGCCAGGGTCCAGAGGCTGTCGCCCAGCTTCACGGTGTAGGTCGTCTCTTCCTGGGCTGGCGGGGCGGCGCTGGCCACACCCATACCTGCCATTAACATCACGAACACCAGAACCAAATTAATGAACCATGTTCTCTTGCTTGACATTTTTCCTCCTTCGGTCATTGAAATGGTTGAGGGTTAACCATAACCCTCAAAAAGCTGGAAACTGCTTATTCGCTTCGCTACCACCTCCTTTCAGCCACTCCCGTCCAAAACGACGAACCACTAAACCACCAATTAAAGGACCTAACACAATTTTATCACCTTGCCCGTAGTTTGTCAAAACGGACTGGCAGCTTCACCCTCATTCCACCCCGAAATAGGGCTCCAGCACCTTTATCGTCGCCGCCCGCGCTGCGGTGGCCAATTCCGCCGGATCGCGCTCCCAATATTCGGGCCGGAACAGCTCGATGGAGCAGAGGCCGTCAAAGCCGATTTTCTGGAGGCGAGATAGAATGTCATCCAGCGGGATCACCCCCTCGCCAGGCAGCAGACGGTGAGCATCCTCTATCGTCTCCTTGGGCCGGTCCTCGACGTCGTTGATGTGGAATATGAGAAGCTTCTCCGGATCCACGGCCTCGATAGACGAAAGCTCTGAGCCGCCGGCATAAAAATGGCAGGTGTCTATGACCAGGCCGACGTTGGGCCTGTTGACCTCCTGCACGATCTCCCAACACTGGGCCAGGGTGCGCACCGAGCACCAGCCAAAGCCCAGGAACTCGAAGGCCAACTGCACCCCGAAGAGGGCGGCGATGTCGGCCAGGTCATGCAGCACTCGCTCTGACTCGGCCTTTATCGCCTCCCAGGAGGCGCCTCCCTCCGGGGTGGGACTGGGCACGACGACGATTTTGTCGCAACCCAGCGCATCGGCTCCAGCACATAGCTCGTGGCAGCGGGCTTTGATCAGCGCGTAGTCGTCCGCTGAGCGAAAGGTGACGAACTCGATAGAGTTAATACTGGCGGGCTGGACGCAGTGTTGAGTGAAGAGGGCGTTTAGGTCGTCGAGGCTGTAACTCGCCAGATAGGTATCCATCTTCGCCGCCCAGATTTCGAGGGCCTTGAAACCCGCCTTGCCAGCAGCGGCGATATCCTCTGGCAGCGTGGCCTTCATGGTGGTCGCGCCGTTGAAACCAAGTAACATAGATCTCCTCCTCGGTATCTGTACTGGTGGTTGGATAACGTGAGAGAAACCAGGTTTCTGGTCAGGCCATCTTCTCCAACTCGCGCAGCCGTCCGATAGACTCGGCCACGTAGACCGCCACCTCATCTCGCCACCCTGCCCCCTTGACCGGGGTGAAGGGATCGGGGCCGGAGGCCGTGCACTCGACAATGATAGCTCCGTTGTATCCGATGTCCTTGAGGGCGCGCATAACGCCCAGGAAATCGGTGTGCCCGCGACCGACCGCCTGGCGGTTGGAGTCGGCGGCGTGGAAGAGGACCAGGTGCTCCTCAGCCGTGCGGATTGCACCGCCCAGATCCTCTTCCTCGATGTTCATGTGGTAAGCATCCAGGAGAATGCCCACGTTGGGCGCTCCTACCTCCTCCACGAACCGCACTGCTTCCTCGGCGGTATTCAACAAATGGGACTCGTAGCGATTGAGGACCTCGATGGACAATCGCAAACCCAGCTCCTGAGCACGCGCGGCGATGCGTTGGACTCCCACCACATAGTTCACGTACTCCTGTTCATACGTGCTCACCGGGCGGATGCGCCCCACAGCTCCGTGGCATCCCACCATCGGCGCTCCGACTTCAGCAGCGAAGTCCAACAGGCGCAGATAGTAATCCACCGCCTTGGCCCTCACCTCAGCGTCGGGATGCGGCAAGTCCACGTCTTCTGGGGTGAGGGAGAGCACCGCCAGCCCATGGTCGTCCAGGATGGCCTTGATCTCGCTGGGGTTATAAACCTCCAGATCGCCCTTCAGCTCCAACCCGTCGTACCCAAAGCCAGCTAAACGGGCCGCCGTCTCCGCTAGCGGCTCATCTCCAAAGATCCAGTTGCAGACCCCGTACTTCATACTCGCTCCCTCCAGGGAAAGTGTGATAACTATATCACACCTCACTTGGGTTGTCAAGAAAACTTCAACCCCAGGCTGACATATGGCCCTTGACAAATCGTCACAAAGGACTTACAATGTAGACGTTCAGAAATGCGGAGAGGAGAACGAAGGATAATGTGCGCTCAGGTAACTAGGGCTCATGTCAGGCAACTCTCAGAGATCATCGTCGGGCTACCTGAGGAGAAGGTTGCAAAGATACTCTCCTATGCTCGTAGAGTCAAAGAGGAGACAGAGAAACCAATGAAACCGCTGAGCACCGAGGAGATTTTGACCTTGGCGGCCGAACGGGCCAAGGAGCTGCGCAAGCAACCCCGCCCCGTGGTAGAAGCCCAATACCGAGCATTGTTGGATGTCCTGGAAGCTGAGGTCATAGCCAAGGGGATTGAGGTCGAGGAATATCCCAGTGGGGACTAAGGGTAGGCCCTCAGGGCGAGAAGAAGAGACCAAGACACCACTCCGCGTTGTGTTCGACGCCAACGTCTACGTGGCCGCCTATCTGAGCAGAAATCCTCGCAGCCCTAACAAAGAGTTGTTCCCGCGCTGGCGTGACCATCAGTTTTTGCTTTTGGTGTCGAAGGCTGTCCTCAAAGAGGTTGTCGAAAAGTTTGGCGAGTTAGGCATTGATCAGCAGCTAACCGTTGAACTCGTCGCCCACATTCTGGCCGATGCTGAATACGTGCATGTCTCCGAAGAGGATGTCCAGCCCATCATCCTTGCAGACCCTGACGATGACTATATCCTTGCCTGTGCTATGGTGGGGAGAGCGGACTACCTGGTCACCTATGATCCCCATTTCGATTGTCTTGGTGGCGAGTATCAGGGCGTGAAGATCCTCGACGGACTCCACTTCCTTTACATTGTGCGCGGCGATTAACTGTGACTTGAAATAACGATGCCGAGCAAAAAGGCCCTTTCCCCTCGAGAGGAAAGGGCCTCTGTTTTGCTTATCCCCCAATCTCCGACATCGTACGCCCCTGAGGTACTACCTGCTCCGACAAGTGGTGCCTCTCGGGCTTGGCACGCATGGCCGCGACGATCAGGCGCTTGATATCCTCTATCGTCGCCCCCTGGCGCAGGGGCATTCTGAGGTCAATCTCGTAGTCCGAGAGGAGGCAGGGACGCAGCTTGCCGTCGGCGGTGAGGCGCAGGCGGTTGCACTGGTAGCAGAAGTGCTCGCTGATGGGGGTGATGAAGCCGACGGTGCCCTGGGCGCCTGACAGGCGATAGTAGCGGGCCGGGCCGCTGCCATCCCTCAGCCTGGTCGGGATGAGCTTCCCCAACTCCCTCTCGATCTTCTCCCGCACCTCATCCATCGGCATATAGCCATTTCCGGCCCAGTCAGCATTATTGCCCAGTGGCATCACCTCGATGAAGCGCACGTGCCCCCCCCCCTCCCCCCCCGCAAGCAGGGGGGCATAGGTCAGGCGGGCGAAGTCCACCACCTCGTCGTCGTTGAGACCCCGGATCACCACCGTGTTGACTTTGACAGGTACCAGACCCGCCGCCCTAGCTGCGGTAATGCCCTTTAGAGCATCGGATAGTTTGCCCAGGCGGGTGATGTGGCGAAACCGCTCCGGCCTCAGGGTGTCCAGGCTGACGTTGACCCGCTTGAGGCCCGCTGCCTTCAGCTCCTCGGCATAGCGGGCCAGCAGGATGCCATTGGTGGTCATGGCCAGGTCATCAATGCCGGGGACGCGGGTCAGCATGGCCACCAGGTCCACAAGCCCCAGCCTAGCCAGAGGCTCGCCGCCGGTCAGGCGCACCTTGCTGATGCCCAACTCGGCGGCGGCCCGCACGATCATCTCGATCTCCTCGTAGCGCAGGATCTCCTCGTGAGGACACCAGGGAATCCCCTCCGGCGGCATGCAGTAGACACAGCGCAGGTTGCAGCGGTCTGTCACCGAGACGCGCAGGTAGCTAATGGGACGATTGAAGCTATCTAAATACGGCATATAGCTCTACCCTGTGAGCATTTTGACTAACCACAGAAATTGTGTATAATCAATGTGTAAAAGGGAGGTGTCCAAATGTCCATTGCTGAACAAGTTGAGAAAAAAGAACGGATCAACGTCCTTCTGCCCTCCTCTCTCCTGGCTGAACTGAGAGAGTTGGTGCCTCCCCGCGAGCGCAGCAGCTTCATCGCCGAGGCTGCTGCCCAACGGCTCCTTCAGCTCAAGCAGCAAAAGGCTCTACAGGAGTCAAAAGGTGCATGGACCGACGAGAACCATCCTGAGCTGCAAACCCAAGAGGATGTGAGGAGCTGGCTTAAAGAGCTCCGCGCCTCCACGAACGCCAGGACAGCTCCCCCTAGTAAACCATCTCCCCCCGCACGAAGGCCAGCGTGCGTGGATCGGACGGCGAAGAAAAGAACCGCTCGGCGGGAGCGACTTCGATGATCCTTCCCTCCAGAAGCAAGGCCACCCGATGGGCCAACCGCTTGGCCTGAAAGACGTTGTGAGTAACCAGGACGATGGTCATGTCCTTTCGGCGGTTCAGGTCAGCCACAATGCCCTCAATGAGCCCCACGTTGTACGGATCCAGGTTGGCCGTCGGCTCATCCAGCAGGAGCACCTGAGGCTCGATGACCATCGCCCTGGCCAAAGCTACCCTTTGAGCTTCGCCCCCAGACAGTGTCCTGGCTGGAACCTTAGCGAACTCCGTCAAACCCACCCGCGCTAGAACTTCCTCGACCTTGCTCTCTGCCCCTTTCTCTCCCCGAATCTTGATGCCGTAGGCCACGTTGCCATGAACTGTCGCGTTCAGGAGAACGGGTCTCTGGAAAACGGTGGTCACCTGGCGCCGGATGGCTAGCGGGACCGAACCAGCGCCATTAACGGAGTAGTTTTGAAAATGGATCTGTCCGGCCGTCGGCGGTTCCAGGAAATCGAGGAGGCGCAACAGGGTGCTCTTGCCACTGCCCGAGGGGCCGACTATGCCGAAGACCTCACCCCAGTGGATGTCCAGGCTATCAACATGTAGAACCTGCCTTCCGCCGTAGGATTTGACCACATGGTCCAATCGGTATGCCACGTCATTCATTCTCGAAAGCCCTCCCCTGCAAGCGTAACATGGCCACGTTGGCGAGGAACGAAAGCGTCAGGAGGACGATACCCAAGGCCATAGCCAGGTCGAAGTTGCCCTTGCGCGTCTCCAGGACAATGGCCGTGGTCAGCACTCGGGTCGAGCCCTGGATGTTGCCTCCCACCAGCATCACCGCCCCCACCTCGGAGATAATGCTGCCGAAGCCGGCGATCATAGACACAATGACCCCTACCCTCGCCTCCCTCAGAACGGCCAGGGTTGCCTGCCAGTCCGTCGCTCCAAGGGAGAGGACTTGTTGGCGAAGGTTGGGGTCCACCCCCATCACTGCGGCCATGGTGAAACCTGAGACCAACGGGAAGGAAATGATCACCTGGGCGACGATCATGGCCGCCGGAGTGAAAAGCCAACCCAGGGAGCCCAAAGGGCCGCTGCGAGACAACATTAGATAGACGAAGAGACCAACCACAACCGGGGGAAACCCCATGCCGGTGTAGAGAAGGGCAATGACCAACTGCCGCCCGATGAAGCGTTTCAATCCCAACCAACTGCCCAGAGGGATACCTACCAGGGTGCTAACCAGCAAGGCAATACCCGTGACCCGCAGGGAGAGACTTACAATGCGGATCAACTCTGGGTCTAGACTGATAAGGAGCTGAAAAGCTTGAATGAAACCACGTCCGATCTCGTTGATGGTGAGCTACCTCCCTTGTCTATCGAAAAGTCAATGAGGCAACGAGCCAACGGGTTGACAGGTGACAAGCGCCTCGTTAACGCGTTACTCGTTGCCTCGCTACTCGTTGACTCGTTACTTCTCAACCGCCTGCCACTCCTCGGAGTCGGGGGTGAACAGCGGCATACCGAACTTGTCCTTGCCGAACTCACCGATTTTCCTCTGGGTGTCCGCCGAGGTGAGCCACTCAATGAATTTCATGGCAAGCTCGTACTTGACATGGGGATACTTCTCCGGGTTAACGGAGATGACGCCGTAGGGGTTGAAGAGAGTTGGGTCTCCCTCCACCAGGACAGGTAGCTCTAATCCTTCCTTGCGGGATAGATACGTGCCCCGATCGGTGAGGGTGTAGGCGTCTTTCTCATTGGCAAAAGTCAGGGTTTCTCCCATCCCCTGGCCCAGCGAGAAATACCAGTCGCCGCCGGGCTCGACACCCGCTTTCTTCCAGATCGCTTTCTCCTTGCTGTGGGTGCCCGACTCATCGCCCCGCGAGGCGAAGGGGGCCTGGGCCTCAGCGATTTTGGCCAAAGCCATCGCCGCGTCGGTCATCCCCTGGATGCCGGCGGGGTCGTCCTCTGGCCCAACGATGACGAAGTCGTTGTACATCACGTCCTGGCGGTTCACACCATAGCCGTCCGCCACGAACTTGTCCTCCTTAGGGCGATCGTGGACGAGGAGGACGTCGGCATCCCCTTGCTCGCCGGTCTTAATGGCCTGGCCTGTTCCCACCGCAATGATCTCCACCTTGGCATTATACTGGGCCTCGAAGTCGGGCAGGAGATAGTCCAGCAAGCCTGAGTCGGCGGTGGAGGTGGTGGTGGCCAGGATCAACTTCTGCGCCTCGGGCACAGGCATCGCCGTGGGTGGCAGGGGAGTGGCAGTTGGCAGCGCAGGTGTCGCTGTGGGTGTGGGAGTTGACGCTGGGGCGCAAGCAGCCACCAGGGCCAGCACAAGCGCCAAGGCCGCAAATGTCCAGAGTATTTGCTTTTTCATTTGAGTCTTCCTCCTTTTTCTCGAAAGTTTTGGTATCGGTGTCCGCATTGAGTTAATTGCGCACTCTCACCACCTCCTTTCCGTTTGCCGTGCCGGAAAGGAGGGAAGAGCGCGTTCAGAGGAAGACGCTCTTGAACCTAGATCTCCTTTCCAAGCACGGGAGGCGTGGCCGTTTCCAGCCACACCCTGACGCCCATTCCCCGTAGGCTCAGCCCTTAGGG
>CAYUPJ010000146.1:0-4925 GCA_964446635.1 uncultured Anaerolineae bacterium
CCCGCACGGGCATGAAGTGCCCGTGCTACGAAACAGCGCCCGATAAAATCGGGCTTATCACCTGGAACATTGAGGGGCCTATCGTTCAAGGGTGATTTATCACCCGCTGCTCCGTAGCCCGACGACGCCTGCCCTGAGCCTGTCGAAGGGTCATCGTTGGGCGGCTCCCGTAGCGGAGGTTAAGATGCTCTCCGAATTAGACAACTATCTGCAACGCATCGAGGACCTGCGCGGCCAGGTTGGCGATTTGATCGCCGACCTGCCTGCCCAGGCCCTGAACTGGCGTCCCATCCCCCCCTCTTTCCCCCCCGCAAGCGGGGGGGAGGAAGGGGGGGGCACTAACTCCCTGGCTGTCCTGGCAGCCCACATCGCTGGCGCAGAGCATTTCTGGATCGGCGAGGTGGTGGGCGGCCATTCTCCCACCCGAGACCGCGATGCCGAATTCACCACCCAGGCCAACGACGCCTCTGAGCTCGTCCGTCTCCTGGAAGACACTGGCGCGGAGACGCGGGAGGTGTTCGCAACCTTAACCGATGTCCACCTGTCTGGTACGCGGGAGGCGAGGGGTCGGACGATCCCGGTTCGCTGGTGCATCCTGCACGTCATTGACCACACCGCCCTCCACCTGGGCCACATGCAGCTTACCTATCAGTTGTGGATGGGTGGTCGCGGCAAACCGTCACCTTTCTGGTATGAACGACTGCCTTGACATTAGATATTAGATATTGGGTATTGGAGATTACCCAATATCTAATATCCAGTACCCAATACCCAAATTGAGGAGGTAGAATTATGAAACCAGCTCCCTTTAAGTACTATGCACCGACTACAGTAGACGAAGCCCTGGCCCATCTGGCCGAGTATGGCTACGATGCCAAGCCCCTGGCCGGTGGGCAGAGCCTGATTCCGATGATGAACTTCCGCCTGGCTCAGCCTGCCGTTCTCGTTGACCTGAACAACATCGCCGAGCTGTTCTACGTCCGCCCGGATGGGAACAGCGGCTTGCTGCTGGGGGCGATGACCCGCCAGAGCCAGGTGGAGCACGACCCGCTGGTCGCCGAGCGCGCCCCGCTGGTCCACGAGGTGATCCCCCAAATCGCCTACCCGCAGATCCGCACGCGGGGCACGTTTGGGGGCAGCCTGGCCCACGCCGACCCGTCGGCTGAGCTGGTGGCAGTAAATATCGCCCTGAACGGGCGCTTTCGGCTGCGCAGCCAGGCCGGCGAGCGTTGGGTCCCTGCCGACGAGTTCTTCGTAGGGCTATTTACCACCGTCTTAGAGCCCGACGAGCTACTGGTGGAGGTCGCGCTGCCTGCCCTGTCACCGCGCAGTGGGTGGTCGTTTCTCCAGATCACCCGCCGCCACCACGACTTCTGCATCGCCGGCGTGGCCGTTCTGGTGACCCTGGACGAGAAGGGTCAATGCGAGCAGGCGCGGCTGGTATTCCTGAGCGCTGGCGATGGACCTGTGATTGGACGCCAGGCGGCCGAGATGCTCATAGGTCAGGCTCCTACCCCAGAGGTCATCCAGGCGGCGGCCGAGAAAGCTGCCGACGATGAGATTGATCCCGGCCGCGATATCCACGCCTCGGCAGAGTACCGCCGTCACCTGGCCAAAGTGCTGGCCCGCCGGACGCTGACCCAAGCCTTTGAACGAGCAATATCTAATATCCAATAGCTACTAGCTACTGGATATTGGGTATTGGATATTGAGAGGAGACTGCTATGAATGACCTATTCAACGTTAAACTCACCGTCAACGGCACCCGCTATGAGCGCACCGTGGAACCACGCCTGCTGCTGAGCGATTTCCTGCGCCATGACCTGGGCCTGACCGGCACCCACGTCGGCTGCGAGCACGGCGTGTGCGGCGCGTGCACCGTTCTGTGCGACGGAGAGCCGGTCCGATCCTGCCTGATGTTTGCCGTGCAGACCAACGGCCACGAGATCCTCACTGTTGAAGCGTTAGGAACACCAAAGAACCTGCATCCCATCCAGGAAGCGTTCTGGGAGGCGCACGCCGTGCAATGTGGCTTCTGCACGCCGGGTGTTCTGATGTCACTGGTACCCTTTCTGGAGCAAAACCCCGATCCTACCGAAGCGGAGATTCGCGAAGCTCTGTCTGGGAATCTCTGTCGCTGTACTGGCTACCAGCACATCGTGGATGCGGTGAAGCTAGCGGCGGAGAAGATGAGAACGTAAAACGTAAAACGTGAAACGTAAAGCGTACCTGCAACTTCTCACCGAAGTCGTTCGCCTGCTGCTGACCATGGTTCCACAACAGCGCGGACGCATCCTCCGTGAGGACAGTATCCCATACCACACCAGCCCGGACAATACCCAACCGAACGCAACCACTCCTTGGGAGAAACTAGACGACTTGTTGCGAGACATTCCCCTCCCCACGAATGAAATGTGAAACGCAAGGCACAATCACGTTTTACGCATTACGTTTTACGCATTACGTTTTACGCATTTTTTTCGAAAAGAAGGAGCACAACCATGACGAAAAAATGGATTGGTCAACGTATGACCCGAACCGAGGACCCGCGTCTGCTGACTGGGCAGGCTCTGTTTGTGGACGACGTGGAGATACCTGGTATGCTCTACGCCGCCTTTTTGCGAAGCGACTACGCCCACGCTCGCCTGCGGAGCATTGACGTTTCTGCGGCCAGAGAGCGGCCGGGGGTGGTGGCAGTCTACACCGCCGAGGACATGGGGGACGCCTGGCGGCCAGGCCCACCGCTGGTTGTTCCACCCCCCACTATCAAAGAGGTGGTTTTCCACACCCGCACCCAGGTTCCTCTGGTCAAAGACAAGGTCCGAGTCTTGGGTGAGCCCCTGGCCGTCGTCATCGCCGAAAGCCGCTACATCGCCGAAGATGCCCTTGATGACATCGTGGTTGATCTGGAACCGTTGGAGGCGGTGGTTGACTTGGAAAAGGCCCTGGAACCAGATGCCCCGCTGGTGCACGATGATCTGGAATCCAACCTGGCCGCTCACCTAATCCAGAATAAGGGTGACTATGCCGCCGCACGAGAGAAGGCCGATCTGGTCATCAAACGGCGGATCGCTATTGACCGTGGCGTTGCAGGAGCGATGGAGAACCGGGGCATCGTGGCCCATTGGGAGGAGAGAAACCAGCATCTAACCCTGTGGGACACGACCCAGGCCCCCATTCCCATCCGTAATGGCCTGGCCGGGATGTTCGGCCTGTCCACGAACCAGGTTCGGGTGATCGCGCCCTTCGTCGGCGGCGGCTTTGGCCCCAAGATCATGATGTTCTACCCGGAGGAAGTCTGCCTCACCTGGGCGACCATGAAACTGGGCCGGCCCATCAAGTGGATCGAGGACCGGCGCGAGAATTTCCTGGCCACCAACCAGGAACGGGGGCAGATACACGATGCCGAGATCGCTCTAACCCGCGACGGGCACATCCTGGGAGTGAGCCACACATTTCTCCACGATACTGGTGCTTACGACCCCTATGGCCTGACCGTTCCCCTCAACACCCAAAGCCACGCTATGGGGCCGTACGACGTCCCCAACTACTACAGTGAGCTGAAGGTTGTGTTCACCAACAAGGTGATCGTCTCCCCCGTGCGCGGGGCCGGGCGGCAACAGGGAATCTACTTGATGGAACGGCTGCTGGACATCGCCGCTAAAGAGTTGGGCCTAGACCGAATTGAAATCCGTAAGCGCAACTTCATACCGCCCGACAAGTTCCCCTACAATCACCAGATCATTGACCAGGCCTTTGCTCCCTTGCACTTCGACAGCGGGAACTACCTGCCGGCCCTGGAGAAGGCAGCGGCCATGATCGGCTACGATCAGTTCATCAAAGAGGAGCAGCCGCGTCTTCGCGCCGAGGGTCGGCACGTGGGCATCGGCATCGTTTCCTTCGTTGAGACGACCGGCGTCGGCCCCTACGAGGGGGCACGCGTGACCGTCGAGCCAAGCGGCAAAATAAACGTGGCCACCGGCGTGGGCACCCAGGGGCAGGGTCACTTCACCTCCTTTGCTCAAGTCGTGGCCGACCAGTTGGGCGTCAGCCCGCGCGATGTACGCCTGGTGACCGGCGACACGTCCGAATTCCACTGGGGGACAGGCACCTTCGCCAGCCGTGGGTCGGTGGTCGCCGCCAATGCCATCCATGCGGCCGCCAAGTCTGTTCGCGCCAAGGTCCTCAAGCTGGCCAGCAAGGTCCTGAAAACGCCGGAAGAGGACTTAGAACTGGAGGACGGCCAGGTGCGCGTGGCCGATATACCGGCGCAATCCATCAGCCTGGGCCAACTGGCAGTGCTGGCCAATCCCCTGCGGGGAGCAGTCGAGCCCGGCACCGAGCCTGGTCTGGAGTCCACCGCTTACTATGGGCCCCAATATGGAGCGGCGGCCAGTGGCAGCCACGCCATGATCCTGGAGGTGGACCAAGAAACAATGATGGTGGAGATTAAGCGTTACGTGGCCGTCGAAGACTGCGGCACGATGCTCAATCCCCTGATCGTGGAGGGCCAGGTTCACGGTGGCGTCGCATTGGGCATCGGCAACTCCTACTACGAGCAACTCATGTACGACGAAAATGGGCAACTGCTCAACGCCTCCTTCGCGGATTATCTGATCCCAACGGCCAATGAGGTCCCCCGGGTCGAGGTCGGCCATGAGGAAACCCGTTCGCCGCTCAACGAACTGGGCACCAAGGGCGCCGGCGAGGCCGGGACGATCCCGGTCCCGGCCCTCTTCGCCCAGGCCCTGGAGGATGCCCTGGCTGACTACGATATCGAAATACTTGAGACGCCGATGAGTCCAAACAAGCTCTTCGAATTACTGAAAGACGTAAAACGTAACGAGTAAAACGTAATGAATAAAACGTAATGAGTGAAACGTAACCAGACACCAAAGCATCACTACGTTTTACGTTTTACGTTT
>CAYUPJ010000146.1:5025-11055 GCA_964446635.1 uncultured Anaerolineae bacterium
ACGCATCATACCAGGAGAAAACATCATGAAGCTAGAAGGTCAATACATCTTCAACGGCCCTCGTGAAGAAGTGTGGGAACTGGTGCGAGATCCACAGGTGTTGGCCACCGCCCTGCCCGGCACGCAAAGCCTGAGCCAGGTCAGCGAAAACGAGTACGCGGGAGAGATGAACGTTCGGGTGGGGCCAGTGGCCGGCGCTTTCTCTGGCCGGGTTGCTGTTTCGGACGAGGTGCCGCCTGAAAGTTACACCTTGTCGGTAGAGGGTAAGGGCAGCCCCGGCTTCGCCAAGGGAACCGGCCACGTGCAATTGATTGATCAGGGCAATGGCACGACCCTCATGAAGTATGAGGGCGAGGTACAAATCGGTGGCAGAATCGCCAGCGTGGGCCAGCGGCTGATAGACACGGCCAGCAAAAGCATGATCCGCCAGGGGCTAGAGGCTTTGAACAAGGCATTGGAGGCGCGGGTGGCGGCCAAGGCCGAGGGGAAAGAAAACGTTGAGTACAACGCACCCTCAGAGGCTCAGTTTGCGGCGGCCGTGGCCAAGGACATGGCAAGCGAGGTTCTCTCCTCGTCGCGGTTGATATGGATCGCCGTGGCTGTCGTTTTCGTCATTGTCATCGTGGCTGCGATCCTGGTTAGCAGAGGTGGGGGTTAGCAGATTTGACAGGCTCCCAATGATTTTGTATAATTGAGACCACTTCAGGCGGAGGGGAACGCAGGTGGCCGCGGCAGCGAGGCTCAGACCGCGGATAGCTGTATGGGTGCGCCACTCCCAAAAACAAGTAAAGGAGGGATGGATATAAGCTAGGTAGAATTTTATCCCAAACCTGAGCACCAGCGGTCAGCGCTCAACATTTCACACCAAGCAAAAGGAGGAAAAAATGTCCTGGAAGAGAACAGTGTTAGCGATCATCTCCCTAATGGCGGTATTGGCGATGCTGGCGGCTTGCGCCACGCCTACCCCTGAGGTGGTCGAGAAGCAGGTTCCGGTCACCGTCGAGGTGGAGAAGGAAGTGAAGGAGGGTGCTACTCTGGCGATCGAGCATTTCAGTATCATTGCTGGGACGACCTGGTCTGGAGCCCACGATCGCGCAGGAAAGCGAATCGCTGAAAAATATCCAAATGTAGAATACATCTACAGAGAAGAAGTAGGACCTGATGCCGCAGTTCCCTACGCCGAAGAGTTGATCGCTGGCGGGGCCGACATAGTCGTGGGAAACGCAGAGTTCATGGGGCTGCCGTTAAAGGATATAGCTGACAAGTACCCGGATGTTTATTTTGTATCCATCATTGCCAGCGATCTGACCACGAAGAGGAACTTCATAAGACTCTTCCCCAGGCAATATCAGGCGCTATACCTGGAAGGGCTTATCGCTGGAGCGTTGACCAAGACGGGCAATATAGGCATCGTCTCGGCATTCCCATGTGTTCAGGTCATCAGGCGGCAGGCCGGCTTTTACCTTGGGGTGATGGCTGCAGCGAAGTTGCTTAACAAAGACATCACAGTGTACGTAAAGTACGTCGGTGACTGGTACCTGCCTACGGAGGAGCGAGATATCGCCAAGACCTTGATAACTCAGTACAAGGTTGATGTCTTAACCCAGCAGACCGATTCCGGCTCCCCTCTGGACGTGGCCCAAGAAGAGGGCATTTGGTTCGTAGGGAAGGACATGGACACAGTGGGGTACTACGGCTGGTCGAGCACGGATACCGTGGCCGTGTCGTTCGACACGCGCTGGGAAGTCCTCTACGAGAAGATAGTCAAGGATTGGCTGGCTGGCGATAAAACCCCAGAAACAGTACTGTACCTGGGCATGGACGACAAAATGATTCTGGCTGATGGCACTGAGGTTCCCACCGTTGATATCATGAACGACAACAAGGTGGGCGTTGACGCCATAAGCCCAAAGGCACGGCCATTGATTCCGGATGAGATCGTAGAACTCGTCGAGCAAAGAAGGGATCAGATGATGAAGGGAGTGTGGGATCCGTTCTTCGAGCACGAGTTCGTGAGCAACGGAACTGGCCTGGCGCTGGAGAATTTGCCGATTCCGCCCAAGGGGACAGTGGTCAAGCAAGCTGGTGAGATGCCGTCGGACGAGTGGCTGCTTTCAAAGTTCAACTTCGACCTGGAAGGCACGGTGATCCTGGAGTGAAACAGAGTTCGGTAGTCTCCCTCGATCGTGTGTCATTGCGAGGCACGGTTTTTGTGCCGAAGCAATCTCCAATTCGCGGGGTGGGGATTGCTTCGCCTTCGGCTCGCAATGACAAGGAAGTTTCTGAGTAGCGGGGCGAAGCAATCTCCAATCGCAATGACAGAGACATGAGGCTCCCTTTCTTGAGGGGAAAACTCCCAAAGGAGGGAGCCTCAATTTATGCTGTATTTTGGTGAGTGAAACCCTTACCCTTGCGAAGGTTTAGCTCGCAACCGTTCGGCTGAGCCCTTCGGCAAGCTCAGGACAGGCTCACGACGAAGCCTTCGCAAGGGTTATCGGAAGAGAGACAAATGCAAAAAGGGCTCCTGGAAGGGCTAGAACGCGGCGAGACGGTCTTAGAGGCGCGGGGAATCACGAAGAGATTTCCCGGCGTCATCGCCAATGACGGCATAGATTTCGAGATAAAAGCGGGCGAGATTCACGCCGTCCTCGGGGAGAACGGTGCCGGTAAAACCACCTTGATGAATATCCTGTTCGGGCTATTGCAACCCGACGAAGGCGAGATCTACATCGGCGGTAAGAGGGTCAAATTCAGATCACCTCTGGACGCCATTGACCTGGGGATAGGGATGGTTCATCAACACCGCAAACTGGTGTCCGCTCACACGGCGATCGAAAATATCATCCTCGGGCACCCGAGGGCGGGGAGAATTCTAAATCTCAAAAGGGCAGAGGAGGAGGTAAAGGAGCTCTGCGAGCGATACGGATTCAAGATAGACCTCCGGGCGAAAGTCTGGCAACTTTCGGAAGGGGAAAAGCAGGTGGCGGAGATCCTGAAGGCCCTCTATCGCGGGGCCAAAGTCCTCATCTTGGACGAGCCGACTTCCGCGCTGACGCCCCCCGAAACGAAGAAACTCTTGGCCTCCATCGGAGCCCTGGCTAGAGATGAACTCGCCATCATCCCGTTCATCACCCATAAACTCCCCATCGTGCTGGCGATAAGCGACAGGGTGACGGTTCTGAGGCGTGGGAAAGTCGTGGATTGCTCAGAGACGGAGCGTACAACGGAGAAGAGCCTGGCTAAGAAAATGGTGGGGAGAGAAGTCATCTTCAGGATAGAGAGGACAAGGGTAGAGAAGGGGAAACCCATACTCCAGGTAGAAAACCTCTCCGCCCTCAACGACAAAGGTTTTCTGGCGTTGAACGGTGTTTCGTTTTCTATACGTGAAGGCGAAATCCTCGGCCTAGCCGGAATCTCCGGTAACGGGCAACACGAGTTAGCCGAAGTTCTGGCTGGTCTTCGAAAGGCGGAGGGGGGTAGGGTAGCTTTTGAGGAGAAGGACATCACTCACTCCTCTGTCTTAGAAAGATGGCAGATGGGGATAGGATACATTCCCTGCGAACGCCTGGAAGTGGGTTCGATCGGTGATTTCTCCCTGGTGGAAAACATCACCATGAACTGTTACTTCGACGATGATTTCTCCCGGCGGGGGATGTTGGATTACAGGAAGATACGGAAGCTTACACAAGAAATCGTCTCCGAGTACGGTGTTGCGGCTCCGAGCCCAGACACGAAGGCCAAAAACCTATCCGGTGGAAATCTCCAAAGACTCATCTTGGCCCGTGTGCTCTCACGCCGACCGCGGCTTCTGATCGCTAATCTACCAACCCAAGGACTTGATGTAGGGGCGACGGAGTTCGTTCAGAACAAGCTCATGGAGGCCAAGAAGGAAAAAGCCGGTATTCTCCTCATCTCTGAGGACCTCGACGAGATCTTATCGTTGAGCGATTGGGTGGCCCCGATTTACGAAGGAAAGTTCATGGGCATCATTCCGGGGGAGGAGGCCAAGAGGGAGAGCGTGGGTGCTATGATGGCTGGTTTGCGCCCCTCCCTCTCCAAGGAGCAGGTAGATGGTAGCAAGTAGCTACAACCTACAACCTGGCGATGAGGGGGGGAAGAGACATGAGGATCGGTAGCTACGAATTGAAGCTTGAGAAGAGGTTGACGTTGATCGGCTGGCAGGCAGCGATCATCTCGATCCTCGCCATCATCTTCGCCCTCGGTCTTTTCAGCATTATCTTCGTCCTGGACGAGATCAACCCGCTGTCCGCTTATCGGGAGATTTTTGCCTACGCTTTTGCAAACCCTTATGGCCTGCCGCTGACGATTAACAGGTTCATATTCCTGTTGCTGTGTACGTCCGCGTTCATCATCCCCTTTAGAGCTGGGCTTTGGAACATCGGGATGACGGGGCAGCTTTACGCCGGGGCGTTGGGCGCTTTCGCAGTCCTGTTTGCCTTTGGCGGAAAGGCGCTTCCTCCCCCGGATCTTTCCCCTGCAATTCTCATCCCATTGATGTTGATCGCGGCAGCCTTGGGCGGCGCAGGGCTTGCAGCGATTGCCGGGTTTCTGAAGGGCAAGTTCAACGTTAACGAGATCGTGGTGACCATGATGTTGAACTTCATAGGTTTCTGGCTAGTTGCACAGATGATCAGAGAGGGAGGTCCCTTCATGAATCCCGGCGGGGAAGGTCAGAGCTTTGAGCTACCCCCTTCTGTACACCCACCTCTGATCATGAACGTCCCCTTCACGATCTTCCTTGCCCTTGGGGTAGCCGTGTTGCTGTACTTTTTGTTCGCCAAAACCAAAATCGGATATCAGATCAAGGCCCACGGCCATAACCCGGCTGCGGCCCGATACGCCGGGATAAGTACATTCAAGATACCGCTCTTGGTTTTTATCATGGGAGGTGCTTTGGCCGGTCTGGCTGGGTATCACTATTTTGCCGCGGTTCCCGGCGTCTATAAGATTTCGAGCAACTACGGGTATTTCGGCGATCTAGCTTTCTATGGGATAATATGTGGATTGATTTCCCTCGGAAACCCTTTAGCGGCGATTCCGGTAGCGCTGCTCTTCGGAGGATTGTCCATAGGTGGCAGATTTGTCCAGGGAAAACTCCATATGGGCTTTGGTGTGGATTATGCCCTGCTCGGAGTTTTAATGATTACTCTCGTCGCTTTTCAATTCTTTTACCGTTATAAGCTTGTCCTGAGCCTTGTCCTGAGCTCCGTCGAAGGGCCGTCGAAGGGATCGTATGGGGTAAGAACAGAGGAGGAGAGGCTAGATGTGGGAGTTCATCGCTAGAAGTCTGGAAGCCTCAACGATTTTCACCTTTGCCGCTCTCGGCGAACTCATTGACCAGCGCTCAGGAGTTCTGAACGTTGGGATCGAGGGGGTGATGCTTTTCGGTGCCACCTTGGGCTTCATCGCCGCTCAATCCACTGGGAGCTACTTGCTCGGCTTCCTGGTGGGGATGGCCATCGGAGGACTGCTCGGTTTTCTCCACGGATTCTTTTCCATAACGCTGGGAGCTGACCAGGTGGTGAGCGGAATGGGTATATGGATCCTCGGCTTCGGCCTCACCACCTACATAGGTAACCCCTACACAGGGCCTTTGGGGATGAAGAGGATACCCACTATCTTGGGTCTTTCCCCATTCTTTTATGTCGGAATCGTGCTGGTAGTAATTTCGTGGTTCGTGCTCTCCAAGACGAGCTTGGGGCTGAGGATCAGATCGGTGGGAGAGGATCCATCCGTCGCGGAAGTTTCAGGTATAGACGTCACGAAAACTCGCTATCTCTGTGCCACAATCGGGGGGATGCTCATGGGGCTTTCGGGCGCGATTTACTCTCTGTTTTACAACCCGGTCTGGAGCTATAACTTTCTCATGGGCTGGGGTTTCATCGCTCTGGCCCTCGTCTTTTTCTCCATGTGGAATCCCGTGATTCTGCTTGGTGGCTCCTTACTTTTCGGAACCCTGTGGCAACTCTCGCTCAACCCACAACTCGTACTCCCCGGCGTTTTGTCCAG
>CAYUPJ010000147.1:0-11001 GCA_964446635.1 uncultured Anaerolineae bacterium
AGAGGAGCGGGGGGGCGGGGGAGCGGGGGGGTAGGGGAGCAGGGGGGCAGGAGAGGAAACGAGAGAGACTCGATGCGGTGGCCGCAGCGGTGATCTTGCAGGATTATCTGGATTCACGCAAGAAAGAAGGAACTTCATTATGAAAAAGAGCATCGCAATACTGATTCTTGGTCTCACGATGCTAATGCTGACGGGTGTGGGATGTTGTGGTTTGAGCCAAGGTGATGGTTCTGAGGCGCTGGACGACTTGGTCTTGAGAGTCTACCTGGCCTTTAAGCAAGGAGAGATTTCGCAGCCAGCCGGTGATGACCCCACCCCGGTCGTCTTCACCGTAGAGCCCGGAGAGACAGCGGGTGATATTGCCCTGCGGCTGAAGCGGTTGGGCTTGATCACCGACGCCGAGCTCTTCCGCCAGTTGGCCCATTATCGAGGAGCCGACAGCAAGCTGGAGGCCGGCCGGTATGAGCTGCGAGCCAACATGACCATGGGGGAGATCATGGAGGCTTTGCAGCACGGGCGTCTGGAGGAGACCGCGGTGACCATCCCCGAGGGCTGGCGGGCTGAACAGATCGCCGAGACGTTGACAGAAGAGGCGGGTGTGGACGGTGACCAGTTTCTGGACTTAGTTCAAGGAGGGCACTTCGATTATCAGTTCTTGGAGGATCGGCCACCGGGAGCTACTTTGGAAGGTTTTCTCTTCCCCGACACCTATTATCTGCCAGCCCAGCCCACAGTTCTCGACATCATTGAGCGCATGTTGGCCAATTTCGAGCAACGTTTTACCGCTGAGATGCGTGAGATGGCTGCGGAGCGGGAGATGACCATCTACGAGGTGGTGACCCTGGCCTCCATCGTGGAGCGAGAAGCGGTGGTGGCGGAGGAGCGCCCCGTTATAGCCGGCGTCTTCCTAAACCGACTGGCAGAGGGCATGACCTTGGATGCCTGTCCTACGGTGCAGTACGCTCTAGGCTATCAGGAGGATACAGGCCAGTGGTGGAAAACGCCGTTGATGCTGGAAGAGCTCGACCAGGTTAACTCTCCCTACAACACTTACCTTCACCAGGGACTGCCCCCTGGCCCGATCTGCAATCCAGGCTTGGCTACGATTGAAGCCGTCTTGCAGCCCGCAGAGACCGATTACCTATACTTCCTGGCTAAGGGCGACGGTTCCCATGCCTTCGCCACAACTTTCGAGGAACACCTGCAGAATCAACAAAAGTATCAACGGTAGACGCGAAATCCAAAGCTCAAACTTCAAACTTCAAACTTCAAAGGTGATGGGACGCTCAGAATTCGGGAATCGGAAATCGAAAATCGAAAATCGGGGAAGGTGCACGCAGGCGTTTTCGCTTGGCGTGCTTTTCATTTTGGCATGCTTGCTCGCTAGCTGTGCCGGCCCTTCGGCCAGGCTCAGGGCAGGGCTGGGCAGCACCAAACCTGTGGTCAAGATCGGCTTGGTAGCTCCTTTCGAGGGGCTCTACCGGCATCTGGGGTACGACGTGCTCTACGCGGTGAAGCTGGCGGTGCGAGAGCGCAACGCGATGGGTGGTGTAGGTGGCTACGTGGTGGAGTTGGTGGCCCTGGACGATGGGAACGATCCGGCACAAGCGTCACTGCAAGCCAGAAAGATGATCGTTGATTCCGACGTCATGGGCGTCATCGGCCATTTCTCCGCTGAGACGGCCCTGGCTGCTCTGGACGAGTATCATCGAGCTGGCCTGGCGCTGATCACTCAGGTTGCAGCAAACGCCGTGACGGAACGAGGCTACTTAGAAGTCTTTCGCCTCTATGCGCGTAACGACGTTCTGGGAGCAGAGGCGGCGAGATACGTCGTGGAGGAGCTGGGACTGCATCGCCTGGTTGTCCTGCGCGGCCGCGATGACCTTGCTGATGCCTTCCTCCAGACGGCTGAGCAGTTGGGGGCTACTGTTGTGTTGGACGCTTACACCGATTTCACGTTTCACGCTTCGCGTCTCACGTCTGCTGACCTGGTTTTTTTCAGCGGGGGGGCAGTGGAGGGTGCGGAGTTGATCGCGCGAGCACGAAGGGCTGGTATCGAGGTGGCCTTCATGGGGGGGAGTGAGCTGGATAGCCTTCAGTTGGTGCAGATCGGAAGGGAGGCGGTTAGAGGAACTCTTTACATCACCGCGGCGCCAAGAATCAATAGTGGGGATTTCGTGGCTGGCTACCAGACCCTGGCCGGGCGCTCGCCTGGTCCTCAAGCGATTTTGGCCTACGACGCCACTCGCGTTCTCCTGGAGGCTTTGGCTAGGGCCATTGGGTCTCAGGGGAGACCTTCCAGGAATGCCGTCGTCGCCGAGCTAAGTGCTCTACAGAACTATCCAGGTTTGATCGGTTCCATCACTTTCGACGAGAAAGGCGACTTGGTGGAGCCGAACGCGTACGTTTACCGCGTTGAGCTTTAGACTTTGTGGCTGATGATCTGGTGTATGCGGGGCGGACGCTCGACAAGTTCATCGCTCCAGGAGTAAGCATCCAAGAGCCTGTGCCTGGCATCGGTCAACTTCTGCTCATCGTTGGCATGGATCGTCAGCAGGGTCTCACCATCATTTACATAATCACCGATCTTCTTGGCTAGGACGATGCCCACAGCGTGGTCAATGGGATCTCCCTTGTGGGCTCGGCCGCCGCCGAGAAGGGCTGCTGTCAGGCCAACTTCCATGGCATCCAAGGCCGCCACATAGCCGGAGTGAGGAGAGGGCAGAGGTTCGACAATAGTCGCCTGAGGTAATAGGGAAGGATCATCAATGTAAGCCACGTCGCCTCCCTGACCCACGATCCAGTCGCGGAATTTGTGCCAAGCTCTTCCACTATCCAGCTCATTCAAGAGCAGTTTGCGGGCTTCCTGGGTGTCTCGCGCGCGGTGGGCCAGAAGTAGCATCTGACCGGCAATGGTCAGGCAGTGTTCGAGGAAGTCAGCGGGGCCATGGCCGTGTAGGGTGACGATGGCCTCTTTGAGCTCCAGGGCGTTGCCCACCGCCCGGCCGAGGGGCTGGTTCATGTCTGATATGACGGCGGTCACGCGGCGCCCCAGCGCCTGGCCAATGTTCACCATCGTGTGTGCTAGCTCTAGTGCCTCTTCCTCAGTGTGCATGAAAGCTCCCAGGCCCACTTTGACATCCAGAACGACGGCGTTGGCACCACCTGCTATTTTTTTACTCATGATGGAACTAGCGATGAGGGAGATGTTGCTAACTGTGGCCGTCACATCACGCAGGGCATAGAATTTGCCATCGGCTGGGACCATATCGGCCGTTTGCCCAATGACGACGATGCCATAGTCACGCAGCGTGGTCAAAAACTCTTCGGCAGAGAGGTTCGCTTGAAAGCCGGGAATGGACTCGAGCTTATCCAGCGTCCCGCCACTGAAGCCCAGGCCTCGTCCCGATATCTTTCCCACTGGCAGCCCTGTGGCTGCTACCAGGGGGGCGACCACCAAGGTGGTTTTGTCGCCTACACCGCCGGTGGAATGTTTATCCACTACCAGGGGCGCTAGGGGGGAAAGGTCAAGCATCCGCCCTGAGCGAGCCATGGCCATGGTGAGATCGGCGGTTTCCTGCGTGTTCATTCCCCTCAGGTAGATGGCCATCAGCAGAGATGCTGCCTGATAATCGGGGATCTCTCCCCGGGTGAAGCCCTGAACGAAAAAATCAATCTCTTCAGTGCTGAGGGATTGACCCTCTCGTTTCTTGGCGATGATGTCAACGGCGCGCATGGGGGTTCTCCTTCTGGAGGGCGTGGGTTGATGTTACTGCCACCGGGCTACTGGCGCGAAGGCAGCGGGCTCCAGTGATTATGTCGGAAAACAGATGATATTATAGCACAATAACATGAAACATGCCAATTTGTTGGTTAAAATGAAAGACATTAGGGGGTGGTCATGATGAAAGCTGACATGATGTTGTCCAATGGCACCGTGGTTACTATGGATAAGTGCCTGACCGTTTTTCCTGAGGGGGTGGTGGTCATAACAGAGGGCAAGATCGTCGCGGTTGGGCCAGCGCCGGATTTGGCTGGAAGGTACGAGGCTGAACAGACCATTGATTGCTCCGGGCAGGTAATTATGCCTGGCTTGATCAACGCTCACACCCATGTGCCCATGAGCTTGCTCAGGGGACTGGCCGACGATCTGCGGCTTGACGTCTGGCTCTATGGCTACATGTTACCCGTAGAGAGGGAATTTGTGAACGAGGAATTTTGCTACTACGGCACCTTGCTGTCTTGTGCAGAGATGATCCGCTCAGGCGTGACTTGCTTTGCCGATATGTATTATTTTGAGGACGAAGTGGCTAGGGCAGTGCAGGAAGCGGGGATGCGGGCGATCTGTGCCGAAACAGTGATGAAGTTGCCCACCCCTGATGCGGCTAGCTACGATGAGAGTTTAGAGTATTGTCAGCGGTTCATTGCCGGCTGGAAGGGGCATGAGCTGATCGTGCCTGCTGTCGGGCCGCACTCGCCATACACGTGCACACCGGAGATCCTGAGGGAGATGGCGTGGTTGGCTCAAGAGCACGACGTGCCCTTGCTCATCCATCTCTCGGAGACGGAGGGGGATGTAGAGGGCACCCAGCAGCTTTATGGCTGCTCACCTGCGTTCTGTCTTGACAATTTCGGCATCTTGGATGGTAAGGCTCTGGCTATCCATGGCGTGTATCTCACCGAAGATGAGATGAAGCTATTGGGGCGGAAAGGTGTTGGTGTGGTGCATGCACCGACCAGTAATTTGAAACTGGCCAGCGGTATGGCACAAGTGGCTCGCATGTTGGACCTCGGTCTGAAGGTAGGGATCGGCACCGATGGCCCCGCCAGCAACAATGACCAAGACATGTTTGAGGAGATGCGCCTGGCGGCTCTGTTGGCCAAAGGGATTGCGCGCGATCCCAAGGCTGTGCCCGCGCGCATCGCTTTGATCATGGCTACCATCGGGGGAGCGCGAGCTTTGTACCTCGATCACATCACAGGCTCGATTGAGGTGGGGAAGCAAGCTGACTTGGCGGTTGTGGATGTGGGTGGCCTTCATATCACGCCAAAATTCGCTCTATCGGCCGATAACATCTATTCTCAGTTAGTTTATGCTGGCAAGAGTGCCGACGTACGTCATGTCCTGGTGAATGGGCGCTTATTGATGAGAGATAGAGATCTGCTCACCGTAGATACAGAGATGATCATGGCTGAAGCCCAACGCATCGCGAACCGGGTCAACACATTCATGATGCGCAGAGAAGAGAGTCTCCTAGACAAGCTGGTGGCTATTGGAGGTTTAGAGTGGAAGGAAACGTTTGAAGTGCAAGTCAAGGGGCATGTGGAAAGCGAGGATGCTGTTAAGGAAGGGCTAGCTCACCCCGATATTACTGCCGTGTGGAGCTCCTCGATACGGGATCAATATGACACCTACCTGCTATTTGCAGACGAGAGCCAGGGGTACATTCGGCATCGTGAGGATAACGTGGTAAGGGAAGAGGGGGAAGTACCCGAGTCCATTCACACCTTGACCTTAACTGGGCTTGGCATCGAGCGAGAGTTTGACAATTCGGTTCTTCTCTCCCGTTCTCGTTTTACTTCTAAGGCAGATCGCACCATGCGCTTTTATTACGAGTATTTCCAGCCCGACAGGGTGAAGGAGGTTCACAAGCATCGGCAGCGCTGGCACGTCAGGTACAAGGGGGTGCATTTTACTATCAATCTGGACCGGCTAACCAAGCCAGCCCACGAAGGAACCTTTTTGGAGATCAAGAGCCGCACTTGGTCGAAAAAAGATGCGGAGCAGAAAGCATTGTTGATAGGGGAGTTGTTGAATGTGTTTCATGTTGATCGTGGGAGTTTACTGAAGCGAGACTATGTGGATTTCTAACCGCACCGTGGCCTTCGCGTAGCCAGTGATTTATTTTGATTATTTTCTTTCAGAGTTCTGAAAAGGGAACAGAGGCTATGCGAAATATGATTGAGGATTTGACGAGGGGAACGAGAGAGGGGAGAAGAAGTGAAGGCAGTCGGTAGGAGCTCTGGCAGCGCTCTTTACCGGGGCCAGGAGACAGAATGCCTGTAGGGTAGGGGATCCCTACAGGCATTCTGTTTGGTGGAGATGGCGGGAATCGAACCCGCGTCCAGAGAGTTCGACCCAGGATATGCTACAAGCTTAGTCGGTCTTTTGTGATTCGTCCAAGTCAGCCCTGACCAACAAGGTCTGGCTCAAACTAGCCGATCCAAGCTCAGTTGGCTTGGCTTTGATGCTCTCTATCGGCGTCGAGAACACCGCATCCCGATTTCTATGACATCTGATCCAGGCCTATCGGGAGGAGACCCGGGCAGATGCGGCTGCTTTTAGGCAGCCATGGCAAGTACAGGTTCGCCGTTTATCTTAGTTGCCCTGGTTTTGCGAGGGTAGGGCACCTCGACTTGCAATCCTTGGCCAGCCGTCCCTGTCGAAACCCTTCATCCCCAATTCTAATCAGATTATAGCACAACTCTGAATTTCTTGCAACTCCCGTAAGTTGTCATAATCTCTTGCTCCGCCCAGCCAGCTCGCGCTCCATCTCCCGTTGGGCGTCGCGTTTGTAAATAGCTTGGCGTTTGTCGTAGAGCTTCTTGCCGCGAGCCAGGGCGATCTCCACCTTGGTCCACTTGTTGTCCTTGAGATAGAAGCGCAAGGGGATAATGGTGTAGCCCTTCTCTTGCACTTTGCCGTGCAGGCGGTTGATCTCATGGCGGTGCATGAGCAGCTTGCGAGGACGCTTGGGCTCATGGCCGCTATAACCTGCCTGTTCGTAGGGAGCGATGTGGGTATCAATCAGCCAGAGCTCGCCGTTTTTCACCTGGACATAACTATCCCGCAGGTTGACCCGCCCAGCCCGCACAGACTTGATCTCTGTGCCGGTGAGGACGATCCCAGCGTCATAGGTCTCGTCAATGAAGTAATCATGGCGTGCCTTGCGATTGGTAGCAACCGTTTTCTCTTTACCTTTCATCTGTTAATCCCCGCAGGGACTCAATCGCATTCTGTAATTGTGGATCACGGCTAGCCTCGATGTCCTCCTGGGTGATCCCCACCTGGATGTCAGGCACAAGACCCTCCCCATGAATGGCACGTCCCTTAGGTGTAAACCAGTGAGCAGTGGTGACCCGTAACTCGGAGCCATCGCTAAGGTAGTAGGAGAGCTGGACCGATCCCTTGCCCAGGGTCTGCTCGCCAATCAGAATGCCGCGTCCAGCATCCTGAATGGCACCGGCCACGATTTCCGAGGCGCTAGCAGTACCACCATTGACCAGGACCACCAAAGGTACGTCGGTAGCCAGACCGCCTCTGTGCGCAGGGTAATCTCTATCCTGGCCATCCTTAAATTGTTCCATCAGGATCAATCCCTCGCCGACAAATTGACTGGCTATCTCCACGGCTTCGTTCAAAAAGCCCCCTGGATTGTCGCGCAGATCGAAGATTAGGCCCTTGGGCTTTTGAGCCAGGAGGGCCTGCAAATCCGCCTTTAGCTGACTCGTGGCCTGAGCAGTAAACTCAGTGAGCTTGAGATAGGCGATGTCGTCATCCAACATCCTGGACTCCACAACAGCCATCTCAATCTTCTCACGGACTACCTCAAGCACGAAGGGTTCCTCGACGCCTTGCCGTTTTACGGTGAGACGGGCCACACTGCCTGCCGGCCCCCGAATCAAGGCCACGGCCTCGAAGACACTCATGTTCTCAATGGCTGTGTCACCTATAGTGAGGACAATGTCACCTGGCTTAAGACCAGCCCGTGCTGCAGGTTTGCCCTCAAAGGTCCGGACGATCTCTAGCTGGCCACCCTCGTTCATGTTAACCACAGCTCCAATACCCTCGAACGAGCCAGACATATCCTCTCTGACAATGGCCGCCACCTCCGGCTCTAGGAACGCAGTGTATTTGTCATCCAGCTCATCCACCACGCCACGGATCGCGCTGTAGGTCATCTCCTGAGCACCGGGCAGGTCATCGTAGAAATCATGCTCCAAGATATACCAAACTTCCCAGAAGACACGGAAGGCTGCTTCCTCACCGCTAGTCGGCTCCGCAGCCACAGTAGTGGACTCGCGTGCCAAGGAATCCCTGGCTACAAAACCTGCTAGAAAAGCAACGCTGGTGAGTAGAGCTACCAACAGAGCTACAATTGCCAACCTAACACAACCGCGTAACAACTTGGGCATCTGATCTACTCCTTAATTCGACATAACTATAGTAGGAGAGAGGCACAATGAGCAGCCTCTCTTCTTGAGGCGGAAGATGAAGAGATCTGTGCATCAGCTCCAAAACCAAGCTAATTCTAGCACAATTTATGGGCATGCGCAAACAGCAAGGCAAAAACACAGCAGGACCGCGAAACGATCTCGTGAGGGTCCAAGTTTAAGTGCCTTGGGGGACTCTCGGGGTACTCAACGTCAGGTTCTATACATAACATATATAGTCTGAAGTTCGAGCAGTGACCAAAAACCAGGTTTTTAGAACCTCTCGCACGGAAAACCTGGCTTCTCTACTACAGACATCAAATCAAGCAATGCCGAAAAGCCTTTAGAAACCGAACTGGCACACGACCTTCCAAGATGGTCCCTTCAGGATTGTGTTCCTCTCGCTCCACCAAGCCCCACTGGTAGAAAAGCGAGACCAACTCACCCTCACGGTACGGGATGCAAGTCCTGATGCGCACCAGATTCTCACTGAGAACGTCCTCTACGCGAGCCAAGAGTTCCTCCAGGCCTGAGCCCTCTTTGGCGGAAATAGCCAGACTGTTGGGAAACTCCTGTATCATTGGTTGAATCTGATCAAAATCACTCAACCGATCCACTTTGTTGAGCGCCACCAGTACTGGCATATCCGTAGCCCCCAAGTCCCTCAGCGTATTCTCAACTACCCTACTTTGCAACAAAGCGTTAGGATGTGTTATGTCAATTACATGCAGGAGAAGGTCGGCCTCGTTGATCTCCTCCAAGGTAGCACGAAAGGCAGCTACTAGCTGGGTAGGTAGCTTCTGGATAAAGCCCACCGTGTCGGTAAAAAGAGCCATCTGTCCCTGAGCCAGCGTTACTCGCCTGGTTGTGGGATCCAGGGTAGCGAAGAGTTTATCCCCCACCAGCACATCAGCCCCAGAAATAGCGTTCAGCAAAGTCGATTTGCCTGCGTTAGTGTAGCCCACAATGGCCACCACGGGTACGGCGTCTCGGCGGCGCTGTCGGCGGTAAAGGCTACGGTGGGCCCGCACCCGCTCCAGCTCCTGCTTGAGCTGGGTAATGCGCTCTCTAATGCGGCGACGGTCAATCTCAAGCTGCCTCTCGCCCGGTCCCCGCAGACCCACACCTCCCCCACCCCCACGAGCCATCCCGCCCCCTGCTTGGCGGGCCAGATGGGTCCACATGCGCGTCAGGCGTGGCAGGCGATACTCGTACTGAGCCAATTCCACCTGCAACTGACCCTCTCTGGTATGCGCATGCTGGGCAAAGATATCCAGGATCAGAGAGGTACGATCCAGAACCTTCAGATCCCAAGCTTCCTCCAGCTCACGCTGCTGGCGCGGCAAGAGCTCGTCATCGAAAATGATTAGATCACAGCCCAGCTCTTCCTTAAGAGTCTTAACCTCATCTACCTTACCCTTACCAATGTAAGTGGCCGGGTTGATGGTGTCTAGTTTCTGAAAAGTCTGGCCACATACCTCCACACCAGCCGTATAGGCCAACTGAGTCAACTCTGCCAACGAGGCCTCGACCGACCAGCCACCGCGCTCGCTTTTTAGCTTCGCCCCCACAAGGAGAGCACGTTCAGAACGTAGATCGGTAAGTGTCGCTCCTCTAGTAATAGTCATCCCTCCTACACCTCTCCAGTCACAGTCCCCTACCCTATCCGTAACCCACAGGTTGCCCTACCTTCTCTCGAAATATCCAATCCCTCCCCTGCCATCTCCTCTAACTTCGCATAGTTTCTCTTTGTTATCAGAAACTGAGAGACGGGTTTTGGAGATAAGCAGAGTTGATGGCTACGCGAAGATGACGTAGGATACTCCCCGTTAATACTACCACGAATTCCAGCAAACGTCAAGAAATCCCCGAACAGCCCAACCTTGTGGAAAATCCATAGTAGTGGTATAATATATCGCGCTATCTCGTAAGTTTGGCAAGGAGGAACAAGAGTGACAATAGAGGAACGCAATCAAACCGAGGAGACCCATGAAAAGCAGCCAACCAGCATCGGAGATTTAAAGCCGCACATGAAGCTAAGAGGCAAAGTAACCAGAGTAGGGCTCTCAGGCGCTTTCGTGGACATCGGCCTGAGCCAAGAAGGGTGGGTGCACATCTCTCAATTGAGCCAAGATCCAGTCAACAGGGTCTCGGAGATCGTGGAGGAAGGCCACGAGGTAACAGTCTGGGTCAAGCAAGTGGATCGCACGAGAAAACACATCAGCTTAACAATGATAGAACCACCCGAGAGGACCTTTCGCGACCTGAGACCAGGCATGATCATCGGCGGCAAAGTGACACGCCTGGCACCCTTCGGCGCCTTCGTGGATATTGGTGTGGGCCGCGATGGGTTAGTACACATTAGTGCGCTGGCTTCAGGCTACGTGGATGATCCGGCGGAGATTGTGTCGGTGGGCGAAGAGGTGGAGGTAAAGGTGCTCAACGTTGACCGCAAAAGGCGTCAGATCGAGTTAAGCATCAAAGACATACCCATAGATGATGACATTGAAGAAGAGGAACCCATACTTACCATGATGGAATTGGCGTTCCAAGAAGCCTTCGGCCGACAAGAGGGCGGCGAAGGAGATAGTAAGGAGAGAGAAGCAAAGGGAGGCGAAAAGAGACCTCCCCGAAGCAAGCAAAACGACATCATCAACAGGACGCTACGCAGTCACAAGGGCTAATCCCGTTTTCTCTGATAGAATCGTATTAGTTTGTTTGAGAGGAATTCTTCATCGGCCTGGGATGCCTCAAGCCCTATGACAGTTGCTTCTGCACCTCCCTGGG
>CAYUPJ010000148.1:0-10939 GCA_964446635.1 uncultured Anaerolineae bacterium
AGTGGTCACCGTTTCTTCGCGGCGATCGACCGCTACTTCATTGATGTGTTGATTCTCTGACATGGTATCTCCTTTGTATCTCCTAGTAATTTGTCAAATTTAAGGTGATTTAAGAACTCGGGAGAGGGGGCTAATACAAGTCGTTATGGTTAACAGCTCGCCGATTTTGCCGATAATATGCTCACTGAAGTTCAGCTTGTCGGCTTGAATTGCCCTAATTCGCCTTTGAAACCGTCCTGACGGCGAGTTCTTAAAACGGCTTAAATTTGTTTTCCGGACAAAGTGGCTCTGCGATTCGTAATACCGCAGACAACGCATGCCGCGATGTCCCACGGCACGGGCCGAGTCGTACTAATGCTCGCCAGTGAACAATCTGAGAATAGGTCAGGGTTTTTGGCTTATAGATCAGAGATCTTTCTCATACATAATAACGAAAAATTCGCGTTTTAGATACGGGTAACAGGCACCAATTGGGCAATTTTGATGCCCTGGAGCGAATATTTTAAGGTATTATGTCTAACTCTTTACTTTTCAATTCGTCCTGTCAGCCCTGAGGTTCAGCTCAGGGCGATGCTTTCCAGACCGACAGGAGGTCTGCCCAATGATACGACAAGCGGAACGTGAACAACTGAATCGTTTGACCGTCAAGACCTTCGACCCCAGGTAACAAAACAGCCAACCACGCACCGGGATCGCTCCCGGCCTAGGGATCGGCTGCCTATCTTTCATACACCACCCTCCTTGGTTGACTTACGATTGCTACGACGAGGGCCACAATGATGCTATAATCTAATCTATATTGCTATTATGCCACAGACTGAGACATTCGTCAAGTTCGAAAGAGTGGTTTTCTCTCTGTGCTATTTCAAGAGGCACCTCACTGATGAGCTGGGCACGGAACAGACTGGCTCTTGCGCCCCTTCCTCAACAAGGATACCCCGTTTCAGCACCTCCAGTCAGCAGACGGCAGCTTGGCGGCGTATGTCAACGTGTTCTATTGACTGAGCTTTGTACTGGCAAGCCGATCCAGACTTACACCAGCTTCAGCAGCTTCTAGTGCCAAACGGCGGTGAAGCCCTGGCGGAATCCGTACCATGAACTCCCCGCTATATTGCCTGGTAGCAATTGGCTCAGGCACGAGTTCGCCACTGGCCTTCAAATCGGCAACGACCTCAGCCGTCACCTGACGGATACCTTCGAGTGCCGCTTCTGGTGTGGAGGCTAACCAACTAAGACTGGGAAACTCGACACAGAGGCCGACGTACTCATTGTCTTCCTCTGACCAGGTTACATGATATGTATATCGGTCATTCTCGAGCATCACTTTGTGCCTCCAGTAGATCAATTGCTTTCAATACTTGCCTTACCTGATACGCTTTAGCCATACCCTTATGGTTCTGGATATTGACTCGCGGGTCTCCCTGCCAGGGTGTTTTGTAGATGCAGTGGCTACTGCCCTTCTGTCGAGCCTCACCAAGGTAAAAATCGCACACTTCACATAGGTCTCGAAAGCGAATTCCTTTTGGATTTCGCCGCATTTTGGCAACGGTGTCCTCAATGTTTTTGGATTCCTGTCGCCTCATGACAATATCTCTGCTATCAATTCGTCTGGCGTCACGGGGCGAGCGTTCCCGGCCTTGAATTCCTCTTGAGCCTCCTGTATGTCTTTGGCGAGTTCCGCCCGCCGCTGCTCGATGATCCGGCGACGGATGATGTCTGTCAATGCCTCCTGGTCTTCTAGAGACAGTTGTTCAACTGTGTCCAATACCTCTCCAAAGGATAACGTCTTTTCCATGATTTTCCCTCTCATTTGGGGCAATTGGGCTACAAATGGTCATTGTGCCTCACGCTGGCACCAGTTCATTGATTCTGACAATCATCTCTCGCTGGCTCCGCTCTTGAAACCTTTCGACAAACGCTCGCGCTGAGCCCCTCTGGGCCTTGCTCGACAAATCAACCACCATTGGGTGCATTACGTGATTCTTACGAAGCGCCGGCCGAGTAGGAGCGAAGCGACATATCGAGGCCAAGCGGGGCATCTATAAAGACGCTCGCTTGGTTTCGATACGCTACGCTACTCAACCGGCGCTCGCTCCCTCGACACCGTAAGAAATGCGTAATGCTCCCCCACCATTCGTCTGCCGGGTTGGTACTCAAATACCATCACCAGTGGTGCGTCTTCGATATAGCCCAAGGTCATGCCTAGCAATGTCTTGCTGGCTAGTTGAAGGTTAGCTTGGGTCAATGTTGCATCGTTACATGAGCCGTGGAAAATATGTGCTCCGTCCGGTATCTGTGCTGCAAGAGCATGGTGTTCCAGTTCATGGCTCAGGAATTCAGCCAGTTGGTCCAGGTTTTTGTCTGTGAGACTGACTTGATTATTTCTCCTCATAGTGTCAGTATACACCAATAGTTGCCAAAATGCAACTCCAAGCGGAGGTCAGAAACAGAATACCCTGCTTCAGCACCTCCAGTCAGCAGACGACAGCTTTGCGGGGCACACCAAAGAGCACGCCAACACGTTGATATTGTTACAGCCTAATCAACTTCTCCAACCATCCTATTTCCTCGTGTTTTCTTCTCCAGAACAAATCTTCCCAGAGGTAGTGAACAGCCAGCATTCTATACCCACCGAAGCGTTCGTTGAAAAGGGCTAGAAGTCTGTCCACGGAGACAGGTTTGTCGGGGTCTGTGTCGAAAAACAACTTGGAGTAGATCTTCTGCTCCCAGGGGGAGATGTGATCCAATTCGTCCAGGTGATGAAACACATCGCCGAGAATATAGCTGACGGACGCAGGCCCAATGCCATAAAGTCCAAGCAAGGCTTCCCGCTGCTCCTTTCTGGATTTCCTCCTCAGTTCAAACTCGTCTATTTCCTTGCTGACAAAAGCCTCGGTCACCCTCTTGATGGATTTGGCTCGATAACCGACTTTTAATTGTCTGAGCTCTTGCTCAGTCGCTCTATTCATCATTTCTGGTTCCCAAAAGCAGTAGAGTTCTTTACCATCGTAAAAAAGCAAAGTCCCATAGTTCTCCAACAGAGCCTGCATCATGTTCACCGAACGCCGTACTGTGGCGTTTTGTAAGACGATAGCAATAATCAGATATTCATAGAGCGCGCTGTAGCTCACAGGCCGCATCCCTCGCCATTTGTTTATGACCGGGCCCAACTGAGGATCATCTCCGAATCTTCGGTTGAATTCGGTCAGGTCCAGTTGCAGATTGCAGCGATAGTTGATCTCATCAATAAGACCATCCAGGAAATCCTGACCCAGTTTCTCTCTCGACCAGATGGAGAGGGAGATTCTAGGCCCATCCATTGTCCCCTGATTGTCAAACTTCAGTCCTAACGGTATGTGTTGCCAGAGCATTGTCTGCCACCGAATCCCTGGCTCCCACTCATTATCTGCTGAAGGGAAGTGGTCGGGTTTGTGCATGGTGGCATCGAAGTTGAATGGCGCTTTTGGAACAAGCTCTATGACACGCTTGGTCTCTAGGACCATGGGTTTGCTCATTGCTATCTCTGGAGGATTTCAATGTTACGTTTGTCAGACACAACAAGGCGGGCCGCACTCACGGACAACGGCCCGCCTTGTCATCTACAGACCCTAATACAGACCCTAAGGGTTTTCAGAAACCCTTAGGGTCTTGGTAGGGTCTTGAACCCCGTTCAACAAGCCGTACTCCAAGCTATCGGCCAGGGCTTGCCAACTGGCCTCGATGATGTTCGCGGAAGACCCTACTGTGCTCCAGGTGCGAGCGCCACAAGCCGAATCAATGAGCACGCGGACCTGAGCTGCCGTGCCGGTCTCGCTATCGAGGATGCGCACCTTGTAGTCGGTCAGGTGGATCTCGGCCAACTGGGGGTAGAAGGGCAACAGGGCCTTGCGGGCGGCCAGGTCCAAAGCGTTCACCGGGCCGCTGCCCTCCGCAGCGGTGTGCATGACCTCATCGCCCACGCGCACCTTGATGGCAGCCTCGGCCAGCATCCCCCGGCCCTGGCGGTTCTCCACCAAAATGTGGAAATCAATTAACTCGAAGGGCGGTTCGTACCCCGGCTGAGCCCGGCGGATGAGCAACTCCAACGACCCCTCCGCCCCCTCGAACTGGAAGCCCTGCTTCTCCAGAGCTTTCACCTGCCGGAGGATCTCGTGGGCCTGGTCTGGGCTAAGGGAGGGATTCAAACCCAATTCCTCGATCTTGTAGATGATGTTGCTCTTGCCCGAGAGCTCTGAGACCACCACCCGCTTGTAGTTGCCCACCAGGGACGGGTTTATATGCTGATAGCTCTCTTCGCATTTCACCAGGGCGTTGACGTGCATGCCGCCCTTGTGGGCGAAAGCGCTATGGCCCACATAGGGTAGGTGGGCGTCGTGGGCGAGATTCGCTAGCTCGCTGACGTAGCGGGATACACTGGCCAATTGGCGCAATTGCTCATCGCTGATACAATCGTAGCCCAGCTTGACTTGGAGGTTGGGGATGATGGAGCAGAGGTTGGCGTTGCCGCAACGCTCGCCGTAGCCGTTGATGGTGCCTTGCACGTGGACGACGCCTGCCTGCACAGCGGCCAGGGAGTTGGCCACGGCCAAATCGCTGTCGTTGTGGGCGTGGATGCCCAAGGGCGTGGCCGTGACTTTCTTCACTTCTTCGATGATGGCGGTGAGCTCAGACGGTAGGGTGCCACCGTTGGTGTCGCAGAGGACGAGGCAATCGGCCCCAGCCCTTTCCGCCACCTGCAGGGTGCACAAGGCATAGGTCGGGTCAACCTTGTAGCCATCGAAGAAATGTTCAGCGTCGTAAATGACCTCTCGCCCTCGACCCTTGAGGTAGCTCACGCTATTGGCGATCATCGCCAGGTTCTCTTCCAGCGTGGTGCCAAGCACCCGGGTCACATGGAGGTTCCAACTCTTGCCGACGATAGCCACGGCACGGGTTTCCGCCTCCAGCAGGGCTCTGATGTTGGGATCATCCTCGACCCGCATATCGGCCCGCCGCGTGCTGCCAAAGGCGGTGATGACGGCTTGCTCCAGTGGCATCTCCTTGGCCTGGGCGAAGAACTCCGCATCTTTGGGGTTAGAGCCGGGCCAGCCCCCCTCGATGTAGTGAATACCTAGCTCGTCCAACTTGCGGACAATCTTCAGCTTGTCGCTCACCGAGAGGGAGACGCCCTCTCGCTGAGTGCCATCTCGTAGGGTGGTGTCGTAGAGTTGGATAACCATGTTCAAAGCTCAAAGTCGGTCAGCAATCAGATCTCCCATCTCCTGGGTGCCGATTGGCTGCTTCCCCTCTTCGGCAATGTCCCTGGTACGGTAGCCTTCTTTCAGCACGGCGGCTACGGCAGCCTCCACGGCAGCAGCTTCCTCGTTCAACCTCAGCGAATGATGCAGCAGCATGGCCGCGCTGAGGATGGCCGCCAGTGGGTTGGCGATGCCCTGCCCGGCAATGCCTGGCGCGGAGCCGTGAATAGGCTCATACAGACCAAAGGTGTCTCCTCGCAGCGAGGCCGAGGGCAACATGCCCATGGAGCCAGTCAGCATGGAGGCCTCGTCGGAGAGGATGTCGCCGAACATGTTGCCAGTGACGATAACGTCAAAATCGCGAGGACGCTTGAGGAGGTGCATGGTCGCCGCGTCTACCAACAGGTGCTCCAGTTCCACATCGGGGTAGTCCTTGGCCACCTCTTCCACGGTGTGCCGCCAGAGGCGGGAGCAGGCCAGCACGTTGGCCTTGTCCACCGACGTGACCTTGCGCCGTCGTCCCCTCGCCAGGCGAAAGGCGACGTGGGCAATGCACTCCACCTCGGCGCGGGTATAGACCATGGTGTCCACAGCCCGTTCAGTGCCCTCCACCCGCGGTTGGCCAAAGTAGATGCCCCCCATAAGTTCCCGCACCACCACCAGGTCCACGACGGCGAGGATTTCTGCCTTGATAGGAGAGGCGTTGACGAGATCAGGGTAGACTTTTACCGGACGTAGGTTGGCAAAGAGTTCCAGGCCTTTGCGGAGGCCCAGGATGCCCTGTTCGGGGCGGACAGCAGCCCGAGGGTCGTCCCACTTGGGCCCGCCCACTGCACCAAACAGCACGGCATCGCTCTCCCGGCAAAGCTGGATGGTCTCCGCTGGCAGCGGGTTTCCCACCGCATCAATGGCCGTCCCACCGACGAGTGCCTCCTCAAAGGTGAACTCATGCCCGTAGGTCTGGGCAACCTTCCTCAGCACCTTGACCGCCTCGGCGATCACCTCCGGCCCGATGCCATCACCTGGTAGAACAGCAATCTTAGCCTGCATGGCTACCTCCCCACCAATCTACTAAATGGTCAAATGGTCAGATGGTCGGAGGGTCGGAGGGGGCACCTGACACTCGACCACCTGACCACTTCACCGCCCCCGCGTGTACTCGATCAGGCCCCCGGCCCGGATTATGCCCATCATAAACTCAGGATATGGTTCGGCCTGGAAGGTTTGGCCGGTGTCCAGGTTGTGGATTTCCCCCGTCTCTAGCTCCACCTCCAGGGTCTGTCCTGCTTCGGTGCCTTCCACTGCCGCCGGGCACTCCAGGATGGGCAAGCCGATGTTGATGGCATTACGGTAGAAAATACGGGCGAAGGATTTGGCGATAACGCAGCTTACCCCTGCCCCCTTGATGGCCAATGGTGCGTGCTCCCGCGATGAACCGCAGCCGAAATTGGTCGTGGCTACGATAATGTCGTCTGGCTGCACTTTCTGGGCGAACTCCGGGTCAATGTTTTCCATACAGTGACGAGCCAGCTCTTCCGGGGTCGAAAGGTTCAAATAGCGAGCGGGGATAATCGCGTCCGTGTCTACGTTGGCCCCGTACTTCCAGACCTTGCCGGTTAGTTTCATGGGTTCTCCTCGAACGCATTCAGGTGCCAGGCACTTCCGAAGTGCCTGGCACCTCGATTTGCAACTCCGCCGGCCCCCCAATCCGCCCCAACACTGCCGACGCAGCCGCCACCGCCGGGTTGGCCAGATACACTTCGCTCTCCGGGTGACCCATGCGGCCCACGAAGTTGCGGTTGGTGGTGGAGACGCAGCGCTCCCCAGCGGCCAGCACTCCCATGTGTCCACCCAAGCACGGGCCGCAGGTGGGCGTGCTCACCACCGCTCCCGCCTCGATGAAGGTCTCCACCAGACCTTGACGCACGGCCTCCAGGTAGATGGTCTGGCTGCCAGGGATGATGATGCAGCGAACGCGAGGGTGCACTTTCTGTACTCGCAGTATCTGGGCCGTGACTTGCAGGTCCTCCAACCTCCCGTTAGTGCAAGAGCCGATGACCGCTTGATCAATGGGTATCTCGCCTACTTGGCTCAAGGGCCGAACGTTGCTGGGCAGGTGGGGGAAGGCTACCTGGGGTTCCAGTTCAGAGACGTCTATCTCGATCACCTGGGCGTAGCGCCCCCCCTCTTTCCCCATAGTAGTCAAATGGTCGGATGGTCGGATGGTCGGAGGGGGCATCTGACACTCGACCACCTGACCAAGGACCATCTGACCACTTGGGGGGGCATCGCTCTGGTAAGCAGTGTAGGGCCGCCGGGCGCGGGGCTCGACGTAGGCTCGGGTCTTCTCGTCAAAGGCGAACAGCCCCGCCTTGGCCCCAGCTTCAACGGCCATGTTAGCCATGGTGAAGCGGCCATCCATGGATAGCTCATCCACGGCTTCGCCGCTGAACTCCAGGGCCTGGTAGCGAGCACCATCCACACCAATCAATCCAATGGTGTGAAGAATGAGATCTTTGCCCCCCACCCACTCCTGCAGACGACCCCGGTAGACGAACTTAGTGGTCTCAGGCACCTTCATCCAGATCTTGCCGGTGGCCATGGCCACGGCTATATCGGTGGACCCCATCCCGGTAGCAAAAGCCCCCAAAGCGCCGTAGGTGCAGGTGTGGGAATCTGCCCCAACGACCACATCGCCGGGCAGCACCAGCCCCTGCTCTGGTAGAAGGACGTGTTCAATGCCCATCCGACCCACTTCGAAGTAGTGCGTCAGGTTCTGCCGCCGGGCGAAATCGCGCAGGACTTTGGATTGCTCGGCCGATTGGATGTCTTTGTTGGGGGTGAAGTGATCGGGTACCATGATCACTCTGTCCCGATCAAAGACCTCTTCAACACCGATACGGGCGAACTCCCGAATGGCGATGGGCGCAGTGATGTCGTTAGCCAAGACCACATCTACCTTGACGTTGACGAACTGTCCTGGCCTCACGAGTTCCGCGCCCGCGTGGGCCGCTAGGATCTTCTCGGTCAGTGTCATGCCCACCCTTTCTTGCCTACCGCCTCGTAGCCTCGCGTCGAGCCGCCAGCAGCCGATTGAGGGCAAACATGTAGGCTTTGGCGCTGGCAACCACGATGTCGGTATCTGCCCCGCGCCCGCTGAACACTCGCCGCTCGACGCCGTTCTCGCTGACGGGATCATCGGCCTCGATGCAGATGGTCACCCGACCCACGGCGTCAATCCCTTCGGTCACGGCCTGGATGGAGAACTCGATCAGCTCGTTCGGTTCGCCGATGACGCGATTGATGGCCCGGTAGACGGCGTCCACTGGCCCGCTGCCATGAGCAGCGTCGCAATAGACCTGGCCGTCTGCCCCCCGGATGCGAACGGTGGCAGTGGGGATACTGTGACTGCCGCACGAGACCTGGACGTGTTCCAGGTGATAGGTCTCCTCAAAGAAAACCTGTACCTCGTCGGCGACGATGGCTTCCAGGTCGCGAGTGTCCACGGTCTTTTTCTTGTCGGCTACTTCCAGGAAACGCTGGTAGACTTTCTCGAACTCCTCCTCGCCCAACGTGTAGCCCAGTTCCTCCAGACGGTGGCGCAGACCGTGTCGCCCTGATCGGGCGGAGAGGATGATCTCCGAGTCGGGCACGCCGACATCGCGCGGGTTGATGATCTCGTAGGTGGTGCGTTCCTTGAGCACACCGTCCTGGTGGATGCCCGAGGAGTGGGCGAAAGCGTTGGCTCCCACGATGGCCTTATTGGGCTGCACCACGATGCTGGTCAAATTGCTCACCAACCGGCTGGCGGGATAGAGCAGGCGAGTGTTGATGCCGGTGGTCACGCCAAAGACGTCACGGCGGGTGTGCAGGGCCATCACCACCTCCTCTAACGAGGTGTTGCCAGCTCGTTCACCGATGCCGTTGATGGTGCATTCTACCTGGCGAGCGCCGTTGGCAATGCCCACCAGCGAGTTGGCCGTGGCCATCCCCAGATCGTTGTGGCAGTGGACAGAGATGGTTGCCTTGTGGATATTGGGTACGTTTTCTGTGATGCCCCGGATCAACGCGCCCCACTCCTGGGGCGTGGTGTAGCCCGTGGTATCGGGGATGTTGACCACGGTTGCCCCAGCGTCAATCACCGCCTCCAGCACCCGGTAGAGATACTCAGGGTCAGCCCGGCCAGCGTCTTCGGTGTAGTACTGCACGTCCTCGACGAAGCGCTTGGCGTACTTGACCGCCTCTACACCCTGCTCCAGCGCCTTTTCGCGTGTGGTCCGCAGCTTGTACTGGATGTGGACGTCGGACACGCCCAGACCGGTGTGGATGCGAGGTCGTGCTGCCCCCTGCAACGCTTCGGCGGCCACGTCAATGTCCTTCTGGTTGGCCCGCGTCAATCCGCAGATAATGCAGTTGCGAAGTTCCTCGGAGATGCGTTGTACGGCCCTGAAGTCACCCGGCGAGGAGATGGGAAAGCCAGCCTCGATGATGTCTACCCCCATCTGCTCCAACAAATGGGCGATCTCTACCTTCTCATCTACGTTGAGAGCTGCACCGGGGGATTGTTCTCCATCGCGCAGAGTGGTGTCGAAGATCATTACTCTGTCCATCTATTTCCCCCAATTCCCTGGCCGAAGGGCGCGAACCGCAGCGCCCGCTCGCCACATCTCCGATTCGCGCATCTCACGCAGCTCGGCGTCCAGTTTTTCCTTGTAATCGGGCGCACTGTTGGCTTCGAGGACGATCCGCGTTTGTTCACCGCAGACGACACTTTCGTACAGTTCCTCGAACACCGGCATGACCGCCTCTCGGAACCTGTGACGCCAGTCGAGCGCGCCGCGCCGTGCCGTCGCGCTACAATTCTCGTACATCCAATCCATGCCATTCTGGTCAACCAGCCGGATCAGGCTCTGGGTCAGTTCCTCGACGGTTTCGTTGAACGCCTCGCTTGGGCTATGGCCGTTCTGGCGAAGGGTGGCATACTGGGCTTCCATGATGCCAGCGAGGGCGCCCATCAACACCCCTCTTTCTCCCGTGAGATCGCTGTGTACCTCTTTCTCAAAGGTGGTGGGAAAAAGGTAGCCCGAACCAATCGCAATGCCGATGGCCAGGGTTCGCTCCGTGGCCCGGCCTGTGTAATCCTGATGCACGGCATAGCTGCTGTTGATGCCGCTGCCGGCGAGAAAATTGGCCCGCACGCTGGCCCCTGACCCCTTGGGCGCCACCATGATGACGTCTACAAACTCAGGGGGAACGACGCCAGTCTGATCGCCGTATACAATCGAAAACCCGTGAGAGAAGTACAGCGCATCGCCCTCCTTCAAGTGGGGCTTTATCTGGGGCCAGGTCATCATCTGAGCGGCATCAGAGACCAAGTACTGCACAATAGTGCCTCTTTCCGCGGCTTCTGCGAGAGAGAAGAGCGTCTTGCCGGGCTCCCATCCGTCCCGCAGTGCCTTTTCCCAGCAAACTTGGTCACCGCTCCACTGTCCTACGATGACGTTGATGCCGTTGTCCTTCATGTTAAGAGATTGAGCCGGGCCCTGCACTCCATAACCTAAGACAGCGACAATTTCATCGCTCAGAACTTCGCGGGCTTTCTCCAGTGGAAACTCGTTTCTCATGACGACCTCTTCCACTGTCCCTCCAAAATCAATCTTGGCCATTTTGTCCTCCTTTGGTTATAATCCTTTGCTATTTGT
>CAYUPJ010000149.1:0-10784 GCA_964446635.1 uncultured Anaerolineae bacterium
TCCTTCGAGCGGTGACGGACCTGCCCATCCCTGACGACGAACTGTTCGACACCATCGCCGAGCTGATCCTGCAACTGACCCGCATGCACGACCTCCTCTCCGACCCCCAGAAGGCTTCGGTGCGCCTGGTCTTGAACCCTGAGAAGATGGTCATCAAGGAGGCGCAGCGCACTTTCGCCTACCTCAATCTCTACGGTTTCTTAACCGATGCGGTGATCTCCAATCGCTTGATTCCAGGCCAGGTGCAAGATAGCTACTTCGATTCCTGGAAGGAGAGCCACGAGAAATACAGCCAGATGATCGAGGAGGCTTTTTCGCCTCTGCCCATCCTCAAAGCGCCTCTCTTCGATCAGGAGGTGGTAGGGTTGGACATGCTCAGGCGCATGGCCGAGAGCATCTACGGCGACAGCGACCCCACCAAAATGTATTTCATTGGCCGGACTCACAGCGTGGAGAAGAAAGACGGGCATTACATCTTGACGTTGCCATTGCCTTTTGTGGAGAAGCAAGACCTGCAACTGACCCGCTCTGGGGACGAGCTCATCGTGCACATCGGCAACCGCAAGCGCAACCTGATCCTGCCGCGCGTATTGGTCAGCCTGGACGTTCAAAGCGCCAGGTTCGATGAGGACACCCTGATGATCACCTTTGGCGCGAACGAAGAATAGCTACCAGGAATAGAAAACGCCGAGGTTCCCCTCGGCGTTTTTTGCTTTCAATCTCCAACCCTTCGGCCAGGCTCAGAGCAGGTCTCTAATCTCCAACTACCTCCCGCCCTTCATATTGGCGGCGGTAATATTCCATGTACTCGCCGCTTTTGATCTTCCGCCACCACCACTCGTTATCCACGTACCATCGAACCGTCTTCTCCAGCGCCTGTTCGAAGGTGTGACGGCTATGCCAGCCCAGGGCTTTAACCTTGTCGCAGTTGAGGGAATAGCGGCGGTCGTGGCCGGGCCTGTCTCTGACGTGCTGGATAAGGCTTTCCGGCTTGCCCAGCAGCTTGAGGATCATCTTGGCCATGACGATGTTATGGATCTCCACTTCAGTGCCCAGGTTGTAGATCTCGCCCGGTTGGCCCCTGTGCAGCACCACGTCTATCCCCTCGCAGTGATCTATCACGTACTGGTAGTCGCGCATCTGCAGGCCATCGCCGTAGAGGGGAAGAGGGATGTCGTCAATGGCGTTGGTGATGAATAGGGGGACCACTTTCTCAGGATATTGGTAGGGGCCAATGTTATTTGAACCCCGGGTGATGGTAATCGGTACATCGAAGCTGGCGAAGTAGGCGTGGCACATCAGGTCTCCCCCAGCCTTGCTTGCTGCGTAGGGGCTGCGCGTCACCAGGGGGTCGGTCTCCAGCGAGGAGCCCTCCAGCACCTGGCCATAGACCTCATCTGTCGAGACCTGGTGGTAGCGCTCGACCTGGTACCTCTTGGCTGCTTCCAAGAGGACGTAGGTGCCGAAGACGTCGGTCTGGATGAAACTGCCTGCCTCCATCAGCGAGCGGTCCACATGGGTGTCTGCAGCGAGATTCACGAGGGCGTCAATCTTGTGCTCGCGCGTCACCTCGTCCACCTTCTCGGCGTCGCAGATGTCGCCGCGCACAAAGGTGTAACGCGGATCGTGCTCGACGTCGCGCAGGTTATCGAGATTCCCCGAATAGGTCAGCTTATCGTAGACCACGACCTTGTAATCGGGGTATTTTTCTAGCGTATAGTGCACAAAGTTGGAGCCGATGAAGCCAGCCCCGCCGGTGATCAACAGGTTTCGCATTAGCTATTTTCCTCCTCAGCGATACAACCCTTGCGGGTCCAACTCCTCCCGCAGCAAGTGCAGTTCCTCCTCCGTCGGCGGCTCCGTTTCCGAGAGGTCTGGGGACACTCTCAGTTCCCATCCCACTTCCGCTTGCACCTCGGCTAGTTCCACTCCCGGATGCAGGCTCTCCAGCACCATCTCCCCCGTCGTCTCATCAAAGTGGAATACACACTTGTCGGTGACCACTAACTGGGGGCCGCCTCCCGGAAGCCCCAGCGCGGCTCGTTCTCTGATCCCACCCAGGTGGCCAGGACTGGTGAGGAAGTCCAGCCGCTCGACGAAGGCTCGCCGCCCGAGTCGCATAATCACGTAAATCCGTTGGGCGTTGACGGCCATCTCGCACGCTCCCCCACTGCCCGGCAGGCGTACTTTGGGATGCTCCCAATCGCCAATGACTGTAGTGTTCAGGTTGCCGAAGCGGTCAATCTGTGCCCCGCCCAGGAAGGCCACCTCCACCAGCCCACCTTGCAGGTACAGCCCAAAAAGATCGGCCATGGAGCAGACCGAGGTCGCCCCGCTGATGAGGGTGGGGTCGCCGATGGATAGGGGTAGCCGGGCCGGTCGAGCGCCATAGACGCCACTCTCATAGATCAACTCCAGCTCCGGCGCCACCGTCCGCTGCGCCAGGTTACAGGCGCTGTTGGGCAGCCCCACGCCGACGAAAACGGTACGAACCCCCGCCAACGCCCGCGCCGCGGCCACAATCATCATTTCGGAGGGAGGGTAATGGATCATAGTTCTTCTCCCTTGTTGGGAAACTCGTAAATCCCTAAATTCTGATGGCTCGGAGTACAACTCCGAGCCTTCGTTAACTGGCCTACGAATCTACGAATTTACGGCTCTACCAATGTATCAACCTAGTCGTACTCTCCATAGTTCACCGGCCCGGCCCAGGCTTCCCCGGGCTGCAGCCGCTCCCAGGTCTCCTGGCCCATTTTGGCCACGTACTCTGCCCGATCCCGCACGCCGTAGACCCACTCCTTCAGCCAGGCCTGCGTGGCTGCCTCGTCCCGGCTGATCTCGTCCCATCGCAGGTAGAAATCGTTGTCCCGATCGTAGTATCCCTGCACGTAGGAGGGATGCGCCCCGTAGGGCTCGTGAACCACTGCGTCTACCACCAGGCCGGGGATGATGGTGCGGTTCGGATCCGCGCGGATCACCGCCTCGTCCACGATTTCCTCCACGACGACGATGACGTGCTGGGCCGCGAAGGCGGCCTCCTTCTGCACCCCTAGCAGCCCCCACAACTGGGTGTTCCCCTGCCGGTCGGCCCGCTGGGCGTGAATGATGGCCACATCGGGATTTAGAGGCGGGACGACAGCGATGGAGCCATCCCTGTAGGGGCTCTCAACGAAGCGGATGCGGGGGTTGACCTTCGGCAGGTCGCTCCCCAGATAGGAGCGTAGAGGAAAGAAAGGCAGCCGGTAAGCTCCTGCCAGATAACGCCCCACCATCCCGAAGTGGGAGTACTCCTCCAGCTCGATCGCCCTCGGGATGCCTTTCTCCACCGCCCGGCGGACACAGTGCAGGGAGCCAACGCCGGGGTTGCCCAGGTAGGAGAAGACTATCTTGCGGGCGCACCCGGCGGCGATCATCTGATCGTAGATCAGGTCGGGCGTCATGCGGCATAGGGTCAGGTCGTGGCGGCCCTGGCGGATGATCTCGTGGGCGGCGGCGAAACAGATGCAGGCGGTGAAACCCTCAACCGCCACGGTGTCGCCGTCGTGAACGTAGGTGGCGATGGCGTCGTGCATACTCGTCAGTTTATCAGTCATTTTCTATTTCAGTGTACCAATCTACCAACTTCCGCCACGCCTTGCGCGGATTGGCATAGCGCTTCCAATTACGGTGCGCCCAGCGCTTGAAGGCGTTCCAGGGCTTGCGGCGCTGAGATTCGACCAGGGCCCAGTTCAGGAACTCGGGATCCTGGCCCTTGATCTTCGTCTCGGTGGGGCTGCGGCGGTACTGATCGTGGCTGGCAATGAGAGAGAGGTCGTTTTCGATGCAGTAGGTATAAAGGTCGCTGCCAGGATGAGGGGTGTAGAAGGCCGGGCTGTAGTAGTCGGGGTCAATCTCCTTGAGCATGGAGATGGTGTCCATCATCTCTTCTTTGGTCTCAGTGGGGAGGCCCAGCATGTAGTTAGCCCAGACGGAGATGCCGTACTTCCGGCAGATTTTGGCCGCTTTCAGGTTTATCTCTCGCGTAGTACCCTTGCGCAAGAAGCGTAGTACTCGGTCATTGCCGCTTTCGAAGCCGATGAAGTAGCCCCGGCAGCCGGCGTCGGCCATCAATTCGACCAATTCCTCGTGGCGGACGATGATGTCGGCCCGGCTCTGGCAGAAGAAGGGCTGGGTGAATCCCGCCCGCTTGTAAGTCGGGCAGAACTCGGTTACCCATTCCCGGTCGTTGGTCAAACAGTCATCGTGAAACATGAAGCTGGCGAAGTGGTACTTTTCCTGCAGGAGCTTCAATTCCTCGATGACGTTGGGCACGCTCCGTTGGCGGAAGCGGCCGAAGATGAGGCGCTCGGCTGGCTGGCAGAAGTTGCAGTTGTAGATACAGCCGCGCCCGGCGATGATGGTCAAAAAAGGTGGCGGTAACTCCGACACGAAGGGCACCTCAGGGGAATCGGGTTCGTAGCCGCATCTGCGCCACTCATCTAAGAACAATTCCCGATCCACGAAGGGTATGGCGTCCAGGTCGGGCCTCTCTCCGACCAGCACCCGCTCTTGTGGCCGCTCTCCTCTCTCGATGGCAGCCAGCAGATTGGGGAAGGTGATCTCCGCCTCGTGGGTGACGATGTAATCAATCTTGGGGTTGGCGGTCACCTCCTCCAGCACCAGCGTGGGATGAGGGCCGCCGACGACGGTGATGATTGCAGGATCCACATCCTTGATGACGACGATGGCCTCCATCACCGGGTTATAGTCCACGCTCATCATCGTCAGGCCCGTGACGTCGGGCCGGCGCTGCTCTAACTCTGCCCGGAACTCGTCCCAGCCTTTTAGACCTCTCAGGTCAATGAGGTCCACCTCGAATCCCTCGGCCTTGGCGCAGGCGGCAAGTTGGGCCAGGCCGTGGTTTATCCAGCCCGCCTCCATCCCCTTGCCCAGGCTCTCGAACCCGTAGCCGGCTATGCCGGCGTAGATCAGCGTCGTCTTCATGGCATCTTCTCCGCAGCGTAACACAATGCCTGCTGGATGTCTTCCGGTTCCAGATACGGATAGGCCCGGATGATCTCCTCGGTTGTCATCCCGTTAGCGACCAGATTCAGGATCAAGGCGACCGTGATGCGCATGCCTCTGATGCATGCTCTGCCTCCCATAATGTTCGGATTAAAAGTGATCCGGTCAAAACCGAGCATTGTAGTTCCTCCTTCACAAGGTCATCTTTGTCCTCCTGCCACGCAGTATGCTGACGAATTCTTCCTCGCTCTCTATGCCCGCTTGTTTCAGCATCTTGTAGAAAAGCCAACGGGGGATGTTCTCACCCCGCCTATGGCTGACGGCGACCTTGAAATCGGCCGTCTCTGTGTGCAGATACCAGACTTCGTGCTTCTTGGAACGGATTTTTTGGAAGCCGAGCTTTCTCAGCACCTTGCGGAAGTCGTTGTAGCTATATACTGCCATCGTGACTCCGCTCGAAGAGGGCCTTGACCTTGTTGACACCATCCGTGTCGTAAACATCTGTGGTGTAGCTGGCGACAGCCAGGACGTAGGGGTAGTGTTGACCGAGGTTGGGGCTATCCCACCAACCATTCTCCAAGTAGACCTCGGCGTACTCCACCGCCATCTCCGCCAGGTCGGTGAGGGCTTCCCCCTCGGTGTCCATCGCCGTGGCCAGGTCAAGCTCTGGGCAATAAGCGCAGCATTGACCATCCGACCACTCGATCTGGGCGGTGAGGCGCACGGGCACAGGCTCAATGACGGCCTCTTTCTCCTCAACGGCGATAAGTTGACGCGTGGCAGCGGTCAAAACCTCGTCCACGCTTTTGTAGCGTCCTGAGGCTAACAAGCGCGCAACGCCTCGCGAAACCTCAGATGGCAGGCTCACCTTCAAAGTTGACATTTCACCTCTCCCTTTAGTTCCTCCGAGTTCCCCTGAGTTCCCTCCTAAAGTATTCCCACCTTGCTGTGATCCCCCAGCACCATCTTGTAGGCCCGGGGCTTGACGGGCGAGCGGACGATCTCTACGTTGCGCCCGATCAGGCTGTCCTCGATGCGGTGGTGGATGTCCGTGATCTTGCAGTCCTCCATGATGATGGAGTGCTCGATCTCGCAGTCGGCGATCAGGCAATCGTGGTAGATAGAGGTGAAAGGCCCGATGTAGGCGTTCACCACCCTGGTGCGTTCCCCGATGATGGCCGGACCACGCACCGTGCTATTGATGATCTCAGCATCTTTCTCGATAACAACCTTGCCGTTGACTTTAGAGTCGGCGTCAACAACGCCATCCGTCCGAGGCTTCATGGTCTCCAAGACCAAACGGTTGGCCTCCAGCAGGTCCTCCATCTTGCCGGTATCTATCCACCAACCCTCATGGACGTAGGGATAGACCTGGTAGCCCTGGTCAATCAGGTACTGAATGGCATCGGTTATCTCTAGCTCGCCTCGCCACGAGGGCTTGATGGCCTTGACCGCCTCAAAGACGTGGTGATCGAACATGTAGATGCCCACCACGGCCAGGTCGCTGGGAGGGTCCTTGGGTTTCTCTACCAGGCGGACTATCCGTCCATCCCGTAGCTCGGCTACACCGAACTGTTGGGGATTCTCCACCCGCTTGAGGACGATTTGAGCGTTCCAATCGCTGGCAGTGAACTGCTTCACCAGGGAGGTGATACCCCCTTCAATGACGTTGTCGCCGAGCAACATCACGAAGCGATCGTCTGCGAGGTAGTCCTCGGATATCTTGACGGCATGAGCCAGGCCCAAAGGCTCCTCCTGGGGGATGTAGCTCACTTTAGCCCCCCAGGCGGAGCCATCGCCCACGGCGGCCTCGATCACTGGCGCTGTGTCGCCCACTACGATGCCGATGTCGGTGATGCCTGCCTCCACCATGGCGTCGAGGACGCGAAACAGCACCGGGCGATTCGCCACCGGCACCAGTTGCTTGGCGCTGGTGTAGGTAATGGGCCTGAGGCGCGTGCCCTTGCCCCCGCTGAGAATCAAACCCTTCATCGCAACTCCCATGTCTAAGTTTTGTCGGTGCGCATGGTAAAAAGTGATGCGTGAAGCGTGAAACGTGAACAACAGTTCACGTTTCACGTCTTCACGTTTCACGGCCCATCGGCAGTTCTGGCTTCATGTTTTTACTTCTTCCGTCTCTGCCAACGAGTGAGTTTCAATCGCTTTCGGTGCTTATGCTTAGCGATCTTCTTCCTTCGCCATTTCTTGACAGAACCCACGCAGATTCCTCCTTTCTAACAATTTCGCCTAATGCTGGTTCTTCAACACCACCGGCAGATACACGAACCACAGCCGCACCTCCTCCGAGAGAGGGCTGCTGTTGCCTGAGCTGTCGTAGACGCTGACGGCCATGTAAGCAACTTGCGGTGACGCCTTCTGGGGCAGGCGGAAGCTGGTCACGTTGGTGGCGTCGTAACTGCCGGTGTAGGCGCCCGGTTCAGACCCGTAGTAAACCTTATAGCCGACGACATCGTCTTCCGCGCTGGCTTGCCAGTTCAGCTCAGCCACACCGCCCTGCAGGTTGACCGAAGGCGTGCTTGGCGCCGCTGGCGGCGTGGAGTCCTCCACCTTGACCGTGCCGGCGCTGTAAGACACCACAGCCAGGTTCCTGCCGTCGTCTATGCGGCCGTAGACGTAGTAGGTCCCGCTGCCCACCTCGGACGTGTCCCAAACGTAACTGCCGTCCCCTTCACTCAGGCAATGGGCAATGAGCCGCCCGTCGCGCCCCGTGCCATCGCGGTCGTAGTACAGCGAGACGATAGCCTCGTCGTCGGGATCGTCAGCCGTCCAGCGGATGGTGTAGCTTCCGCTCCCCGGCTCTTCAGGGGCGCTGGGGCTGGTGATGGTTATGGTCGGCGGTTTGTTGATACAGAACAGGGCTGGGCTATATGCCTCATCACGCCATTGCATATCGCGTATTGCGTGTTGCGTATGGCGTGCCGTGTGTTGCATGTCGCCTTCCTGGCAGCGCACCAGGTTGGTAGTGGCGGACAGGATGCCCGTCGAGGAGATGAAGAAGCGGGCGGTGATCGTGCCTGGTTCGACCACGGACTCGGGCAAGGACAGGTCGAGGACAGTGCCGGCCCAGACGCCGTAGGTTTTCTCCACGCATTCGCCCGCGTCGCAGGCCAGGCAGAACTCGCCCAGTTCGCCATCCGCCGCGACGGTGATGTCCTCCTCGGGGATGCCGGGCAGCCAGTTAGGCCAGCCCTCAGGGGTCAGCGAATTGGCTTCGATAGTACACGTCAGCGAGGTGCTGCCGGCGAAGCCGTAGACACCCTCGCCCTCCTCCCACACGTGGAGGAAGGCCCCTCCGTCACAGGCCGGCGACGTCAGGGTCACCGACCCGGCAAAGCCCCAGCTCTGGTCCAGGGTCATGGCCGCCTGGATGGCCCGGATAGTGAGCACGGTCAAGGTTCCCTCGAAGCTCACTTCGTAGGGCTCTTCCAGGCTGACCCATAGCGTGCCCTCGCCGGTCACCGCGGGACCATCGTCGGGCATCTGCTGCTCGCTCTCGATAGTGCCAGTCACTTGGACGGAAGGTTTGGGATCGAAGATCACCTCCCCTTCCATGCTGGTTAGCAGAAAGCCCGACTCGCCGATGGGGATACCTTCCTCCCAGGTGCCGGTGAACTGGACGCACTGGGGCTCCATTTCCAACGAGGGAAACAGGCTCACCACGTCCATGACGAACTTGACGTAGATGCCCTCCGTTCCCTGGTCGGTCTGGATGTTGGGAAGGAAGAACTCGCCCTCACCTTCCACCCGGTTCCCGCTCTCACAGAGGCAAGCGCTGGTAGGGTAGATGATGAAAGTGTCGGTGATCGGGATGGGCCCCAGCCAGTCAACGGGCACAGGTACACAGCTTTCGTCCACGCAGACGTTGTCACAGGCACTATCGGCTGTGACGGCCACTCCCTGCCCTACGACTAACCCTGCCGCTGACGAGACCAATAGCAAGGCTGTCATTCCGGCTACCAGTAGCATTCGAGTAATGGTCTTAGAGTTCATCCTTCTTTGTCCTCCGGTTTGATGAAGCCTTTTCGATGTCTGCTCAGGCTTTCCTGGTTGTAACTACCGGATAAAACTAAAGTTTGCCTGCCGTTGTCATGGAGCCACTTACGCCGCGTTAGCCGACGTTGCTTTGTCTTCAACACTTAGAAGAGCCTCATCTGCCGTTCTTCTAAGAGTACGTCTCGCGGATTCTGCTGTTTCCAGACTCTCTCCACAACTGCACCCATCTCCCTCTCGGCAGAACTCAAGTAACCAAGAATCTTTTCCAGATCGCGTGCTCGGGACAAAGTTGTTATCAAGCGGGCCATCATGATGACGGTTATATCGCTACGGCTCAACCTTCTGTTCGACTTGTTGAATGCTTCAACGATCTCGCCGGTTTCCTCAACACACTCGCTGAACAGGTCTGCCGGAACCTCCGAGAAGGGCTCGATCAAAGCCAGTTTCCGGCCAACGATGATGATGTCAATGTCTATCGGGCTTTTGGCTTGCTGCTTCGGTATAGCCACCGACATTTCTGATTTCACGGGATGGGTGGCCTCGATATAGAACCCCGCTTCGTGGATAGCTTCTAGAATCGCAGACCAGCCTTCTGGCCGTGAGTGATGATAGGTGAAGATAAGCAAACCATCGTCTTTCAGCACCCGGTGGCAATCTGTGAACACGGCGAGCAAGTTGTCCGTGAAACGTCGAGAGTCTGTCTGCTGAACTTCCTCGGACGAGCGTGTGGTTTCGGCTCGAAAGATCCCCTCACGGCCCATCATGTCTCGTATCCAAACGTAAAAGAAATCGGCCAACTGGGAGTAGTGCACGTTGTCAAAGAACGGCGGATCTGTTATGACGGCATCCACAACGCCATCTTCAATATCCGTCTGGCTGGAACTCCCACACGACAGGTAGATGTCCAGGCCATTACTTTGAAAATCATCGTAAGCTGACGCTATCTCGCCTCCCATCTTCTGATTAACGTTGAATACCTTCCTACTTTGTCCTCTCCCATCCACCCTATCAGAAAGCTGCAATTCAAAAGGGTTATCCTTGTATTCGAGGGCTCGAAGGATACGCCGCTCGAACAGGGTCGAAAACGACCCCGAAGATTCAGGCGTGCCCCACAGGTTGGCTTCCAGTGGCGTGCGTTCGGGTTTGAGAATGTGGTGGGAAAAGGTGTGCCGCACCGCTCCCGTTCCTTCTCCTTTAAAGGAACAGAACATGCTGTTAAACTCTAGGCACCCCGACAGCAGACAGGCAAACAGAGCGCGAAGAGAGTCCTCTTCGATGCTACGAATCCGCTCGCTCAGAATACTCAAGCATAGCAGTTGTCGGTCGTTGAACATCTGGTGCCAGTGCGCGTAGTTGTAATTCAGAACCTGATCTGTGTTGTAGCCCGGTTCAATCGCTACCTGAGGATATGCAAAGTTACCCGTTTGCAGTTCCGCCGATGCTTCTCTGTAGAGGGCTTGATCGTACTCATCAATGGATAGATACTCTTTATCCCCATCGGGCTTAAGGATGACTTTGGCGTACATACGGTGATGCGGTGGATGATCCAATGTCCTTACCGCTTCGATGATCGGGAACGTGCTTTGGCAATCAGGACACGTCGCATTTGTCCGGCCCGCTGAACCTTCTTGGGGATTGTAAGATGTGCCACATTGGTCACACTTGACTTCTGTTTGATATACCATTGTGGAATTGATGGCCTCGCAAGTGGGGCACAGGGATTTTGCCTCTGGTTGTTTGCTTGGGCGAGCGTTCTTGGCAAAGAT
>CAYUPJ010000150.1:0-10762 GCA_964446635.1 uncultured Anaerolineae bacterium
CGGTGACCAGCGACCCCGCCGGGATCAATTGCGGTGTAGACTGCACAGAGAACTACGCCTGGGGTATCGTCGTCACCCTGAGAGCCATGCCCGGCGTCAACTCTTACTTTGTCGAGTGGAGCGGGGACTGCGCTGGCATAGAGCCCACAGTCACCGTCACCATGAACGGCGACAAGACCTGCACTGCCACCTTTGGAACGCCCATCGGCGGCATCGTCGTGCCGGTGAACAAGGTGGGGCTATTTGCCCCATGGCTGGGACTGGTGGCACTGGCTTCCCTCGCTGCCCTCATGGTTGCGCTGGTCAGGAGGCGTAGAGGCTAGAAATCCATAAATATAGAGCACAAGGCAAAAGGTTCTGGCAGATGATTCGCCAGAACCTTCTGTTTTGAGGCCAAGCGTTGAGCTGTCGTCTTGACGTAGGGCGTGGAGTATGGTATACTTTGTCAGGGTTCAGGTTGGTTAGTTACGAAGGTCTATTTATGAAAGCGATCAGGAGGTGATTTTGAGATGTCCACCAAACAGATTCCCGTCCAAGTCTCCAGAGAGCTATACGATGAGATGATGTGGGCCAAGCGGGAGTTCTCCTTCCTCAGCCTGACCGATTTCGTTCGAGAGGCGATAGAAGACAAGCTGAAGGAGATAAAGCACCAGGCCTACAGAAGGGAGCTTCAGAAGCTCAGGCAAGGAATTCAGGAGAGGGGGGGACTAAAGGCCATGGGGTTGGGAGAGACGAAAGAAGAGATCATTGCCAGTCTCAGACAGGCACGGCAACAAATCTTCGAGGAAGAATATGCTCATCTGTATAGATAGCAATCAGTTCATCTTTGGTGTGACAGGTGCTGACGCTGATGCGGCAACTTTGATGGACATCTTGCCAAGGCTAGATGTGGCTGTCCCTCACCTGGTTGTCAACGAAGCAGTGAGAAACCTGGCGAAGGTTGGAATGGACAAGCAGTTCTTCGATACTATCCATCAATCTGAACGTTTCCGCACAGTATATGAGCCGGTCCCCGCCAAGCTTGTGGAGAAGTACGTTGACTTGGGACTTCCGACCAAGGCCGATGCCCTCATCGGTGCCTTCGTCGAGTGGGTGGGGGCGAAGTATTTGATCTCGGACAATCGTCACTTTTTGCAAGAGTTTTCCACCGACGCTTATGAGGTATTGCCGCCGGCAGAGTTTCTGCGGCGCTTCGAGGCTGGAGAGTTGTAGGTTGTCCCAGTCAACAGGTTTGAGCTATTGACGCTGTGGCTGGGGCTGGGGGCGCTGGCTTCCCTGACTGCCCTCACGGTTGCGCTGGTCAGGAGGCGCAAGAGTGCCTAGACCTGACAGGTTTCGAAAACCTGTCAGGTCTTCAGTAGTTGAAAAGCCACCAGGGGTCAAGACCTCTGGTGGCTTTTTATGATGCCTCGCTCCTCCCCCTCGTAGGGGGAGGTTGGGAGGGGGTAGATTCTTCAATGGGAAGCCCACCCTCCCCTGGCCCCTCCCTTCGAGGGAGGGGAAATGCCTCTTAATCCATGGGCATCCAAGTGGAGTGAGATCTGCTTCTTGGATGGGCGAGCATCTACAAACATCACATCCACTGGCTCAGTATCGTCCAGATACTCAGTGGAGTCGTGGGTGGCCCAGAATTCGGCTTCTTCCTGCTCGCTGACAAAATGGGGTAGTTTCGACATTAGGATTTATGAGTCTGCCACCCTACGTGGCTACTACCTGCGCTGTCTCGCTCTCTGTAGCGGGGAACAGGACATTGATCACAGGCGAGGGCAGATTCACTGCTTGTTGGAGGTGTTGAGTGGCCTGAAAGACCTGATCCACCAGATTCATGACGTTGACGGCCACAGGCCCGGGGACGGATTCGTGGCCGTTGGGGCAGACGTAGGTCCAGAGCCCCTCGATTCTGATCTGCAAGCCCTCACGCTCGAAAGCCAAAGAGGACTTCTTCAGAATCATCATGCTATTACACTCTGAACAAGGTCTTGTAGGTCTCATTCTGTTAATCTAGCGGCCGCCACAGCCAAACCGATGTATAGCCAGAACAAGGCCACGGCGTGGGGGAAGCTAAAGAGGTAATGATCGAGGATCCCTCCTGCCAGTCCCCCCACTACTGCTGTTTGAAGGCCCAACAGAATGGCCTCCAGGCGGGGATCATGCTCCATGCTTTTCCAACTGCGCCAGGTATATCTGAAGAAGATGACCATGATGGCCAAAAACACCCCCAGCCCCACCAAACCCATCTCCTCAGCGATGGTTAGATACAGGCTGGACACTCCCAGGTAAATATCAATGTCGGGAGTGCCGACGAAGCCTACCCCGATCCAGGGGTAGCGGCCGATGAGGATGAAGGCGTCCTTGTACTCCCCAAGTCGCATCTGGCTGGCCAGGTCCTGGACTCGCAGCCCCTGAATGAAGTGTCCGACGTATTCCTGGGTCTGCGGTAGGAGCAGGATGAGCAAGCCCGCGACGATCAGCACTGGGAGCAGGCGACGGTACTTGACCAGGCCCAAAAGGGCCAAGGCGCAGCCCAGCCCGAACATTGAGCCTCGCGAGAAGGTCAGGATCAGGCAAAGGCCCATCACCACTAAGATGGGCACCGCCAACAGGCGGTTGAAGAGTGGGCGCCGGGTAAAAAACTGAGGAACCGTCAGCGACGCTACCAGAATCAACAGGCCGCCCAGGATATTGGGGTCAATGGAGGTGCCGATGGCCCGCATGGGCAGCAAGGGGTCATCGCGAATAAAGCGCAGCACCCCCCAACCGGCCGGGTAGTTGAAGATGCGCAGCGCGGACAGAAGGCGGACGGTGAGCGCCTGGGGCAAGAAGTAGAGTACCACGCCGATCAGTGCTTCCCCGAAGCCAGCCAGGATGATAATCAAGATCAACTGCTCCAGCTCCTTGCGGGTTCGCACACAGTTGACCGTCACGAAGAACAGGGCAATGCCCATGATGATCTCGGCGAAGCGGCGCACGGCGTTGGGCGTGGGGCTGGCGTGGGCCAGCCCGGCCACGAAGGAGACGAAGGCCAGGAAGAGGAAGATCACGATGGGCAGGGCCAACGGGAAGGTTACAAACTCCTTCTGCTGGCCGGTAACCAGGCGGGCCAGCCAGACCACGAAGAGGACAGCCAGTACCAGGTTGAGAAAAGTCGGGTTAAAGCCGATATTGATAGGCAGGGCAGCGAAGGGCAGGAGGCAGACGATGCCGATGAGGGCCACGAAGCCGAATTGAGTGCTCCGCAGCATCAACAGTCCCCCAACGAGGGCTATCACCAGGGCCGCCGTGAACAGCGGTCCGAGATAGGCGATGAGCCATCCCCCGATGGCCCCTATCACCAGGCAGAGGGCCACCACTGCTAGCACTACCACCCAGCGCTTATCGGACATGAAAATGGCTTGTAGACGGTTGTAGGCGTAGTTTTGCATTAGAACCTCCGGGCGTGAAACGTCAAACGTGAAACGTGAAGACGTGAAACGTCAAACGTGAAACGTGATCTGACGTTTGACATTTCACGTTTTACGCATCACGTTTCACGGTTATGGTGAGGGGTAGCAGGATTCGGTCATCTTTTACCTCTCCATCATCTCCCAAGACGGACAAACGTTGCTCTGTCGCCAGCTCGTACATTCCAACCTCCAGTCGGTATTGACCTGCTGGGGCGTCCTCATTGATAGCCAGGATGTACTCATCCTCGATGACCTCACCGACGTCCCAGAAGGAGGTCGGGTAATCGCCCCCCAAAGGCTGGCTATCCATCTGTCCCCAGATGTCGCCCTCCTCATCAATCAGATGGGTGAAAACAGTGTAGTCAGTACTCATCTCCCCCTCAGCCTGCCAGTAGAGGGTCAGACGGACTTTTTCGCCTGGCCCAAGCTCGGTTTTGTCCACCTCATATCCGATCAGGGCGACCTTGTTATCCAGGTTGAAATCCTGACGTTTGACCCCTTCGACTTTGCTCAGGGCAAGGTTTGGCGTTTGACGTTTTTGAGGTACCATTTTCAACTGTCCAATGACAACGCTGCTGCCGATGGGTTGCCCCGCTTGATCGAAAACGGTCAGCCCCTGTCCAGTGGAGGGGTCGTAGAGCCCGATGTCTATCCGGATCAGGCTGGGTGCCAGGGCATCCTCGCTGATGGGCAACCGATAGGTATCGGCGATGATCTCCCCTGGCTTCCACAGGCTGGTTGGATATGTACCCCAGCCGTGGTAAGTATCCTCATTGCCCACCAACTGACCTCTCCGACCCAGAAGGTGGATGAAAAGGTAGTAGCCCTCCTTCATCTCGACCAGACCTTGCCAATAGAAGGTGATGCCCAAGGTTCCGCCAGGCCTGATACTTCGACTGCGCTCAGTACAAGCCTTTTCCCTATCCAGTTGGCAGCCGAGGAGCCGAACCTTTCCTCCGAAATCTACATTTAGCTGAGTGACATTCGGCGGAACCTGATCCGGGGAGAGGATGGGCGGCCTGGCATACGCTGGCCCAATGTAGAGAAAGGGACACAGAGCGGCGAAGACGAGCATCGCCAGACTAACCACACTCACCAGGGTTCTGGCGTATCTTTTGGGCACAAGCTGACCCAGGCCCAGTATCAGCAGGATGCATAAAGCTGAGATGGCTGGGAAAAGCAGCCGCCCTTGGGTGCCTGGCGTTGTCCATGTCCAACGAACAAGGCCCAGGAGGACTATAGTCACCCATAGGCTCAATACCCCCCCCTTTATCCCCCCCCGCAAGCGGGTGGGGAAGTGCCGCACGAACCAAACTGCCAGGCCCGTCAGGGCGAGTAAGCTCATAGCGTCCAGGATAGCATAGGCTGCCGGCGCAACCAGAATGTTGAACCAGCCGAAGAGAGCCCAGAAAGACATGCGGAGTCCCCGGAACTCGCCCCACAACTCCGACAGATTGGAGGGTGGGCCGCTTCGGCCAACCACAGCTAGCATCATGTTCAAGCCCGTCGGGTCCCCATACAGAGTCCAGTTCCTGACATACCACCAGCCAGCTACTGCCAGAGCCACAGTGAAGGCAATCACCCCCCCGACCAATGGCCTCGCTGACCGGCGGCGGTACGCTTCCACGACCAGGATGATGGCCGTCAAGATCAAGAGACCAAGGCCGTTCAGTTTGGACAGGCAGGCCAATCCTAGTACGAAACCCAACAATACCCAATATCCAATACCTAATATCCCTTTGGTATTGGATATTGGATATTTGGTATTGCGCATCAAAAGCAGCAAAGCCCATGAGGACAAGAAGGCCACCAGGTTGTCGTTGTTGACAGCGGCGCTGATGAACAGAAACTGAGGGATGAAGGCGTTGAGTGCTGCTGCGCCAACAGCCAGGTATTTATGGTCAGGGAAAACCTCCAGGGCGAGACGATAGGTCAAGAACACCGTGCCTGCTCCCAAAAGCACCGATAGCATACGGACGATATGCACTACCAGAGCTGTGCCTCGAAAGGGGAAGCTCTCTATCTGGGTATGCACGATGACGTTCTTGTTACCTGGGTTCAGGGGGGTACCGATGTTGGCCTGGGGATTGTGCCAGAGCAAGTCCTCCGCGTCGCTGGTGTCTATCCAGAACGTGGCCAGGGCACCCAGCAGGTAATAGAGAGGCGGCTGGCTTCCTTCCTGTTCCCACAAGCCTGTGTCATCAGGATTTTGTACCGGCAGACCTTTGCCATCAGCGACATGCTTGATGAAAAAGTAGTGGTAGATTTCATCAGGCGCTTCGAAGATGGGGGTGATTAGGCTATAGGTTATGCCCAGGGCGATGAACGTGGCCAGGACGAGGGCGATGGCTGGATATTGGAGATTGGAGATTGTAGATTGTAGATTTGTGTTCATTCAACACGCACTTTGCTCAATAGGACACGGTTACCCATCAGCCGTCCGTCTCGGTCGAGGATGTCTAAGCGGTCCCCGGTCTCAGCCAGGTAGAGCCCCACCTCAATCTCATAGATATCGGGAGGGGCGTCGGGTGCGATGACCAGCTCGTATTCGTCCACGATGATCTGCTCCTTGCTCCAACTGGATGTAGGTGCAGCGCCCCCCTGCGGTTGGCGATCCGCCCCCGCCCAGATCTGATCCCCTTCTCTCAGAAGATGAACGAAGACGGTGTAATCGTCCTTCATCTCGGCCAGGCCTTGCCAGTATAAGGTTAGGTGGGTTGCTTCGCCAGGAGAAAGCTTCCTCCGGTCCATGTCGTAGCCCACTAGAGCGATTTTGCCCCCGAAGTTGAAGTGTACCGGGTTGGGCAGGCCGGTTTCCGACCGGGGTAGGATTTCAATCTCCTGGAAGCGCACGTTATCGCCCGCCGGTTCTCCCTCGGGCCCGAACACGGGTAGCCGCACACCCGTCGCGAAATCGAAAAGGCCGACCTCCAGTTGGGCCGAACTGGGGGCATAGGTCGTCTCCGGCAGCATCAGAGTGTAGATGTCAGCGATGGCATCGCCGACCTGCCACAAGGTAGTAGGAAAGCTGCCCAGCCCTGGGAAGGTATTCCTTTGGGCCAGGATGAGATTATTCTCGTCCAGCAGGTGAACAAAGACGGTGTAGTCTTTATCCATTCTGGCAGACGACTGCCAGTAGAGCGTCACGGTCAGCAAATCGCCGGGCTTTAGGTTATTGGATATTGGATATTGGGTAATGGATATTGGGATAGCATAGCCCAGGAGTTTCATTACTCCCCCGAAGTTCACGTCAAGGCGATTGGGGATGGCCTCGATTGCGGCTTCTGAGAGCAGGGGGGGCCTGGCGTATGCTGGCGCGATGTAGGCCAGGGGGCAGGTGATGGCAAACACGAACATCGCTCCCCCCAGTAGAGCCGTGACTTTTCCTCGTAAACGGGCGGGGACGAGTTGCAACAACCCCAGCAAAAGCAGGATGGCGATAGACGAAATGGCTGGGAACAGGTGTCGTCCGGAGGGAGCGAAGATCCATTGCAGCCATCGCAGCAGGGCGGCGAAGACCAGCAGGCTCCACAGCAGAAGCAAGGCTAAGCCCAGCCGGGTGGCTTTTTCTAGTTTTGGTTTGATCAGCTCACTGATAGCCAGGATCAACAACCCCAAAGCGCCCAGGCGCACCACAATCCGCAAAAGGGTATAGATCCAAGGAGAGGCGTGGACGTTGCCCCAGCCGAAGGCTGCCCAAAAGGACAGCTCTATCTGAGAGAGCTCGTGGACTAGCTCAGCCAGGGTAAGCTCTGGCCTGCCGGGCCCAACGATTGCTTGGTGCACCCACAGGCCCAGGAGATCACCGTGCAGTTGCCAATTGAGAACATACCACCAACCCGCTACTATAGCCACAATGCCAAAGACGATTATGCATCCCCTGAGGAAAGCACGACGCGGGGCTGAATCCCCGTGCTGAAAGGGCAAAGCTCCCTTCGACAAGCTCAGGGTGACGCCTTCGGGGCTGAGTTCTAGCCCGGAGGGCTTCGCTCTTTCAGCCCGGATGTTCACGTCCGGGCGAGGTGCTTTAGACCACGCAGCGATGACGATGACCACCACCGCAGCAGGCAGCAGGGCCAGGGCGCTCGCTTTCGTGAGGAGGGCCAATCCCGCTATCACCCCCAGCCAGACCAGGCGGCGCGTGGAGATGCCTCTCATAACCAGGCGGAGCATGAGCCAGAGGGCCAGGGTGCAGAGTGCGGACACCGCACTATCATTGCTAATTGCACTCGCGATGAAGATGAACTGAGGGTTGAAGGCCACCAGGGCCGCTGCGCCAGCCGCAAAAACACACTCCTTCGGGAATAGGTGGCTGCCCCTCTGCTCCCTTGCTCCTCTGCTCCCTTGCTCCTCTGCTCCCTTGCTCAGCTCCAGGGCCATCAGGTAGGTAGCCAGGACGGTGATTCCTCCCCAGATCACCGATACCAGGCGAGCCATACGAACGGCCAACACTGCTCCGCGATAAGGGAAGCGTTCCTTATCGGTGTGGAGAACGCGGTTCTTGTTGTCGTTGACCGTGCCGGGGGCGTTGTAACCCCAGAAGGGATTGAGCCATACCAGGTCCTGCCAGTCGTCATCCTCGATCCAGAAAGTGGCCAGGGCCGCCGTTGCATAATAGAGAGGCGGCTGGGTGCTCTCCTGCCTCATGAGAGGCTGTGCTCTGACCAGGTCTTGCACTGGCAAACCCTGCCCGTCGGCCAAGTGCTTGACGTAGGGATAATGCCACATCTCGTCGGGCTTTTCGAAGAGGGGCGTGGCCACGTTGTAGACAATGCCCAGGACGAAGAAGGCCGCCAGGATGAGGGCGATGGCCCAGTGTTGTCGGATGGTCCTAAGTCCTTGGTCCATAATCTGAAGTCCAAAGTCGCATGTCTCAAGCCACAGGCCTGTCCTGAGCTTAGCCGAAGGATCACAAGTCCCTAGTTAGAAATTGGCCTGGGACTTGAGACCTGAGACTTGAGACTACTTCACTCGTACCCTACTCAGCAGGACGCGATCACCTATCAGTCGCCCATCTGGGCTCAGGATGCCCAGGCGCTTGCCAGCCCAGGGTAGGTAAAGCCCTACCTCGATCTGGTAGGCGCCTGGTGGCGCGTCCTGGCCGGTGGTTAGCTCGTATCTGTCCTCAATGATCCACCCTGACAGCCACGTGGAGGTGGGAGCAGCGCCACCTAGCGGCTGGCTATCCACCCTGGCCCAGATTTGGTCCTCCCCCAATAGAAGGTGGACAAAGACCACATAATCTTCTTGCATTTTGGCCAACGCCCGCCAGTAGAGGGTCAGGTGGATGGTCTCACCAGGTGAAGCCGTTCGCCGGTCCAGGTCATATCCGATCAGAGCGATTCTGTCCTCGAAATTGAAGTGGACAGGGTTGGGTATTCCTGTTTCATCTCGGAGCATGATCTTGATTTCCTCGAAGCGGGCATTGTCGCCCAAGAGCTCTCCGTTGGGGCCGTAGGCCAACAGCCGTTCCCCTGTAGCGAAGTTGTAGAGCCCCACCTCCAGTTGAGCCTGGTTGGGGGCGAAGGCTGCCTCTGGCAGGAGGAGGACGTAGCAATTGGCGATGGCCTCTCCAACTGACCAAAGACTGGTGGGGTAGAGACCCTGCCCAGGGTACATGTCTCGCTGAGCGATGACGAGTTCGTTTTCATCCAGCAAGTGGACGAAGACGCTGTAGTCCTGGTTCATCTCAGCCAGGGATTGCCAGTAGAGGGTGATGGTGAGGGCATCGCCAGGCATCAGGTTACTGGATATTGGATATTGGGTATTGGTTACTGACAGATCGTAGCCTAGCAGTTTCATTACTCCGCCGAAGGAGACGTCGAGACGATTGGGGATGCTCTCGACCTCCTGCGCTGAGAGGAGATGGGGTTTGGCATAGGCTGGCGCGACGTAATGGAAGGGGGTGATGATGGCGATAACGAACATCAAGCTGCCTATCAGGCAGATTAGCATCTTGGTGTAGCGCCGGGGCACGAACTGGCTCAAGCCCAGGAAGAGCAGGATTGAAATGGCTGAGATGGCCGGGAACAAGAATCTGCCTATGGAGGTCACGATCCTTATGGCCCAGGTCATCAGGCTCCCAAAGAGTATAGCCAGCCAGCCCAGCAAGATCAGGACCTTAATCCAAGCTCCTTCGTTTGCTTGTTGCTTTTGCCACGCTCTGATTAGAAAGATCAATACGCCAAGAGCTCCAAACAAGGCCAGGATATCGAGGATACGATAGACCGGGGTTCCTAGAGGGACATTGCCCAAGCCGAAGAGACCCCAGAAGGATTGGCTGTAATCCCCCCATTCTGCCATGAACTGGCGCAAGGTTGGTTGAGGGTGACGGGGGGCGAGGGTGTTCAGGAACATCTGTAGAGCGGTGGGGTCGCCATAGCGCTGCCAATTCCTCACAAACCGCCACCCTGCTATCAGGGCTACGGTAGCTAATAGGATGGCAGCCCTGGACACGAATAGTTTGCCGGAACGCTGCCGATAACTGCTGATGGCTACGACCAGAATGGCCAGTGGCAGCAGACCCAAAGCATTCACCTTGGTCAAGGTCGCCAAGCCGATGATGATCCCTGTCAAAACCGAACGCTTGATTGAAACTTGTACTGAGCCCAGTCGAAGTATCGGCACTTCGACCAGGGGGATGAGAAGCCACAGAGCAAATGAGGTGAGAATCGTCACCAGATTGTCGTTATTGACCGCGCCGCTGATGAATAGGAACTGAGGGACGAAAGCGTTAATGGCTGCTGCACCTATGGCCAGATCCTGGCGCCGGGGAAATGTCTCCAAGGCGATCAAATAAGTGAACCCCACCGTTCCTGTGCTCATCAGCACCGATAGGAGGCGCAGGACATGTACGCCCAGAGCTGTTCCCCGATAGGGGAAGCTTTCTGCACCAGTGTGGATGAGCAGGTTCACGTTGCCGTCGGCTTTGGCCACGCCGATGTCGGCGTGGGGATTAAACCACAAGAGCTTGGGCATGTCCCCGGCGTCGTCCCAGAAGGTGGCCAGAGCTCCTAATAGATGATACAGAGGTTGCTGGTATTGCTCTTGATGCGAGAGACCGCTCACAGTGGGATCCAATTGAATCAAGCCGAGCGCCTCAGCTACTCGTTTGATGCGCGCATAGTGTTGCAGTTCATCGGGCGCTTCGAAGAGGGGAGTGGTAACGCTGTAGGTGATGCCCAGAGCGAAGAAGGCTGCCAGGATGAAGGCTATTGCCCAATGTCGTTTGATGGTCTCAAGTTTCAAGTTCCAAGTCACAGGTCGTAAGTCTCCGCGAATAGTGGGGGCAACGAGTCAACGAGAAATGAGTGATGAGG
>CAYUPJ010000151.1:0-10650 GCA_964446635.1 uncultured Anaerolineae bacterium
CCTTCGAGGAGTCGGCCATGTTCGAGAACATGATTGACCTCATGTTCGAGGACAAGTACGAGGCCTACGTCTTCGACACCGCACCAACGGCCAACGCCCGACGACTGCTGGGCATGTCCAGCGTCTACGCCATGTGGGTCAACAAGATGCTCAAGAGCCGCGAGGAGGCCAGAAGCCTGAGAGAGTTGCTCTCCTACAGCAAGAAAAAGCAGGAGAAAGACCCCCTTCTCGATTATCTCCTGCAATTCCAGCAGCGCATGGGGCGAGCTAAAGAACTTCTGACCGATGACCAGAAGACGGCCTTCTTCTTCGTGACCCTCCCCGAAGCGTTGCCCATCGCGGTCATCAAGCGCTTCATCGCCTGGTTCCACGATTTCGGCATTCCCGTCGGTGGTGTGGTGGTGAACATGAAGATCGAGAAGGAGACAGTTGGGGAGGACATTCCGGAGTTTGTGAGAAACCGCCTGAAGATGCAAGAAGAGTACATGGAAGAGATCTGGCGCAGCTTCCCCGATGTCCGAGCTATCGTTCCTCTGTTTGAGACCGAGGTGCGGGGCGTAAGAATGTTGGAGCGCACGGCTCAGGCCATGTTTGCCTGAGAGCAGAGAAGCCCCTGCCCCCCCTCTTTTCCCCCCCCTCTTTCCCCCCCCCACTTTGGGGGGATGAAGGGGGGGGCGGGGGCTTAACTTTGAGGACTGGCTATGAACCCCCATCTGCTCATACTTTTGGAAGCTTTACTGTTTATCCTGATCTTTGGTGGCTTGCCTGTGCTGAGAAAGGAGGGGCTTTCCCTTCAGCTTGCTATAGAGGTATTGGTTCTAACCAGCCTCGCTAGCGGAGCTTCCCTGTTGACAGGCCTTCACTTAGATCCCATCCCCTTTCTGGTCTTCCTCTATCTGATCGTCATGCGCTGTCGGGTGCTGATTGACCTGGGGAATCTGCTCACTTCCAGGGGACGCCACCAAGCAGCTCTGTCCGTTTACCGGCTGGCCATGCGGTTGGGACCCGATCTTCCCGCCCGTCTCACGGCCCTCATTAGCTACAGCGCCGTGCTGGTGCGAATCGGAGCCCTGGAGGAGGCTATCCGTATTCTCGAAGGAGTTCTGGAGAAAGCAGGTGACCACCGGCAGCCTAAGTACGAATCCGCCTGTCACTACAACCTGGGAGTGGCCTACCTGCGGATGGGCAAGGAAAGCCGGGCCGTGTGCGAGTTCAACGAGGCCATTGACGCCTGGCCGCTGTCTCCCTACGCTCAGTACTCCAAGGTGGCCTTGGAAAGGAGGCGGTCCAAAGGGAATACCGAGAGTAAAGCCGTAAGCGAAGGTGAGGAGAAAGACGAAGATTAATGGTGGCTAGGAGTAATGGCCTGGGCTAGCTCCTGGAGAGAGGAGAGCATCAGGAGAGCCGACTGTTCATCCAGCCCAGCCAGGGAAAGGCTCACCAGAAGGTGAGGGTCTTTCTTGCTGAGCGATAGCCTCAGCAGGCGCGGGCTGAGATCTTCCACCAGATGCGAAATAGCATCGGCTTGTGGTTGGCCTTTCTTGCCTCGGTAGGCCATCACCAGGCCCCTGGCTGTCTCCTGGCTGATCCAGCCTTCCTCATCGAGTCCTTTCGGCACTTGACTGGCCAGGTGTCGCCTTGTCATCGCTTCGACCTCACCTTGGGGCGAGGCCCGCAGGGTTCCCTTGAAAACCAGATAATCTGACCTTCCCTGCAGGAGATGGAATATCCAGAACAAGAGTATCTCCCTGGGTTCCAGGAGGATAGTCGCCTCTATCCTTTTGAAAGGAGCCTGAGCTTTCCCCACGCTCACCTGGAACCCTGATGTGCCCAGCCGACTGACGGTGATTTGTTCGCCAGAGGCCCGCAGACCCTGCACTATCCACTCCAGCAGGCACATTCCGCGCCTGCGGTTCACCTGCCAGCCCACGACGTACCAGATTACGAGCAGTACACAGAAAGCGATCACCGCCTGGGTTGCGATCTCGGGCATGTTATCTCAAACCCCCTTTCCATTCTGACAGTAGTTTACCAGAGTATTGAATCAGTGTCAACTACGTTGAAAGGAGACAAACATCATGAACGAACCCTGCACTGAACTGAGCCGAAGTATAAGAATAGTCGCCGACTTGATAGCTATCTCGGCTCGCACGGCTCCTAAATCGGCCGGTCAGGACTTTGTGGTCACCAAGGTCATCGAAGGCGACGATATCCAGGCTCTGGCCGAGAAGATGTACGAATTCGGGGAGCGGACCGGCAAGACGAAATTCGATCGCGACGCGGCGAACGTCCGCGATTCGGCGGCCGTCGTTCTCATTGGCATTAAGGACGCCAAGACAATGGGCCTCAACTGTGGAGCCTGTGGCTTCGACAAGTGCCTCAAGCCCAACACCCACGAAGGGGAGTTCAAGGGGCCCCAGTGTGCTTATCGGCTGCTGGACATGGGCATCGCCCTGGGCTCGGCGGTGAAGACGGCCAGCCTGCTCAACGTGGACAACCGCATCATGTACCGCGCCGGGGTGGTAGCCCGAGAGATGGGGCTCATTGACGCCGACTTCGTAATGGGCATCCCCCTCTCTGCCACAGGCAAGAGCATCTACTTTGACCGGTAGCAAATGTATCGTATTCTAACCATCAACCCAGGTTCCACATCTACCAAGGTTGCTGTGTACGATGATGAGCACCCTCTTTTCGTGGAGACGGTCCACCATCCGGTTGAGGAGATTGCTGCCTTTCCCCACCTCGCCGACCAATACGCCTTTCGCCGTGACGCTGTGCTCAGCCTTTTGGATGAGCAGGGGGTCAGTCTGGACTCGCTGGATGCAGATGATCTATCCGGGTGAGGACGAGATGCTGGCTATGGCTCAGGGAGCTCTCCGAGTGCTGAGAGGTGAGGAGGAAGCAAAGGATTATTGACAAAATCCCAAAATCAGTATAGAATGATGCAAATGCACAGATTTGAGGAGGGTAGAAATGCCAATCAAGACATCTGAGGAAGCTAAGGAGTTATTGGATAAAGTGATGGAATTGTCGAATGAGGACATCACGATCCTCAAGGAGCTATGGGACACAGGCTCAACTTTGCCTGTGAAGTTGGCAGCACAACTCTTGATCAGTCCCACGACTGCCTATGACAAACTCAGCCAGTTACAGGATAAGGGGCTGGTCAGCAGCGCCCAGCAGGTCAAGCGGGACATCTTCGCCTCCGAGGGAGAGGAATACTTCGCCCTCAGCGACGAGGGGGAGGAGATGATGACCATCCTGCCGCTGGTTGAGAAGATGCGAGGTGGCCAATGATACCGTTAATCATCTTTTGTCTACTGGCGGGACTGATCAGCGCTGCACTGACTATGTTGGATGTCATTTCCGAGTCCAGGGAGCCTTTTGAGGCGATATCCACACGGGAGGTAGGGATCCTCTACCTGGTCAATGTGATCGTCGCCGGTCTGATCACTTATGCCCTCTATCTGGCGAACCGTATTCCGCTCAGTTTCCTGGCCTGGACCGGGGTCGTGCTGGGATATCCTCTCCTCACGCACACCAAGATTTTCACTGTCAGAGGGAAAACGGCCGAAGAGAGCATCTCCGTGGGCTTTGAGGCCGTCTATCAGCAGGTGAGCAAGCTGCTCCGCCCTGGAATAGACAAGTCCATTGATGAGCGAGGCTCTCGCTTGCTGGCCACTTTCAAGGCCATGCCGATGGACAAGATCGTGGACAGGGCTAAAGACTACATCACGCCCAAGGACATTCCCCAAAAACAAGAAGTCATGAACTGGCTGGACGAGAGGAAAAACGAGGCTGACCAGAATCCAGAGCTCGCCGACGAGAACAAGAGAGCCATCTTCATCAAGATCCAAGACATCGGCGGGTATCGCGGCATCAGATATATTCTGAGGGGCTAAAGCGCACCTATTTCTCGGTCGCCCTAGCCGCCGGCCACTGGTGGGAAGATGGCCAGCATATCGTCTTCGTTGAGACGGGTATTGAGACCGTCCAAGAACCTGATACTTCGTCTGTTGACGAAGAGGTTGATATAACCCTCAAGGTTGCCATCGTCGTCTAAAATATGCTCCCCCAGGGCGGGGTAGTCGGCCACGAGTCTGGCGAGCACGCTACCGACCGTATTACTGCCCTCCAGGTCCACCTCGATTTCCCCCATCCCAACGAGCTGTTTCAGGACTGTCAGATCATCCAGATGTACCAAGCCCATCAGCGCAAGCCGCTTTGACAGCTCTTCCAAATCAAGCTATAATTCAGTGCGTCGCCTGACGCTACCTCAAACAGCCGGAGCGATCTGCCAATGAATCAGCCCCTACTGTCAGTGATCATGCCTGTCTACAACGAACGAGAAACTCTGACGGAAATCCTGGCCAGGGTCCGGGCCGTGAACCTGGAGAAGGAGATCTTGGTCGTTGACGATGGCTCCACCGATGGCACGCGGGACATGTTGAAAGAAGAGGAGAAAAAAGGCGACCTCAAGATCCTCTATCACGAGGCCAACAAGGGCAAAGGCGCAGCAGTCCGGACGGGGCTCGAACACGCCTCTGGTGATTTCATCATTATCCAGGATGCCGACCTGGAGTACGACCCCCGCGACTACCCCAAAATGCTCCAGCCCCTTCTCGAAGGCCAGGCCGAGGTAGTCTATGGTTCGCGCTTCCTGGGGTTCAGAGACGCCATGTTTTTCACGCAAGCCCTCGGTAACAGGTTCTTGACTGTGCTGACCAACCTTCTCTATGGCACCGCTTTGAGCGACATGGAGACCTGTTACAAGGTCTTCAGGGCCGAGGTTATCAAGTCCATCCCTTTGCGTTCACGCCGCTTTGAGCTCGAACCTGAGATCACGGCCAAGCTGCTGAAAAGGGGCTATCGCATCCACGAAGTGCCCATCTCTTACCAGGGACGGGAATATCACGAGGGCAAGAAGCTAACTTGGCGTGACGGCATCACGGCTCTGTGGACCCTGATCAAGTATCGGTTTGTTGATTGATCGTTTCATGAAGGGACTGATGGGTTGGGTTGGCGGTCGTTGGGTAGTGTTGAGCCTGGCGTTGCTGATGCTCGTAGGAGCGGTTCTTCGACTTGCCCCCATCGGCGCGAACCGCTTCCATCAGGACGAGGCCCTCTACAGCTTCTGGGCCCTGCAAATCGCCACCGGGCGTGACCCGATCTTGAATCACTTCCCCGTTGATAAACCTCCCCTTTTCATTTACGCCCTGGCCCTCTGCTTCAAACTCTTTGGCCCCTCGGAGGTGGCGGCCCGTCTGCCCAGCGAAATGGGTAGCGTGGTCAGCATGGCCCTTCTCTACTGCCTGGCTTCGCGACTCTATGGGCGAGCCGTGGCTGTGCTGGCGGCCATCCTGATGGCGCTCTCGCCCTTCAACATCCTCTTTGCTCCTACGGCCTTCACCGATCCCCTGATGGTAGCCTGGGTTTTGGCTGCCCTCTGTTTTGCGGCGAGCGGAAGTTTGGGTTGGTCGGGACTCATGCTGGGATTGGCAGCGGCCACCAAGCAACAGGGCCTTCTCTTTGTGCCGCTGGCCGTAGCTATCGCCGCCCGTCGCCTCACACCCTCTCCTTCCCCCTGGCCCCCTCCCTCTCCCAATTCTGGGAGAGGGAGGGGGTTGGGGGTGGGTGAGGGCTGCGGGCGACGCCCTGGCGACAAAAAACCTACCCTTGTGAGGGGACTGAGGGGGGGCTTGAGGGAAGGGCTCTTTTTTGCGTTGGGTTTCGTGGCCGTGATGGCCCCCGTTGCCTGGTGGGATTCCCTGCGCTGGCAGTTGCAGCCCAACTACTTTGAGCGGAGCATCATCAGCTACGGCGGCCTGACCTTGGTAGACCCCACCCAGTTGGTCGGGCGGATTGGGGATTGGGCTGACATCCTGCATTACATCACTGCTTCACCCCTGCTCAATATCTTGTTATGGGGTGGCTTGCCTTGTCTCCTGCTCTATGACCTGGGCTGGCGGAGAGGAGAGCGGGCGACTTTGTTCGATGTCGCCTTGTCAGCCTTCGTTATCCTTTTCCTGCTAGGCCACTGGGTGTTTAGTTTCAACGTCTGGGATCGCTACCTCCTGGGTCTGGTTCCCCTCTTGCTGATTCTGCTGGCGAGGATCATCTGGCTGGCGAGCGGTCACCCCTCCCTCCCAGGGAGGGGCAGGGGGAGGGTGGATCTCCACAAACAGCTACACCTTCGAGGTTTTTTCGCGGTCGTCTTGTTGGTCGCTACATTGACCGGGCCAGCCTTGGAAGCGGCACGGAGCGGATATCCGATCGGTGGGGACCACGGAGCCTACGATGGCATCGAAGCCGTAGCTGCCTATTTCCGAGATCGTGTTCCCGCCGGGTCTATCCTTTACCATCACTGGCTGGGCTGGCACTACTCTTTCTACATGTTCGACTTTCCCCTGGTGCTCCGCTGGTACCCTTCCCCTAAGGAGCTGGCTGAGAATGCACGCCAGGTAGACAACGCTCAGCGTTACATCGTCTTCCCAAGTGACAAGTCTACCGCAGGGGTGAGGGATGCTCTGGCTGAGGAAGGGGGGGCGCTCTGTCGTGTCTATCGGACCTACCGACGTGACGGCAGCATCTCCTTCACCGTTTACCGTATCGAGGATCACTAGTGAGAAGTTTGGACTTGGAAGCCTGCCCTGAGCCCAGTCGAAGGGTTGGAAATTGGAAATTGGAGGCTGGAGGCTGGAGGCTGGAGGTTGGAAGAGACCTTCTAGCCATTGCCACCTTGCTTGCCTCAACGCTGGCCTTCTTCTGGAAGATCACCTTCACCAACCTCATCCTGGTGGGGTTGGATGTTTTCACCTATTTCTATCCTTACAAGGCTTACGCTGCCGAAGCTATTCGCCTGGGCCGCCTGCCTTTGTGGAATCCATATCTCTTCATGGGCGTGCCCTTTCTGGCCAACGCCCAGACAGCGCTTTTCTATCCCCTGAACGTTCCCCTCTACTGGTTGCCTGTGCCTAAGATGGTGAGCTACTCCATCGTACTGCACGTCTTCCTGGCGGGCCTCTTTGCTTACCTCTATGCTCGCCTCTCGCTGGGACTACGACAGTGGGGAGCCTGGTTGGCGGCTGCGGTTTTCGCCTTCAGCGGGTTCGTTGGCGCTCAGGTGGAACACATCAACCAGTTGAACTGCTCTGTCTGGTTGCCGCTGCTCTTCCTGCTCTTCGACCTGGCTCGGGGGAAACCTTTGGGGTGGCGGTGGCTGTACGTTCTGCTGGCCGGATTGGTGGTGGGAGTGCAGTTTACGGCAGGCCACACTCAGTCGTCGTACATCACCTTGTTTGCCTTGGGGGCCTATGCGATCTTTCCATCGCTATGGAGAAGGTGGGGGAAGAGAGAGGTTGGGCGCAGTTTGTTGGTCTATTTCTTGGTGGTGATCATCGGCGTGGCTCTGGCGGCGGTTCAGTTGCTGCCGACTTTGGAGCTTTCGCGGCTCTCGGTGCGAGGCGGGGGGCTATCCTATCGTGAGGCAGCCTCCTTCTCCCTCAAGCCGCGTTTGTTGCTCCTTTCCTTGCTGCCGACCTTCGGTGGCGAAGAGGTCTTCAGCGAGTACATTGCCTATCTGGGCATCGTCGCTCTGGCCTTGGCCCTCGTTGGGGCCCTGTTCCAGCGGCGCCATCCGGCGCGGCCTTTCCTCATCTTCCTGACGGCCCTGGGACTGTTCCTGGGCCTGGGGGGGTACAACCCCTTTTACTTCGTCCTGTACAAGCTGGTGCCAGGCTTCGACCTCTTCCGAGCGCCGGCTCGCTGGCTGTACATTTACACCTTCGGCGGGGCCATGCTGGCGGGGCTGGGGGTGGACTTTCTGAGTTATCCCCTCTTTGCTAAGGCCGAGGTGGTCGGTTCGCCCCCCCCAACTGAGACAGGGAGACAAGGGGATGGGGAGACAAGGAGCAAGGTGGGTTTTCTCCCCGTCCCCCCCTCTCCCCCTCTCCTCGTCTCGGTTGGGGGGGAGCTATCGCGCTTTTTCCGTCGCCGCCTGCTGATCGCGGTCGGCGTATTGGCCGCCCTCCTGGTTTTCCTCTCTCCCTTCCTCGATTTCCCCAGCCGCTCCACCCTCTTAGCCTGGCCCCTTTTGGCTCTTTTGGCTCTGATCTTGCTCTGGCTGGGGCTCTCGGCCCACGCGACGCGGCCCGTTTTTCCCTTTGTGGTTGCCCTGACTGTCGTCGGGGAGCTCTTCGCCGCTAGCCGTGGCTTGGCCTACAATCATCCCACCGCTCCGCAAGCCTACTCCTCCCTGCGCACTGCCCCGGCGCACCTTTTGGCCGTTGGGCAACCAACGGACCGCTTCCTCAGTATCTCAGGCCTGACCTTTGACCCTGGCGATCTGGGGGAGATACGACAGATTTTCCAGGACCAACTCTCCCCTCAGGCTATCTATGACTACGTGGTGGTCACCAAGCTGAAGGAAATCTTGGCTCCCAACCTGCCCCTCGTCTACCAGATCCCCAGCGTTGATGGCTACGACGGCGGAGTCCTCCCCCTCAAACGCTACGTCGAGCTGCAACGCCTCTTCCTGCCCGAGCCGTCGCCCGATGGCCGCTTGCGGGAGCAATTGAGGGAGATACCGCCATCTCGGATCCTGAGTTTGCTCAACGTCAAATACGTCATCACCGACAAGGTGGACGACGTTTGGGTTGATGATGTCTACTACGACCTCGGTCACGAGGCCGTTTTGGGCCCTGGAGTAGCTTCTCAGGTGACAGTGACGGAGCTGCCCGACTTTGCCGCTACCTCCTTGGGCCTGGTCTCGCACCTGGAGGAGGTGCAGGACCTAGCCAATGGTGTGCCTGTGGCGCAGGTGACCATTACCGATGAACTGGGAGCAGTGCAGGGCCATGTCCTGCGGGCTGGCATTGAGACGGCGGAGGGCGAATATGCTGTGGGCGTGGTTCGGCACGACCAGGCTAGGGTCTGCCGTCATTGGCGGGACAACCCCCAAGGGAATGACTACATCGCTCGCCTGGAGTTTGGCGCAGCCCTGATACCTCGACGAATCTCCATTGAATATTTAGCCCCGGCTGGCCGGCTACACCTGCGGGGGCTCAGCCTCATTGACGATAGGACGGCCACCTTCTGGCCTGTGGTTGTTTCCACCGAGGGGCGCTTCCGCCTGGTGCACAGCGGTGATGTGAAGATCTACGAGAACCTGGACAATCTGCCGCGAGCCTTCGTCGTACATCGGGCGCGAGTACTGGACGATGAGGCGGCCATTGTGGCCATGCTGGATCCCTCTTTTCGTCCTGAGGAGGAGGTGATCTTGGCTTCAGACAGGCACGAGGTTCCTTCCGTACATGCCGACAGTGAAGATGGGGTGGAGATCTTGTCCTACGAGCCAGAGCGCATCGTGATTTCCGCCAATCTGGCGGAGGAAGGCTATTTGGTTCTGACCGATGCCCACTATCCTGGCTGGCGGGCGCTAATTGACGGCGTGGAGACGCCCATCTACCGAGCGAACCTTCTCTTCCGGGCCGTGTACTTGCCTGCAGGCCAGCACAGAGTGGAGTTCATCTATGATCCCCTCTCGTTCAAGCTTGGAGCTGCCATCAGCTTGGTAGCGTTGTTGGCCCTGGTGGCTAGCATTGACAGGCACCATTGGACGAAGGAGAAAAGATGGTGTATAATTGCAGATGACACGCGGGTTTCCGCGTAACTACAACAAAGAAGGAGGTTTCCTGATGAACACATTTAATCGCGTGGTAGTGATCTTGTTCCTCTTGGCGACCATCATTGTCATGACCGTGGTGCTGGTGGTGCCTAAGCCGATGATCGAAGTCGTGCAGCGGTGGCTGTGGAACCTGGATGCGAACCTGGCGCTAGTCGTTCAGCCCCTCTTGCTGATGATAGGTGTCATCCTGGCTTTGCTGGTGGACGTTGTCTGCAGCGTGTTAATCTGGCTGGAGATCAGGCGGCGGCGCCCCGGGGCCATCAGGGTTCAGAGGATCAGCGGCGGCATAGCAGAGTTGACCGTGGATTCCGTCGCTCGCCGGGTGGAGCACAAGGTCAGTCAGCTTGACGGCGTGATCTCTGTGAAGCCGGACATCATAGGCAGGAGGGGCGGCGTCGAGGTGGAACTCGACTTGGAGATGAGTCCAGACGTTGATGTCCCGTCCAAGACCGAGGAGATTTGCCAGGTGGTCAAGGAAGCCGTCGAGGACAAGATGGGACTGAAGCTGCGCAAGGTCAGGGCTAACATCAAACACACTCCCTTCTCCGTAGGGTCGCAGATTGCCCCCAAGTCTGCTCCCTATCTTACGCCCGAGCCCATTATCCCAGAGGAAGCTCCCCCTCTCACAGGGAAGTAAATGCTCTCAGAGGACGTCTAGTTGGAAATCAAACCCTTGATCGAGAGCCTCCTCTTCGTTGCCGATGAGCCGGTGGCCATTGGACATTTGGCGTCGGCCATTGGTGTCCATCGGGAGGCCATTGAGGAAGCACTGCGAGGTTTGAGTGAGGAGTATGAGCGGCGAGGGCTGCGTCTCCAGCGCAAAGGAGAACAGGTGCAGATGGTCACTGCCCCCGAGGCTGCTCCTTACATCGAGCGCTTCCTTGATTTGGATTTGAGCAGCAGGCTCTCCGCGCCAGCATTGGAGACCCTGGCCATCGTCGCCTACCAACAACCTGTCACCCGAG
>CAYUPJ010000152.1:0-10601 GCA_964446635.1 uncultured Anaerolineae bacterium
GGATTATGGAAGCTATGTAGATGGACGTGTCCGCCGGTAAAAAAGGCTCGAAGATTAAAAGCCATTCGCTGATCATTTCAGACGAATGGCTTTTTTTGTCAGTTCACTCAACCTGTGTCATAATTGAAATGGAACCTACCAGTTCGTAATAACCAACTTCAACGACGACGAAGTTTCCATTTTCAACATCACTGATCCGGCCAACGTGGTTCGCATGGTCAATCCGCTGATCGAACCAGGCGAAGGCACCTACACCGTCAGGTTTCAAGATACCATCACAGGACAGACCCGCTACCTGGCCTTGACCTCAGCGCAAAGGAAGACTCCTGCGGCCATGATCATGGATCAACCTTCAGACCTGAAATCGCCGACCAACGCCGCCGACTATGTTATCATCACCCACGAAACGTTCTACGATAGCATACTGCCTCTGGCGAGCCATCGCCAAGGCCAGGGCCTGCAAATCAAAATGGTCAGAGTTACGGACATCTACGACGAGTTCAACTACGGTATCTTCGATCCCCAGGCTATCCGCGATTTTCTGAGCCACGCTTATCACCATTGGGCCGTGCCCCCGCTCTACGTCTTGCTGGTGGGCGATGCCAATCTGGATTTCAAGGACAACTTCGGCACCGGCAGGCTCAACTACGTGCCCACCCACATCTTTGAGACCTGGCCTGTCGGGGAGACTCCCAACGATAAAGGGTGTACTGGTACTATGTTACACGACCCTTCCATATCCTCTCCCGATGAGGTGGTTTCTTGCTGCGCTTCGTGATTAGAACTCTATCTTCCTATACCTCATCACCACGCTCTGTACCAACCCCTCGGCTATAAGAAGGGCGACTAACGAACTACCGCCAGAGCTAATAAAAGGCAGAGGGATACCTATCACCGGCAGCAAGCCCAGGTTCATGCCGATGTTGACCACGGCCTGGAAGAAGATCAAAGCAGCCACCCCGCAGGCGATCAGGCGGCCAAAGCTATCACGAGCCAGGCTGGCCGCCCTAAGAATCCGCCACAGAACAATACCAATGAGAGTGAACAGTAGCAGTGCCCCCACAAACCCCATCTCCTCGCCAATGACGGAGAAAATGAAATCGGTGTGCCGCACCCTCAGAAAGTGTAACTGGCTCTGGCTGCCGCTGGCATACCCCTTTCCCAGCCACCCGCCGGAGCCGATACTGATCAGGGCCTGGTCAATGTTGTATCTAGCGGCCGGGTCTTGGGCTGGGTTAAGGAAGAGGAGTAGTCGTTTCTGCATGTAATCCTCGAGGGAGAACCAGATGAGTGGCGTTGCCAGAAGGCCAACAAAGCCCAGAATGCTGAGATGCAACAGGCGCATCCCGGCCATCAAGACCATAGCCAGCCAGACCACCGCCAGGACAATCACCGTTCCCAAATGAGGCTGGAGATAAATCAAAACTATAGGCACGACCACATGGATAATCGTCATCAGGATGTAGCGGAAACGCCCTATGTCTTTCTCGTGGTGGGCCAGGAATTGAGCCAGGGTCACGATGACCAAGACCTTGACCAATTCCGAGGGCTGAAGGGAAGAGCCTGATATCCAGCGCTGTGCCCCATGGGTTACCTGCCCTACAACGAGAACCAGTAGTAAAGAGGCAATGATCAGGACGTAAAGGGGCTTTTGCAGGCTTTCTAGGAAGCGATAATCAATGGCGGCCACCAATAACAACAAGACCAGACCCACCAGCGCCAAGATAGCCTGCCTGAGGGGCAAGTCTTTCAGGTCCGGTGTGTCCAGCGTGGCGCTGTGAATCATGGCCACGCCGAAGGTTATTAAGAGTACCGTGGCCGTTAGCAACACAAAATCAAAGTTACGCCATAACTTCCGATCCATCTGTCACCCAAATCTTGCCTCATCGTCTCGGCCGGTGAGCGTCCAGGAGGGGGATGTCAGCTATGAGCCGACTGCGCCTCTTGCCTTGAGAGAAGGTGACCTCCACTCCCTCGCGATCTATCTCCACGTGCTTAGAGATGGCGGTGATGAGCTCGTTCTTAAGGGTCTGCAAAAGCTCCGGAGAGATCTTGACTCGGTCGTAGGCTAGCACCAACTGCAGGCGTTCTTTGGCGATCTCCCCGCTGGATGGCTCGCGTTGTCCGAATAACCGGTTTAGAATTCCCATGCTTACCCCCCTTCGACAGGCTCAGGACAAGCCTATCCCTGACGAACAAAGCGAACAAAGCGTTCAAGAAGATTGGGCTCCTCCCTGATATCCAGGAAGGGGACCTCCTCGCCCAGCAAACGTCGGGCAATGTTGTGGAAAGCCAGGCCAGCCGGAGCCTTATCATCCAGAACGATAGGCACGCCCTTGTTCGTGGAGACAATGATGGCCTTGTCGTCGGGGACAATTCCTATCAGGTCTATGGCCAGGATCTCAAGGACATCGGCTGTGTTCAGCATATCGCCGTAACGCACCATCTCCGGCTTTATGCGGTTGATGATCAGGCTGGCGGGTCCCTTCTCCTCGGCTTCGATCAGGCCGATGATGCGGTCGGCGTCGCGGACGGCTGAGACCTCGGGCGTGGTAATGATGAGCACCTTATCGGCTGGCGCGATGGCATTGCGGAAGCCCCGTTCGATCCCGGCAGGTGAATCAATCAAAATGAAATCGAAATCGTTACGCATCTGGTCACAGAGTCCGATCATGTCCTCGGGGCTGACAGCGGTTTTATCGCGGGTCTGGGCCGCAGGCAAGAGATACAGTTCTGGCACGCGCTTGTCCCTGATGAGCGCCTGGCGCAGGCGGCAATGCCCCTCAGTGACATCCACAATGTCGTACACAATGCGGTTTTCCAGGCCCATCACCACATCCAGATTGCGCAGGCCGATGTCGGCGTCAACCGCCACCACCCGATGGCCCAACAGGGCCAAGGCGACGCTCAGGTTGGCGGTGGCAGTGGTTTTGCCCACCCCTCCCTTGCCCGAGGTGATCGTGATAACCTTAGCTGCCATAGTCTTTTCTCCTGGATGCTGGAAACCTGATTGCCGGCTTCTTGTTCCTAACGATGCTAGAAGCTAGCCTTCCAAGCCCTGACGATAATCCTTCCCCCCTGAACGAAGGCCATCTCCGGTACAGGTCGGCGGCCTGGTGTCTCCTCCGGCGGGCGGGCGATGTGTTTACCAATGCGCAGTTGGGTGGGCTCCAGATCCAGGGCGCACACGACGGCCTGGTCGTCGCCTGTGGCGCCGGCGTGCACCGTACCACTAAGCCTTCCCCAGATGACGACGTCGCCGCCCGCGATGACCTCAGCACCGGCGTTCACGTCGCCGATGACCACCACGTGGCCTGGATGCCGGATGATTTGCCCTGAGCGCACGGTGCAATGGACTAGAGCCCCCTCGCTGAACTCCTCTTCGCCCCCCCGTTCTGGTAGTGGTTGGGGACAGGGACCGCGCTTGGTCTCCAGGCCCAGGTGGCGAGCAGCGGCTCTAGTGACTGGCGCTTCGCTAATCACCATCCCCAGAACAACCTCGTTTTGAGCCAGCAAGGCTTTGATGTGTCCTATTTCCTCGATGGACAGTTCCCGCTGTCCCACCGCTAAGGACACCCACGCTCCCTTGAAGAAGGAAGCCGTGCCATTCAGGCGCTCCTCGAGTTCCGCCAAGACCCTCGCCAGCTCCCCTGCACCCAAGGTCACTAACAAACCATTCCTTGTGCCTTTGATGCTAACGCTAGTCACAGCTACCCCCGCTCCCTGCCTCAATGATACCTCATAACGATAGACTTGTCAAAATCGTAAAAATCAAGCAGAAGCTGTTGTCTAAAAAGACAAGAGGGCGAAGCACCAAGAAATGGCCTCGCCCTTGAGGTATCGGAGAGTCACCTGGAGTCGTTATCTGCTGATCGGCCCCGCTGATCACTTCCCGATGGACATCCCGGTAGGGTCTATCTCATGCAATAGGCGGAGCTCCTCCTCCGTGGGAGGCTCGGTAGTCTCCACTTTCTCGGGGATGATGATCTCGAAGGAGCTGCTCTCTTTGATGTTCTCTATGCTGACGCCAGGATGGACGGCCAGAAGCTTCATCATCTTCGTTTCCTCGTCGAAGCCGTAGACGCCGAGCTGAGTAATCACTCGATAGGGGCCACTTGCCTCAGGAAGCCCGGCCCTCTCTCTGGCGCCTGGGCCATCCAGATACCCAGGCGTGGTAACGAAATCTACTCTCTCCACGAAGCGCCTCTTGTCCTGACCCATGATGATGATCGTGCGGGGGCAGAGGGAGCCCACATCGTTGGCCCCGCCGCTTCCAGGTAAGCGCACCTTAGGTTTCTCCCAGTCGCCAATGACGGTGGTATTGATGTTCCCGTACATATCTATCTGAGCTGCGCCAAGGAAGCCGTAGTCAAGATAGCCGGCCTGGGTTATGGACATGGCATCGTGCATGCTGGAGGCGGCCACTGCCCTGTAGAAGGTGCGGGAATCTCCCACAGAGATGGGCAAAACGGGAGATTGAGGGCCCATTCCGCCGGCCTCGAAGATGATCAGCAGGCCTGGAGCATGAGTCCTCTGGGCCAGCATGGAAGCAATCATCGGCAGGCCCGTGCCCACGAAGACGGATTTTTTATTCTCCAGCATACTTGAAGCCACGCAGGCTTGAAGTTCCCTTGGGTTGTATTCTGTCGCTTGATGAGCCATTGGTGTACTCCTTCACTTCTTCTCCAACCATGGAGCCTTCATCGGCTCTTGGAATCGTTCCACCCTCTTCAGGTAGTTGAGCTTCCTGACGCCCCCGACGAGCTCCAGGTATTCCTCGAAGTCCTTCACGCCGAAGACGTACTTGTCGAAGTACTGCTTCGTCCCCTCAGGAGTCCTGGAAAGCTCCAGCCATTCGCCGATGTGCTCCTCGTCGTAGAAGTATAGGTAAGGCATCTCGGCAGGGTGGGCACCGTAGGGGACCTCGCAGACAGCATCCACCAGGAAGAAGGGTATGGCAGTGCGGTATGGCTCGGCTCTAATGACTTCCTCGTCAACGATCTCCTCGGTGGCGATGATCACCCGCCGGGCCGCCCTGGCCAGCTCGAAATCCTCCACCAGGATGCCGTCTATCTGGGCGTTGCCGTAGATGTCGCAGCGGTGGACCTGGAGCATGGCCACGTCGGGATAGGCGGCAGGGATGAGGCAGATGGGCTTTCCGCTCCAGGGGTCCTTCACTACCTTGCAGCAACTCTTCTTCAGGGTATCGGTGCCCATCATGTTGCGGGAGGGGATGAAGGGCACCCCCATCATCCCGGCCAGGAAGCGCCACTGGTAGCCGGCGTTGGAAATCTCGGCCACTACCTTGCACTGGCCCGTCTCCACCGCTCTCCTACCAGCCGGGGAGAGGCCCCTCAACTCGTGGCCGAAGGCATAGGCCACCTCCACCCTGGTCACGCAACCCGCGCCGATGAGGATGTCAATGTCGTGGACGGCCGTCTTGCCAGCCATGGCCAGGTTGCGCCTCCCCTGGCGGATGATCTCGTAGATCAAGGCCATGGGGGTCCTGATATGACCAAACCCACCACAGGCAATGTAGTCCCCATCGTGGACGAACTTTCCCACCGCCTCCTTCACGCTCATCCGCTTGTCATACAGGTCCCTGGATTTGTTCTCCAGGATCCATTTTCGGTTCTCATCGGGGTCATGCCAGCCAATAAGTTCCCCCTCGCCTTCTAACAGGATTTCCATGACTATCCTCCTCTATCTTTGAGAACAAAAGCCTTGTGTTGAGCCTGTCGAAACATACGTGTATTCTATCACGAAGGGTTCTGCCCTGTCAAACACTTGTGACCTTTTTTCGAAGGCCTGCCTGTCGGCAGACAGGGCCAGCCTGTTTGCTTAAGTGAGAGAGGGCGAAGATGGCCCTGTTCACCTGGGGGTAAACAGGGAAGCCCTGGCCCTCGATCCTCCCAACCAATGCCCTCACGAGTTCCTCGTTCCCTTCGACACAGAAGAGCACTGGCTTGCCAGCGGCCCGCAGCAAATCGAAGTTGGGGTTGTAGGTCTCAAAGCGGGGCATGGCGAAGAGGCTGATCACCAGCGCGTCCACCCCCTCGTCGCGCAGCAGGGCCTCAATGGCCACGCCGTAGGCCGTCTCCACCCAATGTCGTTCGATAGCCGGCCAGAGGTCTACGGGGTTCTTGATCCTGTGCCAGGTGGGCGTTATCTCACTGAAGGCTTCCACCGTCGCCGGCGAGAACTCGGCTAGCTCAAGCCCCTCCCTTCGGCAGAGCTCAGGGCAGGCTTTCTGGCAGGCGTCGGCGGCGAGGACGCAGGCCGCCCCTGTGTAGTGGATGACCGCCACCCTGTTCCCCCTGGGTAGAGGGAGAAAGGAGAAAGCCTTGACCACGTCGAGGAGTTCCTCGAAGCTGTGGACCCTCGAGATGCCCGCCTGCCTGCAGGCTGCGTCGAAGACCTCGGCCCTGCCGGCCAGGGATGCCGTGTGCGACAGGGCCGCCTTGGCGCCAGCCTCGGTAGTTCCCGATTTGAGGACGACGATGGGCTTCTCCCTGGCGATTTCCTTCGCCACTCTCAGGAACCTGCCGCCGTCCCTCAGCCCCTCGATGTACATGGCTACGACTTTGGTCTGCGCGTCCCCGGCCAGATACTCCAGGATGTCGGCGTCGTCCACATCGGCCTTGTTGCCCAGGCCCACCACCTTGCTGATGCCAAAGTGCTGGGAAGAGACGATGTGCTCGAACAACACCCCCAGGAAAAGGCCGGTCTGGGCGATGAAGGCCACGTTGCCGGAGCGCAGCTTGTCTACGGAGATGGGAAGGAAAGAAGAGGTGAAGCGATTCTCACCGTTCAGGATGCCAGTGGTGTTCGGTCCGAGGACCCGGATGCCAGCCTGTCGGGCAATGGTCATGACCACATCTTCCAGTTGTCTCCCCTCCTGGCTCTCCTCGGCAAAGCCGGAGCTGATGATGATGGCCGCCTTGATCCCCTTCCTGGCACAATCCTTCATCACGTCCACCACGACCCTCGCAGGTGTGGCGATGATGGCCATGTCCACCTGGTGGGGGATTTGATCAACAGCAGGATACGTCTGGCGGCCCAAGATCTCCTCCGCCTTCGGATTGACGGGGTAGACCTCCCCCTCGTACCCCAGCCTCAGCAGGTTATCGAGGATGTTGAAGCCGGCTTTCCCAGGAGTGGTGCTGGCCCCCACAACGGCCACACTTTGCGGCTCGAACGCGGCAGTGAGGCCTGCCCTGAGCTCTGTCGAAGGGTCTGTCTTGGGCGCTACGAAAACCTGCCTCGAGGTTTCCTCCTCCAGGATCATCCTGGCATCAACCACCAGGCTCCCATCGGGGTAGGCGAAGACGGGGTTCAGATCCACCTCTTTGATGGCCGGGTAGGCCGTCACCAACTCGGAAACTTTCAGCAAAATGTCCCTCAGGCTGGCGATGTCGGCGGACCGTCCTTGGCTCTCCGATTCGCCGACTCGCCAATTCGCTGATTCGCCGACTCGCCAATTCGCTGATTCGCTGGTTCGCTGATTCACTCGGTAGCCCTGAAGAAGCTCGTAGCCCCTGACCTCCTCCATCATCTCCTGGACATCGCCCTCGGTTACTGGGATAACCCTGAAAGAGACGCCCTTCAGCACTTCAACAAAAACGCCGCCCAGCCCAAACATCAAAACGGGGCCAAAGGTGGCGTCCCTCGTTGCGCCGACGATCACCTCCAGCCCCGGTTTCGCCATCTCCTGAACGCTCACGCCGATTACGTGGCAGCCTTTGAACCTGGCAACAAGCTCGTGGTAGGCCTCCTTCACCTCCTCCCTGCCCAGGTTGAGCTTCACCCCTCCGGCGTCCGATTTGTGGACGACCTCCGGCGATAGGATTTTCAACACCACCGGGTATCCTATCGCCTCGCTAATGCTGACCGTGTCTTCCTCGGATTTAGCAACCAAACAACTTGTGGTGGGCACGCCGCTGCTTTTCAGGATGGCCTTGCACTCGTGTTCCAGCAGGTAAACCCTTTGCTCTCGGCGTGCGCTGGATATGATCTCCGCTATCGGATCGGTCAATCGCGCCTCCTTATCCGTAGATTCGTAGGCTCGCAGGCTCGTGGATTCGTAAATTCGTGGTTACGAATCCACGAATCCCGAATCTACGAATTTACGAACTCACGAACCCACGGCTCTGAAATACCTAATATCCAATATCGAACCCTCCCGCTCAGCCTCCGGCTTGAAGACAGCCTCCACCCTCATGCCGATCTCTACCTGGTCGGGCCTGACCTCCCGTAGCCGGTGCACCAGCCCACCGTCACTGCCGTCCAGTTTGACGTAGGCCAGGATGTCGGGCTCCGCCAGCGGCTTATCGTCCAGGTCCAGGTGCAACACGGTGTAGGTAAACACCGTCCCCGTGCTGGCAACCTCCATCCAAGCGTCCAGTTGGGCAAAGCAGCGCTCGCAAAACATGGTGGGTGGCACGTAGGTGAGGCCACACGCTTCGCAGCGGGTGCCCAGAAAGCGGGCGTGATCCTTGATCTCGCGGAAGAACCTCTCGCCAGCGATGCCTGCCGTGTAGCGATTGGTGATGGGGATGTCGCCGGGCCAGGCGATGGTATGATGAAGCTTGTCAACTTTTTCCAGAATGGGCATATTACCCTCCTCAATACCCAATACCTAATATCTAATTGGATATTAGATATTGGATATTGGCTTGAAGTACTTGATGTCCGTGATTGCCCCCTCGCGCTCCTCCGGCGGCTTCCAGACAGCCTTGACCCTCATGCCGATCTTCACCTCCTTGGGGTCAACTTCGCCCAGAAGGTGTAAGATACCCATGCCAGGAGAAGCGCCATCAATCTCAATCACCGCCGGGATCTCGGGTTCTTTGACGCGCACCATGTCCCAGGTGACGTAGCAGAGAGAGAAGGTGTTCACCACCCCCGTGTCCTGGAGATAGACCCACTCGCTCATGGGCTCAAAGCACCACTCACAGAAATTGCGCGGCGGCAGCACCGTGCGGCGGCAGTGGCGGCAGCGGACACCAATGATCCGCCCCTCCTTCAACTCCGCCAGGTAGCGGCCGATGGCCACGCCTGCATCCCAGGCATATTCGGCCTTGGGGGTCCAGTCAGTGAAGAGGATATTGCCTTCCTCGAAATCAGTCTCTTTTAAGGATGTCCCAGGGAATTCCTTGATCTTGACAGTCATCTTGGTCTCCTTCTCTAAGTTCCCATCACGACCACTGTGCCGACCTGCATCAGGTCGCCCCAGGCCTGGGCCAGGCCCGTGGTCGGCTTGCCGGGCACCTGGCGCTTGCCGGCTTCGCCCCGCAGTTGCCAAAAAATCTCGGCCACCTTCATCAGGCCGGCGGCAGCGATGGGGTTGCCCACCCCCAACAACCCTCCCGAAGGGCAAACGGGCATGTCGCCATCCCGCTGGGTTACCCCATCGGCCGTGAGGCGCGGCGCTTCGCCCTTCTCGCACAGGAGCAAGCCCTCCAGATGATGCAATTCCTTGTAATCGAAGGGGTCGTAAGGCTCCACGATGTGGATCTGCTTGCGGGGCTCGGTGATGCCGGCCATATCGTAGGCCATGCGGGCCGCGTACTCCACGTACTTGGGATAATAGAGGTCGCGGTTAGTCCAGTAGGCAGTGTCCAGAGACCAGCCTACCCCCTTGATCCACACTGGCTTGTCGGTGATGCGTTTGGCCACGTGCTCGGCAGCCAGGACAAGGGCCACCGCCCCATCGCTCACCGGGCTCACGTCCAGGCGTTGCACCGGCCAGGCCAATACCTCGGAGTTCAAAACGTCCTCTACGGTGATGTTCGGGTCGCCCAGCAGTGCGCAAGGGTGATCGGCCGCGTTGCGCTTGTTCTTGACCGATACCAGAGCGATGTCCTTCTTCTCCAGGCCGTGGCGGTGCATGTAGCGGTTCATCTCAATGGCGAAGATCCACAACAGGTTGGGCTTCAGCGGCCGTTCGGTGGTGTGGTCGAAGATGGTCAGGAAAGCTGCCTGGGGATGGGGCATACAACTGGACATCTTCTCCTCGCAGACCACCAGGCAGGTGTCGAACAGCCCCGAAGCCACGTGGTACCAGCCGTGGATGGGGGCCATGACGCCGGTGCCGCCGCCCACGTAGCAGCGCGAATACGGCTTGCGCCAGGCCCCTGACCCGTCGCTGAGATACTCCCCCTTCATGTGCACGCCGTCGAAGGCATCGGGGGCGGTGCCGTGGACGACACAATCAATGTCGTCCAGGGTCATCTCGCAAGAATCGAGGGCCATCCGGGTGGCCTCAAAAGCCAATTCCTTGGCCGTCTCTTGAGCCCGGCGCATGAATTTGGTCATTCCGGCGCCGACGACGGCTACTCTGCGCATGGTCATTGCCTTCCTCCTTGGCTTAGGTGATATTCTGGGTATTTCCCACATAGCATGGGGTGGGAAATACTCCAATTATACCGCACACCCAAGCTTTGTCAAATTTCTGCAGGCGATATCGGCAATTCCGGCCAACTCACCGAGGGCAGTAAGTGGTTCAAATTTAGTTAGAGCTGGTTCACCTCTTTCAACTTTGCAGGTAACTGCTCAGCCCGTGTCATTGCGAGTCGGCCATGGCGCAGCCCGCCATTCTA
>CAYUPJ010000153.1:0-8646 GCA_964446635.1 uncultured Anaerolineae bacterium
GCGGAGTGGGGATTGCTTCGCTTTGCTCGCAATGACAGACAAGTTTCTGAGTAGCCGAAGCCCTGAGCGCAACGAAGGGGCGGCGAAGCAATCTCCCGCTTCCAATTGCAAGCAACGGTGGGGATTGCTTCCCTTCGGCAGGCTCAGGGCAGGCTCTGCTCCGCTCTTACTCAGAAACTTGCAAGTTTCTGTCCTTTAGAATGGCGGGCTGCGCCATGGCCGACTCGCAATGACACTTGGCGCGAGATCTAACATTGTCAAGTTAGGAAGGCGCCCTAATGAGAGCGTTGCGGAATTCGTAGTTTAGCCCCTTGTGGGCGTTGTGCGGGCTTCTTTTAGGCGCAAAAACGGCCACAAGGGCCTATACTACGGCAATTCTGCAACGCTCTACTAATGAGATTATAGAAGCCCGGCCGACGGCCGGTTAGTGCTGTTTCACACAACTAACCTGGACTTTTAGGCCGCCGAATGGAATTCGACGTCTGAAGCTGAGAAGGCCCCGCAGGGCCTAACTTCAGCGCCTGAGGGCGCTTTTCAACTTCAGACGGGGATTTCTAATCCTCGGCTGTCAACGAATGGAGACGGGGATTTCCAATCCTCGGCCCTAATCCTCGGCCCACTAACAAGCCTCTCCCCAATGCGCCACCAGCATAATGTCTACTATGTCAATGTCGCCGTCTTGGTCGAGGTCATAGCGCCCATCGTAGCAACCCTCGCCGCTCTGGCACTGCCAAGAGCCAACAACGAGCATGACGTCCGCGGCAGCTACGTCGCAGTCGCAGTTGACGTCACCAAAGATGGTACCGTATTCATACGCGCCGATGTCACAGTCAGACTCTGAGGGGTATGGCCGACAATAGCCACGCTGGTCGGTGGTGTAGGTGGTGCCGCAGCCGTTGGTGGCTGTGTTACCTGAGAGGGTGCTGTTGTTGATGTTCAGCGTACCGCCGCTGTTCATGATGCCGCCGCCGAGGTCGGCTGTGTTACTGTAGAGGGTGCTGTTGCTGATGTTCAGCACGCCCTTGCTGAAAATGCCGCCGCCGGGGTTGCCGCTGGCATTGCCATTGGCGATGGTGACGTCGGTCAGCGTCAGGTCGCCGCCACTGGCCGCTACGTGGAAAATGCGGAAGTTGGGTGTGCCGCCGGCGCTGCTGCGCTCGATTGTGGCGCCGTTGCCATGGATGATGATCTGGCTGGTGATGGAGGGCAAACCATTGGGGCCGTCGGTGGTGTTGTTCACGATGGTCAGCGTGTAAGTGCAGCTGGCCTCCAGGTTAATGGTGTCGGGCTGGCCGTTGCCATTGGCGGTGTTGATAGCGCTGATGAGATCACCGACGATGCAACCAGGATTAAAGTCTGCCGCGCGGACCACCGGGAGCGGAATCGCGCCCAGGGCCATCCCGGCCAACAGGACGGTGAGCAAAAAGAAGCGGGAGGTCTTGATCACGGTGCGTTTTTGCTGCTTGTGCATGGCCTTTTCCTTCGTTTGCTTTTCTGCTCGTATCATGATATAATAAAAATCGTAACTACTCAGGCTGTCATTGCGAGCGAAGCGAAGCAATCCCCCAGCCGCAAGGAGGAGATTGCTTCGTCGCAAAAAACGCTCCTCGCAATGACACGGGCTGAGCAGTTACTAAAAATCAATAGAGAGGAATCAGACAATGGCTGGTAAAGACTTCTCAGAGTATGTTACGGGCAAGACCTTCGACGAAATTCTTCACGAAGGGCGCAGGGAAAGTGCCGATCGCATCCTGTCCGAAGCACTCACCCCCCTGGCTTTGCTTCTCTCGCGGGAGCTGCTCAAGGTTCTCCTGATCTCGCCTCAGGCTTTGGAAGGGTTGGACCTTTTGGCTGCTCCTTCGACGAGCCGTCAGGCTGAGCCTATCGTCCCCTCAGGGCAACAGCTCCAGGCAAGCATCACGCCGACTGTGGAGAAGGCCTGATGCTCTACTTGGACACTTCAGTGCTCCTGGCCTACACCCTGACCAAAACGATGGAACCTTTCCGGTTCCAGGTTACCTCTGAGCTGTTCCAACTGGTCAACCAGGGAGTAACCAAGGCGGTTACCTCGTTCTATGCCCTGCACGAGTTGTTGGTGATCGCCATCAGCAACACAGAACCGGACTGGGAAGTAGGAAGCGAACTAGCTCGTGAAGCATTGTCAACCATCTTGTCCAGCCGCCTCCTGTACGTTCCCCTCCCACGACGAGAGGATAAGATGCTCAAAGCCAGACTATTCTCCGCTCTGCGAGATGCAACTGACGTACCCCACGCCATTGCTGCCCACACGGCAGGTTGCACAACCCTCGTGGCTTACGACGAACACTTTCGCGCTATCGAAGCTACTATCCCCTACAAGACCCCGGACGAAATCGTCGCCGAGTATACAAGATAAAGGGAAGTTTCATCCCCTTCCATCATCCATTTTCCCCCTTCCCCCATATTCGTCAGCTTAAGACAGATGCCCTATGAAAAAACGCCAGGGATGCCACCCTTCGCTGCCACGCTCGATGGTAGCGCCGTTGCCGTTGATGGTGATCTGACTGATGATGGAGGGCAGGCCGTTGTCGCCGTCGGCAGGGAATGGGCCATCCGTGAGTGTGTAAGTGCAGCCTGCCGCCAGGTTAATGGTATCAGCCTGCCCGTTGCCATTGGCGGTGTTGAGACGGGGATTTCTAATCCTCGGCTTCTAATCCTCGGCTCGCTAACAAGCCTCTCCCCAATGCGCCACCACCAGCATAATGTCTACTATGTCAATGTCGCCGTCTTGGTCGAGGTCATAGCGCCCATCGTAGCAACCCCCGCCGTTCTGGCAATGCCAAGAGCCAGCAACGAGCATGACGTCCGCGGCATCTACGTCGCCATCGTCGTCAACGTCGCCAACGAGAGTGCATGGCGCAGAGTCGTATTCATACGCCCCAATGTCACATTGATCACCGCCATGGCCGGACCCCTTGGCCCGATCAGCGCCGCGCTGGTCGGTGGTGTAGGTAGTGCCGCAGCCGTTGGTACCAGAGGGAATGTGGTTAATAGCCTGGCTACCGGCGAGCAGGGCGCGGGTCCAGGTGGGGCCGCCGTTGTCTTGCAAGGGGCCAAGGTTGGCCGTAGCGCCCTGTAAGTCACTAGGTTGAGTGAAGCCACAGTCCGTGCCACTCTCCAGGTTGTAGTCCTGGGACGTCACCGTGACATCGCAATTGTTGGGGGTATTGCCAGCAAGGATGGTGTTTTTGATATGGACCGTGCCGCCGTAGATACCGCCGCCGTTCTCGCTGGCCGTGTTACCAGAGAAGGTGCTATTGGTGACGTTCAGCGTGCCGCCGTTGCAGATGCCACCGCCGTAACTGCCTGTGTTACCGGAGAGGGTGCTATTGCTGATGTCCACCGTGCCACCGCTGTTCATGATGCCACCGCCGTAGGTGGCTGTGTTACTGTAGAGGGTGCTGTTGCTGATGTTGAGCGTACCTAGGTTGTAGATGCCGCCGCCGTGTTTGCCGCCAGCGTTGCCGTTGGTGATGGTGATGTTGGTCAGCGTCAGGTCGCCGCCACTGGCCACGTGGAAGATGCGGAATGTGTCACCACTGCCACGCTTGATGGTAGCGCCGTTGCCGTTGATGGTGATCTGGCTGGTGATGGAGGGCAAGCCGTTGGGGCCGTCGGTGGTGTTGTTCACGGTGTCGAGGGTGTAGGTGCAGCCAGCCGCCAGGTTAATGGTGTCAGCCCCCCCGCTGCCGTTGGCGGTGTTGATGGCGTTGATGAGCTCGGTGACGTTGCAGGTGACGTTGGCAGGCGTGCTGGTGGGCGTCGGCGTGGGAGTTTCCGTGACCGTGGGTGTGTTGGTGGGAGTTGCCGTGACCGTCGGGGTACTGGTTGGGGTGGCCGTCGGCGTATCGGTCGGCGTATGGGTGATGGTAGGCGTATCGGTGGGCGTTGGGGTGATGGTGGGCGTGCCAGTGTCCGTTGGTGTGCTGGTCACTGTCGGCGTGTCTGTTGGTGTCGGTGTGTCGGTAGGCGTAGATGTCGGCGTGTGGGTTGCCGTGGCCGTGGGTGTGTCGGTTCCCGTGGGCGTCGAGGTAGTGGTGGGCGTGTCCGTTGGCGTCGGTGTAGTCGTAGAGCCGTATTCAAACGCGCCGATGTCACAACTTGCACCTGCGGGCCGACTATAGTTACGCTGATCGGTGATGATGGTGGCCCCAGCATTGTTAGGGGGAGGGGCCGTGCTGGTGCTGATGATGGTGCAGTCGGTGACGGCATCAATAGCGTTGCTGCTGCCATCCAGCAGAGCGTGCGTCCGGGTGGGCCCGCCGTTGTCGGCCAGGGTGATGTCGAAGTTGGTGACGGCAGCCGTGCTGATACCACTACAAGCGCCACTGTCATGATCATCTATCAGGTTGCTGTTGTCGCTACTCAAAAACTTACCAGGGCCAGTACAATCCCAACCCAACGTGCTGTTGGTGATAATTGAATTCTGTATATTCACCGTGTCATCGAAGTTGTTGTAGATACCGCCGCCACTGCTGGCACTGTTACCGGAGAGAGTGCTGTTGCTGATGTTCGCTGTGTCATTGTTATAGATGCCACCGCCGATGTTGCTGGCATTGTTACCAGAGAGAGTGCTGTTGCTGATATTCACTATATCATTGTTGTAGATGCCGGCGCCGTTGCTGGTGGTTGTGTTACCGGACAAGGTGTTGCTGTTGATGTTCACCGTGCCGATGTTGTTGTAGATGCCGCCCCCAGAGGAGGCTTCGTTACTGGAGAGAGTGCTGTTGCTGATGAGCACCGTGTCATTGTTGTAGATGCCGCCGCCGAGAGTTGTGGCTGTGTTACCGGAGAAGGTGCTATTGCCGATGTCCACCGTGCCAGAGTAGTTGTAGATGCCACCGCCGACGGTGGTGGCCATGTTACCGGATAGGGTGCTGTCGCTGATGTTCACCGCGCCTTGATTGTAGAGGCCGCCGCCAGAGGTGTCGGCTGTGTTACCGGAGATGGTGCAGTTGCTGATGTCCACCAGCGTGCCTCTGCTGCAGACGCCGCCACCAGGCCCAGAGGTGGCTGTGTTACCGAAGACGGTACTGTTGTTGATGTCCAATGTGCCTTCGTTGTATACGCCACCGCCAGATGAGGCTGTGTTACCGGAGAGGGTGCTGTTGATGATGTTCAGCGTGCCTTTGTTGTAGATGCCGCCGCCGAGGTTGCTGCCGGCGTTGCCATTGGCGATGGTGATATTGGTCAAATTCAACGTGATGCCGGGGTTCACATATAGCACACGGTAGTTGCCGCCACCGCTGATGGTCAGGCTGGCCGCACCGGGGCCGGTGATGGTCAAGTTTTTGTTGATGAAGAGTTGACCGTTGGTCAGGGTAATGGTGCCTGTGACACTGAAGTCAATTTCCTGACCGGCGGTGGCCTCTGCGATGGCCTCCCGCAGTGAGCAGCCGCTACCGGTCTCGCAAGTGCCATTTTCGTCGTCCAAGGTGGTAACAGTGATGTTGGCCGCGCGGGTCACCGACACGGGCATGACGCCCAGCGCCGCGCCCAGCAGAACCAGCGCTGCCAGCAGGACGCCGGTCAAAAAGAGACGAAAGGCTTTGATGATTGGGCAGGCTTGTTGCTTGTTCGTGGTCTTTCCCCTCCTGGGGGATACCAGAAATTGAAAACGATGGGTAATAAACTTCCTTCTCTCATCCATCTCACATGCACTCCCTATCGTTTCGCCAGGCCCATAAAAAGCGTGCTGTCGGCCGACCTGCTTCCCAACAGCACGCTTCTCGAAATCTGTCTTCGGCAGCCCGGCCGTCCTATTAACTAAGGGCTGATAGCTGATAACGATTTACTATCTGCTATCTGCCATCAGCCATCTGCTAATGCAGACCCGTGGCTTTGCGTCCCCACCTTTCGATGGGTTTGCCTTTATCGGATCTTATGCAATTAAAAAGGTGCTTTGACCACGATTGTCACAAGCTTGTTTAGACTACGGGTTAATGTTGTATGTCCTCACCCTAAACCCAGGCTCTTCGTAGCCAGGCAATTCAAACGCATCGTAGAAACTGGCATCATACGCAAAAAGGTTGAGCTTGTCTGCCTGGATATATCCGCCGACCACACCGCCCGTTACATCACCTTCTTTATCGAATGTGATAGATCCGTCAGGAGCATATATCAACGCTTCCACGTCAGCTTCCTTCTTAAACGTAATATTCCCAGTAATAGACATGATGACATCACCAGCGGCCGTGCCATAGTCTGTCATTTTTGACAAATAAACATTGCCTACGGCAACTATGCTACCCGATCCTCTAAATTCGCTGTCCAAATCAACATCAATACTACCCTCAACGTAGATAGTACCCGTAAGGGTTATCACACTATTCTTGAGCACAGATAGATTGCCAGTAATATACAGTGGCCCCAGGGAAATTTTGCTGCCCATTGGGATAGTCTTATTGCCAGTGTAAGTACCACCCGCCAATGCCTCATCCTTATAGGTTTGAGCAAACTCATCGCTAGATGGAAACTTTATAGTACCAGTTATCACATCGCCGATGTGCGTGAATGGCGGTGTGGGAGTAAAATTGCCGCCGTAACGAATATCGCCATATACCGTGCATTCTCTTTTCAACCATATATCGCCCGCGCTCACCAAAGCACCCTTATAGATTTCCAAATTGCCCCCAGGTGAATACTCTACGTACGAGCGAATCACAGTATCCTCGGCTGTGGACGTGATCTTGTAATAAATACCTTCACTTTCCACCGTTACCGTTACTGGCATGTTGTTCGCCAAGGTCGGTGTATCAAAGGGCACATCGCATCCATCGGGACAATCATTATTGGCAAGCCTGTACAGCGCATATTCCACTCCTGCATCTGCTGCATACTGTTCCTTCAAGCCCTCTTCGGTGGCTTGAGAGGCGAAGAGGTTGGTGCTGGCATGGGCCAGGAAGGTGGGGATGAGCAAGACACCAATACCCAGGATAATGAGGGTCAAGGCCAAAGCCCGCCCGCTTTCATCCGAAATAACTTTCTTCAGCATGAGGTGCTCCTTTTGATCAGGGATTGGGGGGGAATGGGAATGTACATTTGTCGGTTAAGGTGATAGTGATCGAGTACTGGGCTTCGTCAGCGAGGGCATTTGACAAGAAACTGAATTCAAGCGTCTGGGTTCCACTATATACCTCTCGACTCCCAGGCTGCCATGGCCCGCTAATAGGCGCTGGCGAGTCATGCAACCCATCCCATATTGTGCTTGCGTCGAGATCGATCAAGGTAAGCTCTCCGTTGTCGTCGCTTGGCCAGGTAATGTAGATCTCATCAATAGATGGCGAAGTCTGGCCGGTGTTTGTGATGACCCAACTGACTGTGCTACCATCAAACCCCAGACTCTCGGCACCAGTGACTTGGCACAACCGCGTGGTCGCTATGGACTCACCGGGGCGCATCTTCAGAGCAAACGTGCCGCTTCCAGGAGGGAAATCCCCCTTCCTAGAGTGAAGGGTCACCGTTACCACGTTAGGAGCCTCAATCGGCTCTGGTAGTGATGGAAAGGGGTCGGAATAAACGTACCTGGCTATTATCGAGGCTGAACCGCCAGAATCCCGGGTCAAAGTCCCGTCCACTTCAGAATAGGTATAGGTGATGTTGATGGTATCAGTAATGGATGTAGGGATCGTCAAGACCATCCGAGAGCCAATGACCTCCGCTTCGGAAGCACTGAGCACATCGCGGTTGAGCCAGGTGGCGGCGTTCTGCAGGTCATGTTGAACCACCAGCTCACTGTTGCCCCGGCCGGTAATATCGAAAATCTGGAAGATGGCCGTGACAAGGGTGCCAATTATCAGCCCGGTAATGGCTAGAGCCACTAATAGTTCAGTCAGGGTTATTCCCCTCTCACCCCTAATCATCGGTGCACCTTGTAGCTCCCTATCGTAAACACGGATTCGCCATTGTGAGAGACAGTAATGGTGATTAGTTGCAGGTCGGTTATTATAGTTGTCGCAGAAATCGCAGCACTGTAGCCCATGTGCGGGATGGCAGTGGGAGTGTAGTAGTCGGTGCCAGCGACAAAGCCTGTCTTCTGGACATGTTCCAATTGCGCGCGGGCAATGTTCTCCGCCGTCACCCGTTTGTGAACCACGCCCACGCTAAAAACGCCGGTGGAGAGGGCGGAGAGGAAAATGGTGAGAATGATGGCTGCGAGAGCCACCGCCACCAACACCTCCACCAGGCTCTCCCCCTTCTCATTTGTCAGAACAGTCCGCTTCACCACTTACCTCTCTCCGTAACTGCTCAGCCGAGCAATCCAAAATCTACCAAAAAAGCGCGCTGGAAACCGACCTGCTTCAAACAGCACGCTTCTCTGAAACCTGTCTTCGGCAGCCCGGCCGCCCTATTAGCTAATAGCCGATAGCTAATAGCTAATAGCCGATAGCTAATAGCCGATAGCTAATAGCTAATAGCTGATAGCTGATAGCTGATAGCTGATAGCTGATAGCTAATAGCCGATAGCTAATAGCCGATAGCTGATAGTGATTTGCCACCTGCCATCCGCTATCTGCCATTCGCCATCTGCCATCCGCTATCTGCCATTCGCCATCTGCCATCCGCTATCAGCCATCCGCTATCTGCCATTCGCTATCTGCCATCCGC
>CAYUPJ010000153.1:8746-10557 GCA_964446635.1 uncultured Anaerolineae bacterium
ATCTGCCATCCGCTATCAGCCATCCGCTATCTGCCATTCGCTATCTGCCATCCGCCATCAGCCATTCGCCATCTGCCATCCGCCATCAGCCATCCGCCATCTGCCATCCGCCATTCGCTAATTTAGACCCGTGGCTTTGCGCCCCCACCTTTCGATGGGTTTGCCTGTGTCGGACCTTGTGTAATTGGTGATAAACTTTTGATTACATTATAGCAGATTCCCCTGCTCCTGTCAAGACCCAAAACCAAAATAGGGTTAAGGTCGGGTAAAGATTCGGAGCAGGTTCTCGGTTGATCAAAATACCTTGCGCAAAGGCAGCTAACCTCACCGCTTACCCCCCTTCTTCATGTCCACAAAGATCGCTACCCAGGCCACAACCATAGCGACAATGACGATGGGCGGAGCGACGAGCTTGTAGGGCTCTTGGGACAGGAAGCGATAGACAAAACCCAGGATCGCCGTCTCGCTGGCGTAGATGACGGTCAACACGATGATCAGCGGCAGCCCACAACCGATCTTTTTCCTCATCCTCACTACCGCATCGAGCCTATCATGGTATACATAGGCATAATCACCGAGACAGCGAGGAAGCCTACCATCCCCCCGATAAGGATCATCAAGGCGGGCTCCATCATGCTCGTGAGGGCATTTATCTTGCGATCCGCCTCCTCCTCATAAAAAATGGCCAACGTCTCCAGGTTCGCATCCAGGGTGCCTGTCTCCTCGCCAACCCGGACCATCTGGACCAGCAGCTTGGGGAAAAGCTTCTCTTGTCTCATGGGCTGGGAGAGGCCCTGTCCCTGCAACATCTCCGTACGCACCCTCTGAACGGCCTCCTTCAGGATGACGTTCCCCATCGTCTCCATGATCAGGTTCATGATCTCAGCCATAGGTAACCCTGCTCTCAGGAGGATGGACATGGTATGACAAAGTTGAGACATATTGCTCTGAATATTGATGCCGCTTATGACCGGGAGTTTCAGGAGCAACGTATCTTTCTGCCGCCGGCCGATAGGAGTCTTGATATACAAAACCAGCACGAGGATCACCAGTACGGCCCCGACCAGTAGTTGGGTCCGATGGGCCGAGCTGAAGTTGGTAATAGCGATCAGGATCCTGGTGGTGATGGGCAATTCTATCTCGAACTCGCCAAAGAGGCCCATGATGCCCGGCAGGGTGAAGGTGATCATTAAGAACGCCACCCCAAGGGCCAGGGAGATGATAAATGCCGGGTAAGCCATGGCCCCGCGCAGCTTACGGACCAGAGCCTCCCGTTTATCCATGTAAGTAGCCACCTGTCGCAGCACTCCCTCCATGTTGCCCATCCGCTCCCCTATCTCGATCATCCGACCGTAGATGGGAGGGAAGATATGAGGCCGCTTCTTTAGCGCATCGGAGAGGGTCTCGCCTTCCCGCACATCTTCGCTGACCTTTTCCAGGGCCGTTTTCAGGGCCTTACTGGTGCCCTCCTCAGCCAACATCTGAAGGCCGGCCAGGATGGTGATGCCTGACTCGATCAAGGTTGCTAATTGACGACTGAAGACAATCAAGTCCCTGCTTTTGACCCCAAAAAAGGAGGGCATCAACACCGCTAGATCGGCCCCGGGCCGCACCTGCCGCAGGTTGACAATGATGTACTCCGATTTCCAGAGCGCCTCCTCCGCCGCTGCCTCTGTGGAAACGTTGAGTACCCCTTGCACGCGCCCTCCAGCTTTCGTATAAGCAACGTACTTGTAAGCCACAATCCCTCGCTTATCTCGACATTGTTAAATTCGCTGTCGTGGCCCAACAAAGGATGTCATTGCGAGCGA
>CAYUPJ010000154.1:0-10551 GCA_964446635.1 uncultured Anaerolineae bacterium
AGTCGTAGCGATGGAGATTACCATCCAGACTGGTGGCTCTCGCTACATCCAACCAGTAATCGGCATTGAGCACCAGGGTTCGAGTGATAGCGGCCCAATTGGGGTAGACAGGCCCGGCATCCGCTGTAGCCAGGCTGAGGGCTGGTAGCCCCAGATAGCGATGCAAATTGCCGGTGGCTTCGAGTTGATTCTGCTCATCCACGACGACTGTGTTGTGGGCGACGGTCGTCCTATCCCAGCCATCGTGCAAAGCCGAGGCATACGAGTGCGTGCCAGGGTCAGTACCGAGAGTTTTGCCCAGGGCATACGGAACGTAGCCGAGTTTGTCGTAGTGGCCGTGCCAGCCGCCGTGGGGACCGAAGTCGAAGACAAGGTAGCGCAGATCGTCAGGGGGTCCAGTGCGCAGCGCGGCATACCCCGCTTTTGAGAACAGGGCGCTGGTCATCGGGACTGCTATGATCGGAGCTGGCAGGGACTCCGCGCCCCAGAGCAGGGCCTGCCAGGGACGTCGCATCCTGGACAGCGGGATCAACATGTCCGGATACCGGTAGCGATTATAGCCAACCTCATAGAGCCAGTTGTACCAACCGCTTGCCAGTGGATAGACCATGCTATCGTTAAAGGCAGGCAGGGTCAGGTCCGGCGCAGCCATCTGCAGCGGTGCTGTTAGCATGGCGCGAAGGTTGGGATAGGCATACGGATCGAGATTGGCCTGCACGCCCATCTCGGCCATGTAAAGTAGCGCGTTCAGAGCAAAAAAGTGATAAGTCCAAGAGCCTTCCCGCCAGAACCCATCGACGACTTCTTGAGCCAATTGGGCAAAGAATCCATTGCCCGAATCGCAGAAGGCATTTGCAACAGGGCGCGGATCATCTAGAGCTAGACCTGCGATAGCCATTGCCGCATTGTGCCAGGTCTGCCAGTTACCAAACGTAGCATGACCTTCGATCACGGTGACAGCCGGGCGGAGCAGCCCGGTGGCGATGGCAGCATGATCGGCTGGGGAGAGAGCATCACTGGAAGCAATCAGGTCATAGGCCCAAGCCATGTCAATCAGCCATTCCGCTTCACTCAAGGTTTCGGAAGTGACTCGACCACCCGATGGGGTCGCGTTGCCATTTGTGTCATGTTGAGGATAGGTTAGGTATCTGGTGGCATAGGCACGAAGAATGGAGGCTGCGCTGTCAGCATAGGCATGGTTACCTGTAAGCTGATAGGCTAATCCCAAGAACCTTGCATACTGTGCGAGATTGTAGTGACGACGTCCGTAAATAACCTGATCGTAGAGAGCAGGGCGATCAGGCCATTGCGGCGGCGATACATAGTACTGGCCTGTGCTGGGACAATAGTGCGGTGGTGAATGGGTAGGCACATATTGCAACTCGGTGCCGTCGGGACAGATGTACCAATCGGACCACTGGCCACCCTCTGGTGGCAAATCCGGGCTGGTCAAATTGTAGTCGCTCAGGTACTTGGCTGGCCAGGCATTGGCATTACTGACAATTTGATCCCGCAGGCTGGCTGCCCAGGCATAGGTGGCAGCCCAGCTTTTCATCCTGGTGACATCATCTGTGTTCAAGAGGGTATGCGGCGGATCGTGTTTTGGCAGGGGCACAGCAGCCCTGAGAAGGGTCTCCGTCAGCGGTGCGCCCGTCGTCAGATCCGAGAAGGTGACGGTGAAGGTTGTCTGGCTGAGCCAGGTGGTCGGAAGGATAGCGGCGGATGGAATAGTTACCCAAGCTGTGACCGTGACAGTACCCTGGGCTGGAAGGTTGACATTGGCTGCGGAAAGGCTGCTGGTAAAAGGCCAGGTTGGCTCAGGGATTAACCCCAGTGATATAGCCGTTGGCCTGCTGTAAACCTCAGTGAGGACGAGGGTGTAAGTATATGCAAAGTCACCATTGGGGAACCATCCGTAGGTATCTGTATTAGTGACCGCAAAGGTGTACGGGGCGAATTTCTGGACACGGTGGTTACCATACTCCGCCGCGTAGAGATTGCCTGCCACGTCTACAGCCAAGCCGTTCAGATCACGCATCTGTCCGGGGGCACTGCCGTAACTGCCACCCACGGTGGTCAGATAAGCACCACTGCTGTCAAACACTTGCACCCGGGCGTTCCCACTATCGGCAATGTAGAGGTCGTCATCGGTATCTACGGTCAGGTGGGTCGGGTTGTTGAGGCAATCAAACCCGCCCCCTGGAACCCCTGTCGTACCGATGGTGCGCACGTAGGTCCGGCTGCTATCGAAGACCTGCACTCTATGGTTGCCATTATCGGAGATATAGATGGTGCCCCGGCTGTCTACTGCCACATCCATCGGGCTGTTGAAACCAGCGTTCGTTGAGGTTGGCACACCGGTCACACCCATGGTGGCCACGTGGACTCGCTCGCTGTTGAAGATTTGCACTCGATGATTCACTGTATCGGCCACATAGATTTCACCGTTGGGTGCGACGGTGAGACCAATTGGATCGATGAACTGATCGTCACCGGCGCCGCAGCCAGTGCTCAGGGTAGCATAGTACGAGCCGTCTGGGTTGTAAATCTGGATACGACAATTGCCGAGGTCACCAACATACACTCGCCCCGCTACGTCCACAGCCACATCCCCGCCCCAGCCGAAGTGCTCGTTGTCATTGCCCCAGATACCAGCCTCGCCTATTATCCATTGAGGCATGCCGGCAGCGTTCAGTTTGATCAGCCGTCGCCCCGCCGCCTCACCGATGTAGATGCTGCCGCCATCTGGCGTTACCGCCACACCAAACGGTCGATTGTAGTGCGAGCCATCGGTCAGGTAAGGTACACCGGTGGTCCCATAAGTGCGCACATAGTTCAGGTTACTGTCAAGCTGCTGCACCCGGGAGTCCCCTGGCTCAGCCACATAGAGGTTGCCTGCTGAGTCCACCGCCACGTCTTCTGGACAACACACATAAGCAGTCAGAGCCCTCAGATACTCCCGCGTGGTGTAGTCGAACACCTGGACACACCAGTTGAAGGCATCGGCGACGTAGATCCGCCCTCTGGTCACATCTACAGCGACTCCCTGTGGTGAATTGAAGTGAGCGTTATCCGAGCCGGACACGCCTGATATACCGATTGTCGCCACATACGTGATGGCCGAGACGTTGGACACGTCGAAAACCTGGACGCGATGGTTGTTGGCATCGGCCACGTAGAGCCGGTTGTTGCTGTCCACACTGATGTGGCGTGGGCTGTTGAAGTGGGTATTGTCCGAGCCGGGGACGCCGGTCACACCGATGGTGGTCGAGTAGATACCATTGCTGTTAAAGACCTGAATGCGGTGATTCCCGCTGTCACTGATGTAGAGGTTGCCGACCCTGTCAAAGGCGATGCTGTACGGATCATTGAAGCGGTCGTTGCCCGTCCCAGAGTTCCAAGTCACGCCCAGTTCATCCACAAAGCTGCCACTGGAGTTGAACTTGACCACGTGATGAGCTCCATCAACTACCCAGATGTTGCCACCCCCGTCCACCGCCACGTCACGCAAACACGAGAGGGTCGTTCCGGTCCCGTAATAAAAGCCGGCCCTGCCGATTTTCATCAAGAAGGTGCCGTCGCTGGCATACTTGAGGGCACGGCGGCCCATACCTTCCGCAATCCAGACGTTAGTGCCGTCGATGCCAACGCCAGCAGGGTCATTGAGATGCTCGGCATCATCAAAGTAAGGCACCTCGGTCTCGCCAAAGGTCCGCGCATAGCGGAAACCCAACACCGGCTGGCCCAGGGTCAGAGTGGTGGGGCTCACGGCCTGGTTACCAACGCCCGCCGGAGCCACAGGTTGTCGGAAGGGCTTCTCGCCGTCCCAATCCCAGGCCGGCGTCGGCTGGGGCGGTGGCTCGCCGTGCTGCGGGGCAACGGACGGCTCCGGCCCCTGGGCGGCCACCGCCCACGTCAAGACGAGGGCCAAGCCAACAACGAGAACGAATATGGTGAATAGTTGCGCTTTCATGGTTCTCCTTCTTCCAGTGTATGGCAGGCGAATTGCGCTAATTATTCGCTCTAGCTCACTTCGGATGCCGGAATTTGCGCTGGACGCAGCAAGCTGGTGCATTCATGCTTAGGATGGGTATAAGCACACTTATTTTACTACGAAGGCCGCGGACTGTAAAATCCTTTCTCGGCCCGACTGTCCGCCGTTACAAATTGGTGTATTGAATTTCCCTTTTCAGTTTGGATAGAGTATAATATCCCCCGTATACTCGACAGATGGCAGAAAGGCAGGGTTCTATGAGAAAGGAAAGGCTTCTGGGTCTATTAGTCATCACGGCTCTGCTCTTGAGCCCGGCGGGCGTTGTTCAGGCGCAGAGCAATACTTACATGCCGCCCAGCAGTTAAGGGATGCAATCTGACCGTGAGACCACTGTGACCTTCCTATTTGGTAGTCAGCATTGTGAGATACACCCCGAAGGAGAAGAGAATGCCAGGAGCTTGGCATGAATTGGATGAAGACGAACCGCGTGAATTGGAGGAGGCGGAAGGTGAAATCCCTCGTGGGTGGCAGCCTAGTCTCGAGACCATCCGGGCCATCGAAGGAGAACCCACCCAATCCTCACAGGATTACACAGTTGTAGGCGATGCAAAAGAAAAAGGGGAGCTTGCCGAGGGCTTGCAGAGACTGGAAACTAGCGATACCGGCCAGCTTACTGCGGAGATAATTCGGGAGCATGGCACCGCAATTCGATTTGATCCTATGGAGCAGGGAGCGATCGCGCAGTTTGATTCAGAGACCAACGAGATAACGGTCAACGAAGGTCTCAAGGATACATCACCGAATGTCTTGGCTGCCCATTTGGCCCATGAGGGTACTCACGTCCAGTGGGATCAACCCGATTCGATTGAGCAAGAATATCACGCTTTCAAAACGCAAGCAGAGGTTTGGAACCAAGTTAAAAGGAACGAGACGGACAAGCAATGCGATCGGGTAGCTGAAATGATTGCCAAAGGAGAGAAGGAAGCCAAGGAAATGATTCGCCGGCTCTATCCTGACCTACCCGAATACTGGCAATGAGGAGGTAATAGACAATGACTGAGGGAGAAAGCTGCGCCAAATTCACAAGCACTAACCCGAAACTCGACTTCTCTTTCCTTTACCCTACTGGTTGGAAGGTGCGGGAAATCGAGGAGAAGGATTATAGTGAGGTCTTCATCGCGGGCCCCCGAAACGAAGCGGACACCTTCACGCTGTCGTTAATCGTCAGCGTAATCCCCGCGCGGGAAAAAGGTGGGGCGTTCACTACGCTAGACGAGATGATAGCCGACTATCTAGCCAAATACGAGTCCTCCGCGAACTTCCGTGAAATCTCTCGTGCTTGGGGTACCCTCGTCGGTGTTGATGCCGTAGAGATCGAGATCAGCTATACCTTCCCTTTGCCAATCAACAACGTAAATGCTAAAGAAACCCCCATCATAGAGAGAAAAATCATGTTCAAAAAGGGTCCCCAGTTCTATGAGTTGGCCTACACAGCCGTCGCTGAAGATTATTATGCTTATCTGGAATCGTTCAAGGACGCAGTGAGGACCTTCAAGTTTCGGAGGGAAAGAGAAGAGGCGAAGGTTTTCCAACCACTGGTAACACTAACGCCGACGTATACTGTGCGCGAGAAATCGGAGGAATATGGATCAGAATCGTGAGCGTTAGTTTGGAGTCAATTTGAACGTTTAGTTCAGTTACGCTTCATGAACTGCGAGGTAGACAATTGGAGCATAATGACGACAGGGGGTGAAGACGATGGCACAAACAACTGCCAAGATATCACGGCGAGTGAAGCGAGCGGCCGCTGTCCTACAAAAGCTCAACGGCGAGGAGCTGGCTCAACTGGTAGGATTAGTGCCCGCCCTCAGAGAGGTGCAACCAGTTGAGGTTTCAAGAGAAGCTGTAGCGGAGGACTTCCGCCGCCAGGCGCTGGAAATGCGCGGCGGTGTTGCTCCCTCGCCTGCCGAGGAGTTCATAGGTGGGCTAACGTATGAAGAGTATCTAAATCTCTCGGACGAGGAGGAAAAAGCATTTTGGGACTGGCTGTTTGCTGAGGGAGAGGTGAACATAGAAGATTTTGAGGAGCACGATCTTTTCGCGATGCCGCTTTGCCTTCCGTAACGCGACCAGAGGAGATTCTGGTCTTGGTGAAGTGAACCTCATAACCTCAAAGGTGAAAAGTCACTTTCAGCTTGGATAGGTAAATATCCCAGCATATTCGACGGATCACAGAAAGGCAAGGTTTCATGAAAAAAGAAAAGCTTCTGGGTCTACTGGTCATCACAGCTTTGTTCCTGGGGCTGGCGGGCGTTGTTCAGGCCCAAGACAAGACCTACATCTGGGATCGCCTGGACGTTGATATCACGGTTCTCGATAATTCCGACATCCGCATCGTGGAAACCCAGCAGTTCACCTACACCAGCGGCGAGTTCCGCTTCGGCTACCGCGAGATTCCCACCGACAGGCTGGAGGGCATTGCCGAGGTGGAGGTCTGGGAGGGAGATCGGCAGTATCAACCTGGACAGGGCGGCGATTACACCTACGAGACGTTCTACAACGACGATGGTGACTTCACCATCAAGTGGTACTACCCTGGCTACCGTGACTCCACCCACACTTACACCATCAAGTGCACGGTGAAAGGCGGGCTCCGCTTCTACGAAGGCGGCGACCAGGTCTATTGGAAAGCGGTCTTTCCTGAACGAGACGTCCCTGTACTGGCCTCAGTGGTGACGGTTCACCTTCCCGCAGCCTTCGAGCCGTCCCAACTGGTGAGCGCAGCCTACGGCGGAGGCCGCGACGAGCGCCGTGATGTGCAAATCCAGAACAAGGGCTCCGAGGTCGTCTTCACCGCAGGTCGGACCCAGCCCGGTCAGGAGTTGGAAGTGCGGGTGCAGTTTCCCCACGGCGTGGTTCAGGGCACGGCTCCTTCCTGGCAGGCCGCCTACGATAGACAGGCCAACTATGAAGACAAATACCGCCCCGTGGTGGATCTGGGCCTGGGAGCCGTCGGCCTCTTGATCCTCGTGGCTGGGCCTCTGGCCCTGTTCGTCCTCTGGTATACCCGAGGGCGAGACGTGCCCGTGGGTACGGTAGCAGACTACCTGGCTGAACTGCCGAGTGACCTCCCGGCCGGCGTAGCGGGCACCCTCCTCGACGAGAAGGCCGACCTGAAGGACATCGTCGCCACCATCGTTGACCTGGCGCGGCGGGGCGTGATGACCATGACGGAAACCCAGGAGCCAGGCTTCTTGGGCCTCGGCAAGAAGCGTGATTTCATCTTCCAGTTGGTGGACACCCAGCAGCCTCTGTTGCCCTACGAGAGGACGCTGATCAAGAAGCTGTTCCGTGGGCGCAATCAGGTTGATTTGTCCGATCTCAAGGAGAAGTTCTACAAGGCCATCCCCACCCTGCGGAGGGAGCTGTATGACGAGGTGGTGGAAAGGGGCTTCTTCAAGGCCAGCCCTGAGAGAACGCGCCGGGTCTACGCGGGCCTGGGCATCGCTGGCATAGTTGTGGCTGGCATTCTGGGCTTCGGCGCCGTAGCCCTCCTTAGCAAGTACAGCAGCGCTGCGATCTGCCCCCCCATCGGGTTAGGCGTTACCGCCATCGCCCTCATCGTCATCGGCTACTTTATGCCTCGCAAGACGCGCGAGGGGTCAGTTGTAGCGGCTAACTGGGGCGCTTTCAAGCGCTATCTGGCCGACATCGAGAAGTACAACGACCTCCAGCAGGCCACGGACATCTTCGACAAGTATCTGCCCTACGCCATCGCCTTCGGCCTGGAAAAGAGCTGGATCAGGAAATTTGCCTCCATCGAGACCCCTGCTCCTACCTGGTACTATCCCTACCCGCCCATCATCTATGGACACGGCTATCCCAGCCAAAGCGGGGTGGGCCGGTCAGTTCCCACAGGCGAGGGCCACGGTCTCCCCTCCCTGGAGGGTGCGACCCAGGGCGTATTCACCTCGCTGGAGAGCATGAGCAGCGGCCTGTTCTCCATGCTGGAATCGGCCTCCAGCACCCTGGCCAGCTCGCCCTCTAGCAGCGGAGGCGGATTCAGCGGCGGAGGTGGGGGAGGCGGCGGAGGCGGCGGTGGCGGTGGGGGAGGCGTCGGCTAGGCAGCGCCTAAGCGGCCCGGCGTCTTAGCGTCAAGCGACCAATGTTGATTAATGGAGGTTCACCATGACCGGCACGGGAAAAACGATAGGGACAATCATGATCGTGGCGGGCATCGCCATTGGCCTGATGGCGGCGCTCTTTTTCGGATCGGGCGCGGCATCGGGCAGGGCCACAACGCCAGCCATGATCCTGGGGTTCGGACTGGTGTTCGTCGTCGTGGTGCTGCCCCTGGTCGGAGTTGGGGGCTTCGTGTTCGTCAAGGGCCGCCAGGAAGCGGCGGCCTTCGCCGAGGTCGAGAAAGAGAAGAGGGTACTTAACATGGTACTCACTCAGGGCCAGGTGCGAGTGGCTGAGGCAGCTCTGGAACTGAACGCCACCCGCGACCAGGTGAAGGACTGGATATACGACCTGGTAGGCAAAGGGCTCTTCACAGGCTACATCAACTGGGATGAGGGCATCCTCTACTCCAGGCAGGCCTCAGAACTGGGGACCAACAAATGCCCCAATTGCGGAGGCGAGCTAGAGCTGGCAGGCAAGGGCGTGGTGAACTGCCCCTACTGTGGGACGGAGATATTCCTTAGTTGAAGGCTCGCTAGCGAACTTTTGGGTGGAGAAACCAGGTTTTTCCCCGCCTGAATGGACAGTTTGTTGCCTTTGAAGCTCTATTTGGTGCAAAAGAGCCAAGCCCTCGGCTAAAAACCTGGTTTCTGAAAATTTCAAGGAGGTAAGAAAGTATGGATCTTAGAGAGAAAGTCACTGAAGCCCTGGGAGGGTTGGAGAAGCTTGTAGTCAAAATCCCCGGCTACCAGGGTTACAAAGAGAAGGAGATGCGGCGCGAGGCCGACAAGCTCCTCAGAGAACACCTGGCCCGCCAGTTTGAGGAACAGCGGCGGAGGATCACCAACCTGCAGAAACAGTTGATCAACTCCAGACAGGTAGCTCTCCTCGACGACCTGGAGGAGGGGGTAATGAAGCTGCAATACCTCATTGATCGGCTCAAGACAGCCAGCTACGGCTACGCCGGTTTCTTTGACGCTGTGAAGGTCAAGGAGGAGCAACTCGACGCTCTCTGCGAGTTCGACAACGCTCTGATGGATGAGGTGCCCAAAGTGGCCGACGCTATCAACAAAGCCTCCGAGGCTATCACGGCCAAAGAGGGCGTGGCCCAGGCCATAGCCGATCTGGTGAGCACTATCCAGGGTGTGAACAATACGTTCAATAAAAGACAGGATGTGATACTACAAGCGTCATAGCGTCCAAGCGACAAGCGTCGTAGCGCTGGGACGCTAAGACGCCACGACGCTATGACGCTAAGACGCTGGAAAATAAGGAGGAAAACAAATGGCAAGGATTTTCGATGTGATCGAGTTCTTCGACGAGACGGGGCGGCAGATGGTGCATCGGCTGCCGGAGCACGGCTCAGGCGATTTCCGCCTGGGGTCGCAGCTCATCGTGCGCGAGAGCCAGGCGGCCGTCTTCTTCCGCGACGGCAAGGCCCTGGACACTTTCGGCCCCGGCCGACACACTGTGTCCACGGCTAACATCCCGCTACTGACCAGGCTGATTGGCATCCCCTTCAGCGGGGAAACGCCTTTCAAGGCCGAGGTCTACTTCGTCAACCTGCGAGAGTTCCTGGAGCAGAAGTGGGGCACCCCTGAGGCCATCACCCTGCGCGATAGCGAGCTGGGCATGGTGCGCCTGCGGGCCTTTGGTATCTATTCCATGCAGGTGAGCGAGCCCCAGCTCTTCGTCAACAAGGTCGTGGGCACCCAAGGGCTCTACGAGACGAGCCAGATCCAGGGCTTCCTACGGGGCATCATCATCGCCAAGCTCACTGACCTCCTGGGCGAGGTGCGGAAATCCATCCTCGATTTGCCCAGCATGTACGATGAGATCGGCGCCGGCGCCAAGGCCAAGGTGCAGGACGACTTCAACGCCCTGGGCATAGCCCTTAAGACCCTCTACGTCACCTCCATCAGCCCCACCGAGGATACGGCCAAGGCCATTGACGAGCGGGCGGCTATGGGCGCTATCGGCAACATGCAGGCCTACCTCCAGTTCAAGGCGGCTCGGGCCATGACCGAGGCGGCAGCAGCGCCTGGCGGCGTCGCTGGGGCCGGGGTCGGGCTGGGAGCCGGCGTGGGCATGGGGGCGGCCATGGCTCAGATGATGGCTCAGGCCATGCAGCCGGGCGCGCAGGCGGCGACGATGATGTGCCCCAGTTGCTCGGCTCAGATCCCCGCCGGGTCGAAGTTCTGCCCCCAATGCGGGGCCAAGATCGGTGGCGAGGTGACCTGCCCCAATTGCAAGGCCGACGTGCCCGAAGGCTCCAAGTTCTGCCCCACCTGCGGCGCGAAGATAGCCTAGCGAAGATTGGCGATTGCCGATTTTCGATTCAGAAGCCTTATGAATCAGAAAGGGCTTCCAGAGGC